>NZ_LT629779.1:1592527-1911033 GCF_900105535.1 Pseudarthrobacter equi
AGATCCTGATCGACGCCGGCGTCCGCGCCGTCGTGCAGCCCGGCGGTTCCGTCCGCGACGAGGAAGTCATCGCTGCGGCCAACGCAGCCGGCATCTCCATGTACTTCACGGGGGCGCGCCACTTCTTCCACTGAGCGGCTGCTTTAACGAACGACGGCGCCTGTCCCCTTCGCAGGGGGCAGGCGCCGTCGTTCGTTTGTTCGCTTAGTCCTGGGCTTCCGGGTGCTGCTCTTCAGGTTCCGGCCGGAGCACCAGCTCGCGGGGCTTGGCCTCCGCCATCCGTTCGTCCGTCCAGTACTCGAGGATCTCCTCGTGCGTCTGGGTTACCTCAATGTGGGCCACGCCTTCGCGGGGTTCCTTGCTAGGACTCTGAGGCATCGTTGTACACATTTTCGATGACCTTGCCCCAGTACGGGCCGTACATGACCTTGGAGCCGCTGTAGCCGTAGCTGTTGATCGAGTTCTGCATGCCGCCAGGGCCGGACCCGATGAACCAGGGGCCGCCGGAGGAGCCGCTGGTCATGTCGCAGGGAATCCCCTGGGTGCCGAAGTCCTTGTTGATGGTGTCCGGGCTGGCCGTACCGGTGCAGCTCTTGAGGGTCAGGCCGGTGAACGGTTTGTCCGCCGGGTAACCGTAGGACGTGTAGGACAGGCCGCGTTCCTGGTTGAAGGCGACGCCGGAGCCGCCCACCACGTCCGTGAGGAGGGCGTCATTGAGGGGGTCCATGACCGCGAATGCAGTGTCGTAGGCGATGTTGCCGGAGGAGCTCCACTCGTCAGTGGTGAAGAGTTCCCTTGCGGTCCACTTGCCGTACGGTGCCTTGCCGTTGTCATAGGCGGGAACGAACGTGAAGTTCGTGGCCTCCTGGCCCGGGCCGCCGATCACGCAGTGTCCCGCCGTGGACACGGTGCTCTTGTTTTCCGAGGTCACGGCGTTGCCGGAGCAGACGTAGTTGGCGCCACCCATGCTGAAGAACACTTTGCCGATGTGGGCTACGGATGTGGTGCTGGTGTCTTTGCCCTTGCTGGCCTTTACTTTGGCGTTCTTGCCCCGTTCGACGGACGCCGGGTTGGCGTTGTTTCCGCGGTCCATGGCCTTGGCCGCCAGGACATCACCGGGGAGTGCCTGCTGCATTCGCTCGGATGTCCAGTAGTCGGCGGCACCGGCGCTGTTCACGGCCAGGCGCACGATGGAGGGAAGGGCCTTCTCGTCTGAGGGCGATGGGGAGGCCGGCGCAGCGGAAGCGCCGCCGGCGGTGGTCAGAGCCAGAACGGCTGCGGCGGAGAAGCTCAGGATGCCGGAAGCCAGGGACCGGGTGCGTGTCATTGTTGTCCTGTCTGAACGGAAAATGCCCCGGGGGAGAGGGCGCGGATCGACTTCAAGAATTTATCGCGCGCGTCACATATAAGTAAACAGGAGTGACTTACCCTGCAGCGGAAAGGGGGCTGCGGAGCCGCAGGTCAGGAGCCCGACGCGGGGCGGGGTGGGGCACCCGGGCGGGCGCCGTCGTCGTACACTTCTCTATCGCTGTAATCCTGCTCACGGCGGGGTCATCCAGCGTTCCCGGTAGGGTTCAAATCGGTGTCCTCGGGTAAGTTGTACTTGGTGAAATAGACAAAGGTTTCACAACCAAGCCGACCTTCAGGGAGACGCCCGCGCATGTCCAAGATTATCTACACCCACACCGACGAAGCGCCGATGCTGGCTACCTATTCGTTCCTGCCGATCATCGAGGCGTTCGCTTCGACTGCAGGTGTGGAGGTGGAGACCCGCGACATCTCGCTCGCCGGCCGCATCATCGCTGTGTTCGGCGATTACCTCACTCCTGAGCAGCAGACCGGTGATGCCCTTGCTGAACTGGGTGAGCTGGCGAAGACGCCGGAAGCCAACATCATCAAGCTGCCCAACATCAGCGCTTCGATCCCGCAGTTGAAGGCCGCCATCGCAGAGCTGCAGGGCCAGGGCTACGCACTGCCGGATTACCCGGACAACCCCACCTCGGATGAAGAGACCGCCGTCCGCTCGCGCTACGACAAGATCAAGGGCTCGGCAGTAAACCCGGTCCTGCGCGAAGGCAACTCGGACCGCCGCGCACCGCTGTCAGTCAAGAACTACGCACGCCAGAACCCGCACTCCATGGGTGCCTGGACCGCTGAGTCCAAGACCAACGTGGCCACCATGGGCCAGGACGACTTCCGCTCCAACGAGAAGTCCGTTGTCATTGAATCGGAAGGCACCATCGCCATCCAGCTGGTCCGTGAAGACGGCTCGGTGAAGGTCCTCAAGAAGGCCTTCCCGGTCCTGGCCGGCGAGGTCATCGACGGCACCGTCATGCGCGCCGCAGCCCTGAACGAGTTCCTGAAGGCCCAGGTTGCCCGCGCCAAGGAAGAGGGCGTGCTCTTCTCCGCACACCTCAAGGCCACCATGATGAAGGTCTCGGACCCCATCATCTTCGGCCACGTGGTCAAGGCCTACTTCTCCGAACTCTTCGACACCTACGGCAAGCAGCTCGCCGCCGCCGGCCTGAGCCCCAACAACGGCCTCGCTGCCATCGTCAGCGGACTCGAGGACCTGCCCGCGGATGTCCGCGACGGCGTCCAGAACCTGATCAAGAAGGGCCTCGAAGACGGCCCGGCACTGGCCATGGTGGACTCGGACAAGGGCATCACCACCCTGAACGTCCCCTCCGACGTCATCGTGGACGCGTCCATGCCTGCCATGATCCGCAGCTCCGGCCACATGTGGGGCCCGGACGGCAAGGAAGCCGACACCCTGGCAGTCCTGCCGGACAGCTCCTACGCCGGCATCTACCAGGTGGTCCTTGACGACTGCCGCGCCAACGGCGCCTACGACCCCACCACCATGGGCACCGTCCCCAACGTGGGCCTCATGGCACAGGCAGCCGAGGAATACGGCAGCCACGACAAGACCTTCGAGATCCAGGAAGCCGGCACCGTCCAGGTTGTGGATGGATCCGGCAAGGTCCTGCTCGAACACGAAGTTTCCGTCGGCGACATCTGGCGCGCCTGCCAGACCAAGGACGCCCCCATCCGTGACTGGGTCAAGCTGGCCGTCACCCGTGCCCGCGCCTCGCAGACGCCCGCAGTGTTCTGGCTGGACGAGGAGCGCGCCCACGACGCCAACCTCATCGCCAAGGTCAACGAGTACCTGAAGGACCACGACACCGAGGGCCTGGACCTCCAGATCCTGTCCCCGGTCAAGGCCACCGCGTTCACCCTGGACCGGATCCGCAAGGGCGAAGACACCATCTCCGTCACCGGCAACGTCCTCCGCGACTACCTCACGGACCTGTTCCCCATCCTGGAACTGGGCACGAGCGCCAAGATGCTCTCGGTTGTTCCGCTGATGAACGGTGGCGGACTCTTCGAGACCGGCGCCGGCGGATCCGCCCCCAAGCACGTCCAGCAGCTGCTGAAGGAAAACCACCTCCGCTGGGACAGCCTGGGCGAATTCCTTGCCCTGGCCGTCAGCTTCGAGCACCTGGCCACCACCACCGGCAACGCCCGCGCCCAGGTCCTGGCGGACACGCTGGACCGCGCCACGGGCACGTTCCTGCTGGAGAACAAGTCCCCGAGCCGCCGCGCCGGCGAACTGGACAACCGCGGCAGCCACTACTTCCTGGCCCGCTACTGGGCCGAGGAACTGGCCAAGCAGACGGACGACGCCGACCTGGCCGCCGCATTCAGCGCCGTCGCCAAGGAACTCTCCTCCCAGGAGGAAGCCATCGTTGGTGAGTTGGCTGCGGTCCAGGGCTCGCCCGTGGACGTCGGAGGCTACTACCACCCCGAAGACGCCAAGGCCTCTGCTGTCATGCGGCCGTCCGCAACCCTGAACAAGGTCATCGACAGCCTGAGCTAGCGGCGGGCTGCTGCGGCAGTTTCACAAGAGAGGCGGTGCCCCGGATCTGTTCCGGGGCACCGCCTCTTTCTTGTGCCGCTCACAAAGTGGAGAGCAGCGCCCAACGTCCCTTCCGGCGTCGTACGCTGCATTGGCGGGCCGCTATCCGCTGCCCTTACCCTTGCCCGCGTTGTCCTTCTTGCCCTTGTCCTCACCGGAGGGCTGCACCGTGGACGGCGCGGGGGCTTCCTGGGCGGGCGGGGTTTGCTGAGCCGCTTGTTCGGCCGCCTGGCGGGCCTCCTCTTCGGCCCGGGCTTTGGCCTGGTCGGTCTTGGCGATGGCGTCGGTCAGATCGGCCCGGACTGCGGCGGCAATGGTGGTGATGCTGCGGCGGCGTTCGTCCGAGATGCCACCCTTCGACTGTGCGTTCCCGAGTTCGGTTTCGAGGCCTTTCAGCGCACTGAGGGCGGTGGCGGGATCGTTCTGCGATGACGCCTGCGTTACCTCAAGCACCCGTGCCTGCAACTGCTTGGCGGCATCGCGCTGGAGCCCCGTTTCGCCGGTCCCGCAGCCGGCGAGCAATCCGGCGGCCAGCATCGCCGCGGACCAGCGGACGGTCAGCGCCCCGTGGTTTCCAGGGGTCACGGTTCGACGCTCTTCTGCAGTTCCTTCAGGTGATCGCCGAGTTCCCCGGTGACAGTGGGATACGGCACGACGTCGGCGGGAGACTGCGTGGACAGGGTCAGGATCACCGCGGCAACAGCAGCCGCCACCACTATGAGCGTTAGGATCACCGCGAGCCAGAAGCGCTTGGTGCGGGCCCGCGGATGGAGGTTCCTGGCTTCAGGTTCCTGGGTCTGGGTTGAAGCTGCCGCTTCCCGCAACTCGTCCACTGACTCTTCCGCGGTGATCGACGGCGGGTGGAACGGCATGGCCGGCAGCACCCTGGTGCTTTCGGGTGCGAGTTCGCCGGGTGTGGAAGCGGGTGAGACGAGGGCTTGGCGCAGGGCGGTCTCGATGTCCGCGGCGGATGGGCGCTCCAGGGGTTCGACGGCAGTCATCGAGCGGAGGAGCTGCGCCCACTCTGCGGGGAGGTCGTCCGGGATCTCGGGTGCCCGGTGCAGCCGGGCCACCGCGGACTCCACGGCGCCGCCGGGGTATTCGACGGTGCCCTTGATGCATTCAATCAGTACGAGGCCGAACGAATAGATGTCCGTGGCACCGGAGAGCGGTTGGCCCAGCGCCTGTTCCGGACTGAGGTACGCGGCAGTGCCCACCATGGTTCCGGTGGTGGTGAGGCGGGTGGAGTCCGCGATCCGCGCAATTCCGAAGTCGGTGAGCTTGGGGCGCAGTGGTTCGCCGGGGCGGATCTGGACCAGCAGGATGTTGGCAGGTTTGATGTCACGGTGGATCACGCCCAGCCCATGGACGTAGGCCAGGGCGTCTGCGATTCCGGCGCCGATGACTGCCAGTTCTTCCAGCGGGACACGGCTGTGGCGGATGCGGCCGCGGAGGTCCTGGCCCTCCACGAGCTCCATGGTGAGGAACGGCCGTGGCTCGTCCGGGATCCGGGTATCGATGCCGGCGTCGAAAAGCGTGACGAGTCCGGGGTGGTTCAAAGTGGCCAGCAGCTGGATTTCCGCTTCCTGGCGTTTCAGTTCCTCGGTGTCCGGGGCCTGCGGGGCGAAGAGCTTAAGGGCCACGTCACGGCCAAGGTTTTCGTCCCGGGCGCTGTACACCGAAGACATTCCCCCGCGGCCAATGACCTCATTCAACCGGTAGCGACCGCCGACAACCTCGTTCGTGGTGGAGCTGGGCGATTCCGCCACCATGTCCCGTCCCTCCCGGTGCGATGCGGCACTGTCGTACTCAAATCATACCGGCGGAGGGGCTGCCCGGCGATTGACCTTGCGTTTCGCGGCGCACACACCGAGGGTCCGGCGGCGGAACTCCAACATCCGCCGCCGGACCATCGGCCACAAGGACATGTGTGCTGATGACATGTTTTGCGTGCTTTTTGGTTTCTGTGTTGTGGTCCTCCTTTCCTGCAGCCCGTGGAGTGCTGCCGCTTCAGGCGCGATTCACGGACGCTTTCCCACTTTGGTCAGGGAATGAAACGCAGGTGTGTGTGTGTCAGGAAGTCCTGCGCTTGCGGAGCACCAGGAGCCCGGCGGCCAGGAGCAGCAGGGCCAGCGGGACGAGGGAGGCGTCCAAGCCGGTGTTGGCCAATGCGGCCGCACCACCCTGGGCAGGAGCGCTTCGCGGTGTGGTGTCGGCGGCGATCACGCCACTGACTGCTGTTGAACCGGCGGGAGCTACGGAGATGCCGTTGGTTCCGGCCGTGCCTGCGCCGGTGGTGCCGGTGCCGTTGCCAGGGTTTTCAGTGCCCGGGGTTTCGGTGCCCGGGGTGCCTGTTCCGGGATCCACGGTGCCAACGCCGCCGGTGTTGCCATCGCCCGGGTTCTCCGTGCCGGGTGTACCGGTTCCGGGGTTTTCAGTACCCGGGGTCTCTGTGCCAACGCCGCCGGTGCCAAGGTCTACGCCCAGGTCAACCCCGAGGTCGATGCCGGCATCCACTCCGCCGGTGTTGCCGAGGCCGAGGTCGATGGCAGTATCGAGTCCGCCGTTGCTGGAGGTGCCGTCCGTGGTTCCGGTGTTGCCGAGGCCAAGGTTGACGTCTGCGTCGACGACGGCGGTGAGGCCGTCGTTGGTTGCACCGTTGGTGCCGGTGACGC
The DNA here is from genome assembly GCF_900105535.1 of Pseudarthrobacter equi. NCBI lineage: Bacteria > Bacillati > Actinomycetota > Actinomycetes > Micrococcales > Micrococcaceae > Pseudarthrobacter > Pseudarthrobacter equi. The sequence goes on from NZ_LT629779.1 coordinate 1,599,122, forward strand.
CGCCGAGGTCCACGATTGCATCGGCGTCCACCGCTACATCAGTGGCCGTGCCGTCCGTGGTTCCGGTGTTGCCGAGACCGAGGTTGACGTCTGCGTCGACGACGGCGGTGAGGCCGTCGTTGGTTGCACCGTTGGTGCCGGTGACGCCGCCGAGGTCCACGATTGCATCGGCGTCCACCGCTACATCAGTGGCCGTGCCGTCCGTGGTTCCGGCGTTGCCGAGGCCAAGGTTGACGTCTGCGTCGACGACGGCGGTGAGGCCGTCGTTGGTTGCACCGTTGGTGCCGGTGACGCCGCCGAGGTCCACAACCGCATCTGCGGCAACAGCTACATCGGCCGCCGGGGCCGCGGGGGCCGGTTCCGTCATGGCTGAATTGGTACCCAGGCCGACGTTCACATCAGCCTGGACCGCCACATCGGCCGTCGTTGCCTCGGGAGCAGTGCTGCTGCCCCCGAGGCCCAGGCCGACTACGGCGGCCGCAGCAAGCCCGCTGCCGGCTCCGGCGGTGGTGTCTCCGGCGTTCAGTGCGACGTCCACTACGGCGGCGACGCCCGTTGAGTCGGACGGCGTTGGGTCACCCAGCAGGCCCAACGACGTCGTATCAGCGGACGCCGCCGCCGAGATCAGGGCGGATGCGGAAAGATCCGATCCGGTGGTGTTGGTGGTGTCCGCCGCGTTCGCTGCTGTGCAGCCGAATGCCAGCAGTCCACCGGCAAAGAGGGTGCCAAGCAGCCCCCTGCGAAGGTTGGAACTCATGATGGTTTCTCCTGAAGAAGTTGAAGAAGGGCGCTGATGCAGCTGCCCATATGGCCGCGCGCTGCCGCAAAGGGGCAGCCGGGACTCAACTAGTCAGGCGAAGAACCGGGGTCGAAGGACACCGGTGCGGGGGTATGTTCGCGGTCTTCCCGGGCCAGGACGGCGCGGGAGAGGAAATGATCAAAGTCGTAGGCGCTCAGCCAGGCGGCGGAACCGAAGGCGACCGAAGCAGACCCTCCACTGCCAGTGCCGGTACCCGGAACGGCAGGGGACTGCGTCGGTTGGTGCGCGGGGTCATCAGTGGCCGGCTGGCCGGCGTCGCCGCCACCCGAGTGGTGCACAGCAGGCTCGATGCCGGCGGTTTCCGCAAGGAATGCCGCACCGTGGCCCGGGAAGACCGCCAGGACCGGCGCCGCAGTGTTCGCCCCGGCTGCCGGGTCCGATTCGGCTGTGCCGAACGACTCGGCCGGCACCGCAACGGCGGCATTGAGCAGGGGCTCGACGGGATTTGTCCCGTCCGCGGCGACGGGTCCGGAGGCCGGCAGTTCTTCCAGCGGCAAGGTTCCGGACAGATCGGGAAGCGGAAGCGGGTCGGAGCCGGTCACGAGGTCGGACACCGGGACCAACACCGGTTCAAGCACGGGGATGGCCTCGGCAACCGGCGGAACGACAGCTTCAACGAGGACCGCAGTGGTCCCGTCAGCAACCTCAACGATCGGCGTTGCAAAGGCGGAAACTGTGCCCGTTGGAACTACTCGGTTCACCACGGGCACGGAGGAGATCAGGTTGTCTGCCACAGCCGAAACCTGGTTTGCTACCGGATGCAGCAGTCCTGCCGGCTGGCCGGGTACAGGTGCGGGGGCCGGCGTCGGAGCGGTAGTCGAAGGCTGCGAATCCGTTGGGACAGTTCCGGCAACCTTGCCTGTCACCGAGGAAACCGACGATGTTACGGAGCTGGTGACACCGCCCAGGAGGGACGAAGCCTCAGAAAGGGTATCGGCTGATGCCGCCGTGGAAGACATCGTTAACCAGCCAATGGCCGCGGCCCCGGCAAGCAACACGGGACGCATGGCACGCCACGGCGAATGTGCATTAGCCATGAGTACCACCCCCAGTACCGTTAGAAAACGACGATGGCAAAATCCTAAGACTGCTTATCGTCGAAAGTCTAGGGGTCAATAAAAAAGAATGTGACAGAAAATGATTCCGCTTGCTAAAAAGCGCAAGGATTTCCGGCCCATATTGTCACGTCATTGACGCCTTATTTTGCGAAGCGCCGCGGCTTCAGTGATGCCTGTCATTCGGGTAGCTGACGCCCAGCTGGGCCCGTACGCCGTCAAAAAGGCGCATCGTATTCAGCGAATCTTCCAGCGGCATTACCGGACTTTCGGCAATGCCCTGCTGGATGCAGCGGGTCACTTCCCGGAGCTCGTAGGTGTAGCCCTTGCCCACGACGTCGAACGTTTCGGTCCGCCGCTCGTCCCACCCCGTGGCCACGGTCAGTTCGCGGGGGTTGTTGATCGACCCGGCGCTTTGGAGGAAGCCGCGGCTGCCGGCGACGGTCGCCGTGCGCGGTCCGTGTGCCAAAAGCGATGACGTCAGTTGGACCTGGGCTCCGTGATGGTAGCCGAGCGTGAGGGCATTCTGGGCGTCCACGCCGTCATCGTTCACATGCCCCGTGGCGCTCACGGTTTGGGGAAACCCGAGCGTTCCCAGCGCCCAAAGCAGGGGGTAGACGGTGAGGTCGAGCAGCGCCCCGCCACCATCCTGCCGCGCCCACAGCCGGGCGGTGGGGGAATACGGTGCGGGGAAACCAAGATCGGCAGTGACCCAGTGGATGTCGCCCAGTTCGCCGGACGCAGCAATTTCGAAGGCACGCTGCATGCCGGGCAGGAAGCGGCTCCAGACGGCCTCCATCATGAAGAGGTTGCGGCTGCGGGCAGTGTCGATCAGCTCGGCCGCTTCCCGGGCGTTGATGGTGAAGGCTTTTTCGCACAGGACATGCTTGCCCGCCTGGAGTGAGGCCAGGACGATCTGGTGGTGCTGCGCATGCGGGGTGGCAACGTAGACGACGTCCACCGCGTCATCGGCGAGCAGCCGCTGGTAGCCGTGCACGCCGTCGTGGTCCCCGTACGCTTTGCCGACGCCATAGGCGGCAGCGAACGCGTCCGCCGTCGCCTGCCCCCGGGAGCTGACGGCGTACAGTTCGGCATCTGCCAGCAGGGCCAGGTCCTGCGCCACGGATTTGGCGATGCCACCGGTGGCGATGATTCCCCAACGGAGGGGCGCTCCGGTTGCTGAACGGGGGTCCGTATCGGCTTGGCTGGACAACCATGGTGTGGCGATGGGGGCGGTCATTCAGTCATCCTGCCACAGGACTGAAGCAGCGTCGGAGATTGGTCCCCGTGGGTGCCGGGAGGCTGATGGGGAGGGCACGACGCCGGCCCTCCCCGTCGCTGCTAGGCGGTCACCGGGAGCGGGGCCCGGTGGTGCGCCGGTTCCTCCGTCAGCTTTCCCTGCTGCAGCCGGAACCGGCGGTCGGTCTTGTTGGCGAGGGCACGGTCGTGGGTCACCACCAGGATGGTGGTGTTGTGGTCGCGGCTGAGGGCGCTGAGGAGCGAGATGATGTGGTCCCCGGTCTGCTCGTCCAGGTTGCCGGTGGGTTCGTCGGCCAGGATCAGCTTTGGCTCGTTTGCCAGGGCACGGGCGATGGCGACGCGCTGCTGCTCGCCGCCGGAGAGCCGGTTGATGCGCCTGTCGTGCTTGTCCTGGACCAGCTGGACCTGCTCCAACAGATCCTTGGCGCGCTGCTGGCGGGCTGCCTTGCGCATTCCCGCGAACTCCATGGGCAGCATGACGTTGTCCACGGCGGAAAGGTTGGGGATCAGGTTGAACTGCTGGAACACGAAGCCGATGTCCCGCCGGCGGTACTCAGTCAGTTTGGCATCGGGCATCCCTGCCAGGCTCACGCCGTTGACGACGACGTCTCCGCTGGTGGGCTTGTCCAGCGCACCAAGGAGGGAGAGCAGGGTGCTCTTCCCGCTTCCGCTTTTTCCGACGATTGCGGCGAGGGTGCCCTGTTCGAGGACGAAACTGACATCGTTGACCGGCTTGATGGTGCGGTCACCGGAGTTGAACGTGCGGACCAGGTTCTTGACTTCAATCATGGCTATTCTCCTCGCAGGACTTCGATGGGACGGATGCGTGCGGTGAGCAGCGCCGGGACGAGCGCGCCGATGATGGCCACGCCGAAGACGGCGGCGATGCCGGCCGCGATGACCTCTGGTGAGGCGCTGGCCGTGACGGAGGTGAGCAGCTGGGAGGCGCCGCCGAACGGATTCCCGCCAGGGAAACCAGTGCCGCCGCCCGGGAAGCCTGCTCCGCCGCCAGGAACTCCGCCGGGCATTCCGCGCCCGGCGGTGGTGGCCGTCGTCGTACTGGTGCTGTTGGTGCTGATCAGCGCGGAAGCGATCCCGCTGCTGGCAAAGGCGGCGATAACTGCGCCCGCCGCGCTGCCCAGCGCCGCAAGGACGAGGGCTTCGAGGACGAACTGCAGGCCGATGGTCCTGTTGGGAGCGCCGATGGCCTTCAGCACGCCGATCTCCCGCCGGCGCTCGCGGACCAGCATGACCATGATGAGCAGGATGATCAGCCCGGCGGTGCCGAGTGCGGCGACGAAGGCGATGAAGGAGATGTTCTTGACGCTGCCCAGCGAGCTGACGGCGGTCTCCAGGTTCTGTCCCTGGGTGACGTCCGCCTTGTCAGTGCCGAGCGCGTCCTGCAGGGCGGTCTTGGTGGAATCGACGTTCTCCAACGAGTTCACTGTGACGATCATGGTGGACAGTTCGGTGGGGGTCCCGGCGAGAGCCTGGGCGGTGGGAAGGGTCACGTACGCGGCATTGTTGCCGAAGGCGGTGCCGGCGTCGAACAAACCTGCAACGGTGTAGGTCTGGTCGTTGATGGTGAATGTAGAGCCGACGGCGAGGTTGTTCTTCTCCGCCAGGGTGGTGCCCAGGAGGGCGTTCGTGGACTCGGCGGTGTAGTCGCCCAACCCTGTGCCTTCGGTGATGGTGAGCGCCTTGCCCGTGGTGTCCACCTCGGCGCCGATGCCGGTGGCCGTGATGGGCAGTGACCGCATGGGCTGCGTGGTTGACCCTGTGGATCCCGTGGTTCCGTTTGACTGCTGGTTGCGGTTACCGAGAGTTCCCGCGTCCACTGCCGCCGTGAGGCTGGTGGTCAGGGTGGCGGCCGCTTGCCCGCCGGGACCGCCCTGCCCACCGGGACCACCCTGGCCGGTTTGTCCCGTTGCCGCCTGGGCTGCAGCTTCCGTGGCGTTCCGCAGACGGAGCGAGGAGGTCCCGACGACGGTACTCACGTTGGGCACGGCGGCTGCAGCGGTTGCCTGCTCGGCGGTAAGCGGCTCACCACCACCTTCGAAGCCCTGGCCTCCGGCCGGGTTCACGGTCAGGACGGTTCCGACGGACGCATTGAGCTCCTGGACTTTCGCTCCGACGGCCTGGTTGGCCACCAGCATGGCAAGCGCCAGTCCGATGGCAACGGCCAGCACTGCAACGACGGCTGCGGTCCTGACTTTGTTTCTGAAGGCGTTGCCTACACTCCGGGCAAGGACGCTCACGTTTCTCCTATGGTTCAGGTGCCGGCCGGGGAGGCCAGCGTCGGATCCACCCTCGCCGGGCATGCTGTGCAGGAATCCGGCTGAACCTGTGTTTGGACTGTGAAGACCCCTTGACAGTCTTGTCATGACGCGCGTAAGAATTAAGCAGTTGCTCGGAAACCGCTTTCTCAGCAACGGCTTCCCACCATTTCATCCGCACCCCTCAAGGCATGTGGTCTCTGTGGCATGCCGGAAATTAGGCCAATGACGTCCCCTAAACGCGATCTCGCACGCACTTCCACGTCCCAAAGGGTCCGACGTCCCGTCGGAATCGCAGCATCGGCAGCCGCCATCGCGCTCGCCGCCGGCCTTGCGGGGACCGCCCCCGCGATGGCTGGCCCCGCCCCGACCGGCGGAGGAGTGATCAAAGCCGACGACGCGGCGCCCACCGGTTGGGCCGCCGTCGGACGCGGCACGAACGGAGGTGCCGGCGCACCTGCCGGGAGCCGCTACGAAGTCAGTACCCTCGCGGAGCTGAAGGCCGCGTTGGCCAACAACGGCCAACCGACCGCTCCGAAGATTGTCTACGTCAAGGGGACCATCGACGGCAACCAAACCCCGGACGGGCGGATCCTGGGCGAGCAGGACTACGCTCCGGGTTACGACATCAACCAGTACATCTCCTGCTTTGGCCCCGGCGGCAAGGTCTGGAGCGACCAGACGTTCGAGTACTGCAAGAAGCAGCGCCAGCTGCGCCAGACCGGCAGCAACAACATGAAGCGGCAGATCGAGGTCAGCCTGCCCAGCAACACCACACTGGTTGGCGTAGGTGACCACTCAGGATTCGTTGGTGCCAACATCGTGATGCTGAGTGCCACGAACGTGGTGATGCGGAACCTCAGCGTGGAAGCGCCGGTGGACTTCTTCACCACCTGGTCGCCGGATGACGGCAACGGCGCCTGGAACGCGCGGTTTGACGCCGTATCCTCGGTGACATCGGACCACCTGTGGATTGACCATGTCAGCCTCACCGATGGCCGGTTCCCGGACAGCGAAGCTCCGAAGGGCCCCAACGGCAAGCCGGCCAACCGGCACGACGGCCTGCTCGACCTGAAGGACGGCACGGACTTCGTGACCATTTCCAACAGCAGGCTCTCCAACCATGACAAGACAATGCTCCTGGGTTCCGGCGACGAGCACGTTGACAAGGACGGCGGCAAGCTGCGCGTCACCTACATCGGCAATTACTTCGAGAACCTCCAGCAGCGCGCACCCCGTGTCCGGTTTGGCCAGGTCCACGTGGTCAACAATTACTTCTCCGGCAGCACCGACGATCCGCAATACCCGTTGGTGAGCGAGGCCCAGGGCGGCAGCAGCTACTTCCTCGGCGCAGGCTACGAGTCGCGGATCTTCTCCGAACGCAATGCCTTCGAGTTCACGGGTCCCGGCGCAGACCCGTCGATCATGGTCAGCAGCTACAACGGCAACCGGTTCAGCGACACCGGGTCCTGGTACAACGGTCAGCCCACGGACCTCAACGCCATTGCAAAGGCCTCGTTTGAGCAGAACCGCGCGGAGGCACTGGCTGAAGCAGAAGCCGGCGGTGTTCCGGCTCCGGACTGGACGGGCTGGGACTTCACCACCGACGTGGGCTGGGACCCCGCCGATGTCTATGGTTACAAAGCATTCAGCACCCCGCAGGCAGTGAAGAACCATGCGCTGAAGTTCACTGGGCCCGGAGTGCTCAAGGTTAAGCAGTAGGGCAGGCCGCCGGCAGCGCCAGGCGGGAACGGAAACAGCCCGGCCCCCACATGGGAGCCGGGCTGTTGCGTTAGAAGGTAATGCGAAGTGCTACTTGGTGATCGGGCCGAGAACCGGATCGTCGGAGTAAGCGGTCTTCACATTGGCGGCGGTGACGATGACCGGCTCCAGCAGGTAGGCCGGAACGGTCTTGACGCCATTGTTGTAGGAATCCTTGTCGTTGATTTCCAGGTCCTTGCCGGCCTGGAGGTCCTTCACCATGGTGATGGCGTGCTCAACGAGCTTGCGGGTGTCCTTGTTGATGGTGGAGTACTGCTCGCCCGCCATGATGGACTTGACCGACTCAACCTCGGAGTCCTGGCCAGTCACCACGGGGAGAGGCTTGCCGGCTGCCTTGACGGAGGTCAGGACTGCGCGGGCCAGGGTGTCGTTGGGGGAGAGGACGCCGTCCAGGGAAGCGCTGGTGTAGCTGCCGGTCAGCAGCGTGTCAGCGCGGCGCTGGGCGTTCTCGGCCTTCCAGCCCTGGGTGACAGCCTGTTCGAAATTCGTCTGGCCGGACAGAACCTTGAGCGTGCCATCATCGATCTTCGGCTTCAGGACGCTCATGGCGCCGTCGAAGAAGACCTTGGCGTTGGCATCATCAGGGGAACCGGCGAACAGTTCGACGTTGTACGGGCCGTTGGGCTTCTTGGCCTTCAGTCCGTCAAGCAGGGCCTGGCCCTGCAGTACGCCAACCTTGAAGTTGTCGTAGGCCACGTAGTAGTCCACATTGTCGGTGTTCAGCAGCAGCCGGTCGTAGGCAATGATCGTTGCGCCGGCATCTTTGGCCTGCTTGAGCTGGGTGCCCAGCTGGGAGCCGTCGATGGCGCCCACGATGATGACCTTGGCACCCTTGGTGACCATGGCACTGATCTGGTTCTGTTGCTCGGATACGCCACCGTTGGCGAACTGGACGTCAGCCTTGAAACCCGCGCCATTGAGGCCGTCATTGAACAGCTTCTCCGCGAGGACCCAGTTTTCGCTGGTCTTCTGCGGAAGTGCGACGCCGATGGAGGACTTCTGATCGAATCCTCCGGCGCCGCCGCTCGCTCCGCCCGAGGGGGTTTCCGAGCGGCCGCAGCCCGTCAGCGCCAGTGCTGCGATGGCAGCTACCGCTGCGGCCTTTCCTGCTTTACCAAACATTCGCATAGTTGGTTTTCTCTTTCTTTGTGATGGATTACCGCTATTCGGTTGCAAAGCTCAGGCTTCCCTGGCAATCGCTTCCTTGGTGGAGGTGGTTTCGTCGGGCTGGGTGGGGCTGCTGGGGCCGCCGCCGGACCGGCCCATGTTCCTGGTCAGCAGGCCGATGATGGACTTCTTGCCCTGGCTCTTGTTGTAGACGTCAAAGGCGACGGCGATCAGCAGCACCAGGCCCTTGATGATCTGGGTAAGGTCGGCGCCGACGCCGAGCAGCTGGAGGCCGTTGTTCAGTACAGCCATGACCAGGCCACCGATGATGGACCCGACCACGGTGCCCACGCCGCCGGTCACTGCGGCGCCGCCGATGAAGACTGCGGCGATGGCGTCCAGTTCCCAGCCCACGCCGTCGAACGGGCCCGATGCCGTGGACCGTCCCACGAAGATCATGCCGGCCAGGCCGGCCAGGATGGACATGTTCATCATCACCAGGAAGTTGACCTTCTTGGACTGCACGCCGGACAGCTCGGCGGCGTGCCGGTTGCCACCCACTGCGTAAACGTGCCGGCCCAGGATGGTGCGGGAGGAGATGAAGCCGTAGAGCAGTACCAGCACAGCGAGGATGAGGCCGGGGATGGGGAACGAGGTTCCGGGCCGGCCGGTGGCGAACAGGTATGTGGCGTACAGAATGGCGCCGCAGACCAGGACCAGCTTCAGGGCCGTGACCCACATTTCCGGGACCTCGGCACCCAGGGCCTTGGCGCGGGACCTTGAGCGCAGTTCTCCCCAGACCACGAACGCCGCGGCCGCGATGCCGAGGAGCAGGGTGAGGTTGTTGAACCCGGTGTTGGGCCCGACTTCCGGCAGGTAGCCGGAACCGAGGTACTGGAAGTCATTGGGGACGGGGATGGTGTTGGACTTGCCAACGAACTGGTTGAAGCCGCGGAACAGGAGCATGCCGGCCAGCGTGACGATGAAGGCAGGGATCCCCACATAGGCGGTCCACCAGCCTTGCCAGGCACCGATGGCGGCGCCGAGTACGAGGCCGAGCAGCACGCCCGCCCACCAGGGGATGCCCCAGTCGCGGATGGCCAGGGCAACGGTGACACCCACGAACGCCGCAACCGAACCGACGGAAAGGTCGATGTGGCCGGCGATGATCACCAGGACCATGCCGATGGCAAGGATCAGGATGTAGGAGTTGCCGTTGAAGAGGTTGATGACGTTGCCGGGCGTCAAGGTCCGGCCTTCGGTGAAGATCTGGAAGAAGACGATCAAGGCCACCAGGGCAAAGATCATGCCGAATTGGCGGGTGTTGCCGCCAAACAGCTTTTTGAGGGCGTTCATGGTCAGTCCTTGGGTCCGGAAGTGTCTGGGATGATCCAGGGGATCAGGCGGCTTTGCGGTTGGGGTTCGAGGTCATCAGTTTCATCAGGTTTTCCTGGCTGGCCTCGTCTTTGTCCAGGACACCGGTCACGGTGCCTTCGAAGATGGTGTAAATGCGGTCGGACAGGCCCAGGAGTTCGGGGAGTTCGGAGGAAATGACAATCACTCCCTTGCCCTGGTTCGCCAGTTGCTGGATGATGCCGTAGATCTCGTACTTGGCGCCGACATCGATGCCGCGGGTGGGTTCATCCAGGATCAGCAGGTCGGGGTCCGTGAACATCCATTTGGCCAGGACCACCTTCTGCTGGTTGCCGCCGGAGAGCTTGGCCACGCCTTCTTCCACCGACGGAGTCTTGGTGCGGAGGGACTTGCGGTACTGCTCAGCGACAGTGAATTCCTGGTTCGCGTCCACCACGGAGTGGCGGCTTATTTTGCGAAGGTTGGCGGCCACCGTTGTGGTCTTGATGTCATCCAGCAGGTTCAGGCCCAGGGATTTGCGGTCCTCCGTCACGTAGCCAAGCCCGGCATCGATGGCCTGGCGCACGGACTTGAGTGTGACTTCCTTGCCGTCCTTATATACGTGCCCGTCGATGAACCGCCCGTAGGACCGGCCGAAGACGGACCTGGCCAGTTCGGTGCGGCCCGCGCCCATCAGCCCGGCGAACCCGACGATCTCGCCCCGTCGGACGAAGAAACTGGAGTTCTTGCACACCAGCCTGTCCTGCACGTTGGGGTGGCCCACCGTCCAGTTCTTCACCTCGAAGAAGACCTCGCCGATCTTGGGTGTGTGGTCCGGGAACCTGGACTCCAGGGTGCGGCCCACCATGCCCTTGATGATCCGGTCCTCGTCCACACCGTCCGCTTTCACGTTCAGCGTCTCGATGGACTTGCCGTCGCGGATGATGGTGATCGAATCGGCGATCTGCTCAATCTCGTTGAGCTTGTGGGAAATGATGATGGAGGTGATGCCTTTAGCCTTCAGGCCCTTCATCAGGTCCAGCAGGTGCTGGGAATCGGACTCGTTCAAGGCTGCTGTGGGCTCGTCCAGGATGAGGATCTTCACGGACTTGTTCAGCGCCTTTGCGATTTCGACGAGCTGCTGCTTGCCGACGCCGATTTCCTTGATGGTCGTGTCCGGATCCTCGCGCAGGCCTACGCGGGCCAGCAGGTCCAGGGAGCGAAGCCGGGCCTCGGACCAGTCGATAACGCCCCGCTTGGTGGGTTCGTTGCCCAGGAAGATGTTCTCCATGATGGACAGCTCGGGAATCAGCGCCAGTTCCTGGTGGATGATCACGATGCCGGCATGCTCGCTGGCCCGGATGTCCTTGAACTGCTGGACCTGCCCCTGGTAGACGATGTCGCCGTCGTAGCTGCCGTAGGGGTAGACGCCCGAAAGGACTTTCATCAGGGTGGATTTGCCGGCCCCGTTTTCGCCGCAGATGGCGTGGATTTCCCCCGCCTTTACCCGCAGGTTCACGTTGGCCAAGGCTTTAACGCCGGGGAATTCTTTGGTAATGGACCGCATCTCAAGGATGATCGGCTCCGCTTGTGTGGTCTGGGACGTCATCTGCCCTAACCCTCCAATGCAATGACTTCTTTGTCCGGCCGGCAAAGCGCAGGGCCGTCTGATCCAAAAGTAAACTGGATCACAGCTATTGTCGTCAAGTCTTGAACGCAATTGCCGGATAACGAAACGGTCTACATTTTGCGGATGCCCGCGTGTTGGAAGACCAGGGCGGCAGCGCCGAGGGCCTCTGCGCGGTCGCCAAGGGACGACATGGTGAGGGTGGTGGTCTCGCCAATGACGGGCACGGCGTGCCGCACGAGGCCCCGCCTGATGGGGTCCAGCAGCAGGTCTCCCAGGCCCGCCAGGGGCCCGCCCACCACAATGACTTCAGGGTTGATCAGGTTGGCCACGTTGCCCAGGGCGCGGCCCACGGAAAGGCCGGCGTCATCAACCACGCGGAGGGTGGCGGGGTCTCGGTTGAGCGCCTTCCGGACAATGTCCGCGGGGTTCAGCGGGCGGTCCTCGCCCCGGCTCAGGAGTTCGATCATGGTGGTGGTGGACGCTATGGTTTCCAGGCAGCCCCGGTTGCCGCAGCGACATACCAGGCCTTGTTCGTGGATGGTGGCGTGGCCAATTTCCCCGGTGATGCCGACGTTCCCGTAGTAGGGCGCGCCGTTGAGGATGAGGCCTGCGCCGATGCCGGATCCGATCTTCAGGAACATGAGGTTGCTGACGCCGGTGTGCTGGCCCCAGGTGACCTCGGACCATGCCCCGAGGTTGGCGTCGTTATCAATGAAGACGGGGATTCTGAGCGTATCCTCCAGGTGTTGGAGGATGTTGATTCCCACCCATTCCGGCAGGATGGCGCCCTGCGCCACGGTGCCGGTGCGGCGGTCGATGGGGCCGGGGATCCCGACGCCGGCGCCCACCACCGAGGAGCGTTCCGTTCCGCTTTCCTCGAGGAGTTTGGCGAGGAGAGCAACCGCCGCCCGGATGCCTTCGTCGGCCTGGTGGCCCAGCGGCAGCATGACCGATTCTTCGGCGATGACGTGGTAGCTCAGGGAGGCCAGCACCACCCGCAGGTGCCGCCGGCCGAAGTCGATACCGACGGCCACCGCACCGTTGCTGTTGAGCCGGACATTCAGGGCCCGGCGGCCCGAACTGGTAATGGGTTCGGTGGACGCCAGTCCCGAATCCAGCATGATTTTGACGATGTTCGAGACGGTGGCTGTGGAGAGTCCGGTCTGCCTGGCGAGTTCGGCCTGGGTTGACGGTCCGCCCATGAGGCTTTCGATGATCCGCTGCTGGTTAAGTTGGCGCAGCGCGGATTGCGAGCCGGGGTTCTTGGGCTTGCTCTTCGTTGAGCGCGGGGTGGCGGACATGCTAAGAACATTGCCCTATCTGCACTCTTGTAGTCAAGAAGTTAACGCATGGGTCATCTTGTGATTGGGATGGAGTTGGTAGGTCAATTAGCCCGTCACGCCTTGGCGGCGGTGCAGATGGTCCCGTAGGACGGTCCACGGCGGTGGCTACGCTGGGACAAAGGTTTCCAGTCGGGGCCTGTCCGGAGTAGGGAAGGTGGAAACAGTGCTGTTGGCACTCCTGCAGGCAAATGCCGATGTTCTTGATGTTGACGCGAACTGCGCAGTGATAGACAGTGCGGCGCGGGACGCGGCGGCCGCTGGCGCGGCAGTGCTGGTGACCCCTGAGCTCTTTCCGGTGGGCTACGCCCCTCGCCGGGTCCGGGCAGCCCTGGACCCCGCCGAACTCCCTGACCTCCACCGCCGGCTCGCCGGCATCGCCCGCAACCACGGCATCGGGCTCGTGTACAGCTTGCCGCGGATCACGCCGCAGGGGGAGTGGCAGATTAGCGCGACCCTGCTGGACACGGACGGCAGCACGCTGCTTGGCTACGGCAAGGTCCACCTCTTCGGCCCTGACGAACGTGCCGCTTTTACCCCTGCGGCGGAACAGCCCGCCGTCGTAAATTTCCACGGAATCCCCACCTCCATGGTGATCTGCTACGACGTGGAGTTCCCCGAGGCTGTGCGCGCGGCCGCCGCCGGCGGCGCCGAGCTCCTCCTGGTGCCAACCGCCCTGGCGCACGGGTTCGACGACGTTCCGCAGATCCTGGTCAGGGCCCGTGCGCTGGAAAGCCAGCTGGCCATCGCCTACGCGAACCATTCCGGAATGGAAGACGGGTGCCGTTTCCTCGGCGGAAGCGTCATCGCCGGCCCGGACGGAAAGCTGCTGGCCGCAGCAGGGGAGGCGCCGGTGCTGCTGTACGCCGAACTGGACCCGGACGCGCCCCGCCGTGAGCGGGCCGGCGTGCCCTACCTGGCGGAGCGGCGCCCCGACCTGTACCGCAGCTGGGGCACCTGACCGGGCGGCGGCGCCCTTGAGCTCTCAGGTGCCAGACGGGCTGACGGAGTCGACGAACTGGAGGGCAATCCACAGCTCCGCCCGGACGGAGGCCTGGCTGAAATCCGTGTCCAGCAGTGCGGCCAGTGCGTTGACCTGGCGCCGGACACTGTTGCGGTGCAGGCCCAGGTCCTTCGCGGTTGCGTCCCAGTTGCCGTTCGCTCCCAACCAGGAGCGCAGCAGCCCCAGCTGGCTGTCCCTGCGATCCGGTTCCAATGCCATGACCGGTGCCAGCAGCCGGCTGGCAAGCATGCTGCCGGCTCCGCCGCCGAGCAGCCCGGCCACCGTCCACGCCTGCTCCTCTTCCCGCACCGTCCCGCCGGTGGCTATGACGCGGGGGCGCAGGGCACTTGCGTTACGGTACGCGGACGGGAGGCCGGGGAGCTCGGCTGTTCCGCCAACCACCAGGCCCCAGCCCAGCCGCTCCACCTCGGCCACCAGCTGGTCTTCCACCCTCAGCCGGGTGATGGCAGCGAAGCCATAGTCGGTAAGTTCCACCAGCTTCGTGTCGAAAAGCCTCCGCCACTGGAGCAGCTCCCGGACCGGGCCGTCCGCCACCGCGCCCTCCAGCCGGACGCCCTGGACCACCCTGAGGGGGCCGGTCCGGGTCCCGGAGACGCTTTGGGCCAGCAGGTCCCGGACACTGTTCAGCTGCCGGGTGCTGCGGCCGGCGAGGCTCTCCGGGTGCAGCAACACCGCCGTAGCCAGCTGGCTCGGCGCCAGTGAACCGCTGGTCCGCTGCCGGACAAGAAGCTCCAACAGTCCCACCACGGAGGAAACCACGCTGTTTTGCGCGGGCGTAAGCGGTTTGGCGGTGCCCAGGACCAGCCCGCCGAGGGTAGCGTCCTTGCTGCTGCGCAGGGGGTGGCCCACCGCCAGCACCTTGCCATGCCCGGGCAGCGCCTCGGTTTCCACCCGCGGTCCACTGCCGGCAAGCAGCTTCTTGACCAGGGGCTGCACGGAGGAAAGTTCGACGACGGCTCCTGCCTTGGCGCGGACCTTTCCGTCCGGCCCGAACAGGGCTGCCCATACGGGGACCTTTTGCACCAGGGCCGCCAGCAGTTCGTGCTCCGGGCGCGCCGAGAGGACGGCCCGCATGAGGTGGCGGTTCGTTTCGGCCAGCTGGCGGAACGCCTGGGCGTTGCCCGATTCCAGCAGCTTGGAGAACTCCAGTCCAAGCGCAGCAAAGGGGATGCTGGCCGGAACTTCCACCAGCGTCAGGCCCCGGCGCCGGCATGCGGCGGCTACCTCGTCGGGTACGGCATCGTAGTACGGCTCCAACCCGAATCCGAGGGCGGCCACACCCGCAGCCACCAACCGGGCAACGTACTCATCAGCCAGTGCCGGATCCACTGGCCCCGGCACCTGCGGGCGGGAGGCGTCCCCGCGCTCCTGGCCGCCGTGCCCGCTTCCCGTCCCCGCCTGCAGGAAAGGCAGCCCGGCTGTGAGGACGAACTCGCCGTCGAGGAGGTACGGAGTGGGATCCCCGAGCTCGCTGGGTTCCACCCAGCGGAGGGGCGCACCGCCGTTGCCCGCATCGTGGAGCACCGTGACACCGGCGGGGAGATTTCCGAGGAATCGGCCCAGGGTTACCGCGTCCTGCTCTGGAAGGGCGCCGGGCGTGTCACCGGAAATTGGTGCAATATGTCTCATGGGCTTTCACTATAGGTCACTTTGCACCCCATTGAGATGCCGCTCACACCCATACGCTGGGGTGGGGAACTCAACCATCCACCGACCCATGAACGGACGTCAACGATGACTGTGCCCACACTTCCAGGCCAGGTGACCGACCGCACGGACGGCCGCCCCTCGCTCGGCACGCAACTGCTCCGCCGCAAGCCCCTCGCACTGATGGCGGCTGAAGCGGACGCCGGCACCGGCGGGCCCCGGCTGGTGCGGAGCTTCGGCGTGCTGCAACTGACCATGATCTCCGTCGGCGCAACCCTCGGTACCGGCATCCTGGTGATCCTGGGCGAGTCCGTTCCCCTGGCCGGTCCGGCAATCTGGATCTCGTTTGCGATTGCTGGCCTCGCCGCCCTGCTGTCCGCCGTCTCGTACGCGGAAATGGCCGGGCTGGTGCCGGTTGCGGGCTCCAGCTACTCGTACACCTACGCCACCATGGGCGAAGGCATGGCGTGGATCTGCGGATGGTGCCTGGTCCTCGAATATGCGGTCTCGGTGGCCGCCGTCGCTGTGGGCGCCGGACAGTACGTCAACGAGGCGCTGGCTGTCTTCGGGTCGGTCCTTCCGGACGCGCTCTCGCAGCCCCCGGGCGACGGCGGCATGGTCAACGTTCCGGCCGTGGTGATCGTCCTCCTCGCCACGGTCCTGCTGGTCCGCGGCGCAAAGGAAAGCGCCTGGATCAACACCGCCATCGTGGCGGTCAAGGTTGGCATCCTGCTCTTCTTCTGCGCTGTGGCCTTCACGGCCTTCAACGCCGGCAACTTCGATCCCCTCCTGCCCATGGGTGCCGCGGGCGTCTCCGCGGCAGCTTCCCGGGTGTTCTTCTCCTACATAGGCTTTGACGCCGCTTCCACCGCAGGCGAGGAAGCACGCAATCCCAAGCGGGACCTGCCCCGGGCCATCATGCTCTCCATGCTCATTGTCACCTCCATCTACGTCCTGGTTGCCGTGGCAGCCATCGGAGCCCGGCCGTGGGGATGGTTCGACGGCACGGAGGCGGCACTGGTGAAGATCCTCGAAGAAACCACCGGGCAACCCTGGATCGCCTTGGTTTTCGCCGTCGGAGCCGTGCTGGCCATCGCCAGCATCGTCCTGACGGTCCTCTACGGCCAGACCCGCATCCTGCTCTCGATGTCACGCGACGGCCTGGTGCCACAGGTCTTCAGCCGCGTCTCCCGCCGGACCGGGACCCCCGCTGCCGGGACCCTGATCATCGGCACCGCTGTCGCGCTCACCGCCGGCCTGGTGCCCCTGGGCGCCCTGGCCGACGCCACCAGCATCGGCACCCTGTTCGCCTTCGCCCTGGTAAACGTGGCGGTCATCTACCTCCGCCGTGCCCGGCCCGAGCTCGAACGTACCTTCCGGGTGCCGTTCTTCCCCGTGACCCCGATCCTGGGCGCCATCATGTGCATCTACCTGATGGCCAACCTCGGCGCCGACACGTGGATCACCTTTGGGGTCTGGATGCTCGTGGGGGTGGCTGCCTACTTCGGCTATGGCCGCCGGAACTCCAAAGTGGCGGCCCTCAACGGCAGCGAACACCTGGACGTGCCAGCCGCCAACCACCAGTCCTGAACCACTCCTCCCGGCGAGAACCGGACACATTCCAACCAGCACGCAGCAACCCCGAAGGCAGATATTCAATGACCACCGCTACCGAGCTTCCCGCCTCCGACCCGTCCAGCACCTCAACCCTGAGGGAAGACGCTTCCCGGCATCCGGAGGAGCAGGCGGAGCCCATCACCATGCTCAACCCGGACTTCCCGTTCAGCTACGACCATTACCTGGCCCACCCCGGCGGTCTGGGCTCGGTTCCGGATGAACTGCTGGGCACCGAAGTCGCCGTCATCGGGGCCGGGCTTTCCGGCCTGGTCACCGCCTACGAGCTGATGAAGCTGGGGCTGCGGCCGGTGGTCTACGAAGCGGACCAGATCGGCGGCAGGCTGCGCACCGCGGCCTTCCCCGCGGCGCCGGGCGTCGTGGCGGATTTGGGTGGCATGCGCTTCCCCGTTTCCGGCAAGGCTTTCTACCACTACGTGGACCTGCTGGGGCTGGAAACCCAGGCCTTCCCCAACCCGCTGGCCGACGCAACGTCCAGCACGGTGATCGAACTTGCAGGCAAGAAGCACTACGCAGAGAAGCCGGGCGACCTGCCGCCGTTTTTCCGCGAAGTCGCAGACGCCTGGAAGGCAGCCGTAAATGACGGTGCGAAGTTCGGTGAGATGCAGGATGCCATCCGCCGGCGTGACGCTGCCCGGATCAAGGAACTCTGGAACGAACTGCTTCCGCTGATGGACGAACAGACGTTCTACGGCTTCATCGCCGCCAGCGACTCCTTTAAGGCGGCAGGTTTCGCACACCGTGAGGCTTTCGGCCAGGTGGGCTTCGGCACCGGCGGCTGGGACACCGACTTTCCCAACTCCATCCTGGAAATTCTGCGCGTGGTCTACACGGACGCGGACGACCAGCACCGCTTCATCCGCGGGGGAGCGCAACGGCTGCCCGAGGCACTGTGGCAGCACGCGCCGTCGGACCTGGTGCACTGGCCTGCCGGCACGTCCCTGGCGTCGCTGCACTCCGGCTCGCCCCGCGGCGCCGTGGGAAAGATCAGCCGGGACCCGGGCGGGAACCTGCGGGTCCGCGAGCGGTGGGGCCGGGAGGCCAGCTACCCGGCCGTGGTCACCACGTGCCAGTCGTGGCTGCTGTCCACCCGGATCCATACCGAGGAGGCGCTGTTCCCGGCCGAGCTGTGGACGGCCATCGAGCGCTCCCATTACATGCAGTCCTCCAAGACGTTCGTCATGGTGGACCGGCCGTTCTGGAAGGACATCGACCCGGAAACGGGGAACGAGGTCTTGTCCATGACGCTGACGGACCGGCTGAACCGTGCCACGTACCTGCTGGACAACGGTCCGGACCAGCCCGCCGTCATCCTGCTCTCCTACACCTGGAACGACGACGCACTGAAATGGCTTGCCCTCGATGCTGATGAGCGCGTGGAGCTGATGCTGCACTCGCTGGAGCAGATCTACCCGGGCGTGGACATCGCGGGCCACATCGTGGGCCAGCCCATCACTGTCTCCTGGGAGGCCGACCCCAACTTCATGGGCGCGTTCAAGGCCAACCTGCCCGGCCAGTACCGCTACCAGCAGCGGCTGTTCACGCACTTCCAACAGGACTCGCTGCCCGAATCACAGCGCGGCATCTTCCTGGCCGGCGACGACGTCTCCTTCACCGCGGGCTGGGCCGAGGGCGCCGTCACCACCGGCCTGAACGCGGTGTGGGGTGTCATCAACCACCTGGGTGGCGGTTCTGCAGAGGGCAACCCGGGCCCGGGCGACCTGCTGGATGAACTGGGTCCGATTAGCCTCGACTAGTGATGGAACTCGCGGTGTTGCGCCGCGAGCTCCACGTACCGTGACGCGTTGGCGCGGACGCCGTCGAACTCTTCCTCCGTCAGTTCCCGGCGCACCTTGGCGGGAACCCCGGCCACGAGCGAGCGGGGCGGGACCACGGTTCCTTCCAGCACCACGGCGCCGGCCGCCACCAGCGAACCGGTGCCGATCACCGCGCCGTTCAGGACGGTGGCGCCCATCCCGATGAGGCAGTCGTCCTCCACGGTGCAGCCGTGGACGACGGCGGCGTGCCCCACGCTGACCCGTTCGCCCACCGTGCAGGGGAAGCCGGGGTCGGCGTGCAGCACTACGTTGTCCTGCAGGTTGCTGCCGGCACCCACCGTGATGGCGGCGGTATCCGCGCGGACCGAGACGCCGTAGAACGCGCTGGAGTCCTCAGCCAGGGTGGCGTTGCCGATGATGGACGCCGACGGGGCAATGAACGCTGATTCGTGAACGGCGGGGGATTGACCGCCGAAAGGGTATAGGGGAGCCATGGCTTCACCCTAAGCCACCCCTGCACCCAACTGAGTAGCAATAGATGCCGTTTTGGCGCCTCAAAACGGCATCTATTGCGACCTAGTTGAAGACCACGGTCCGGTTGCCGTCCAGCAGGACCCGGTGTTCGGCATGCCACTGCACGGCCTGGACCAGGGTGCGGCCCTCGACGTCGCGGCCCATCTGCACGAACTGCTCGGGAGTCCGGGCATGGTCCACCCGGATGACTTCCTGCTCGATGATGGGGCCCTCATCCAGGGCAGCGGTGACGTAGTGGGCGGTGGCGCCGATCAGTTTCACGCCGCGGGCGTGGGCCTGATGGTAGGGCTTGGCACCTTTGAAGGACGGCAGGAACGAGTGGTGGATGTTGATGGCCTTGCCGGTGAGGTCGGTGCAGAGCTCATCAGAAAGGATCTGCATGTAGCGGGCCAGGACGGTCAGCTCGATATCGTGCTCGGCAATCAGGGCGCGCAGCTTGTCCTCGGCCTGCTCCTTCGTGTCCTTCGTCACCGGGATGTAGTGGAACGGGATGCCGTAGAACTCGGCCAGCCCGGCCAGGTCCCGGTGGTTGGAAACAATGGCGGGAATCTCGATGGGCAGCGTGCCGGAGCGCTGCTGGAACAGCAGGTCGTTGAGGCAGTGGGCTGACGTGCTGGCCATGATCAGGGTTCGGACCTTGTCGCCCACGGTATTGAGGCTCCACTGCATGGAGAAGGCCGCCGCCACCGGTTCCAGGGCTGCCCGCAGTTCGGACGCAGGAGCCGCGGTGGTGACCTCCACCCGCATGAAGAAGTTGCCGGTGGCCGGGCTGCCGTACTGCTGCGAATCCATGATGTTGCTTCCCGCCACCAGCAGGGCGCCGGCCACTGCGTGGACGATTCCGGGGCGGTCCGGGCAGGACAGGGTCAGTACGTAGGCTTGGTTCAGCTGGTCTTCATTCACGCGTAATAGCCTACCCGCGCGGCAGGTGCCGGTTTTGGTAGGCTGGGAGCGTCGCAACTGGCGTTGGGTGGCTAACCACCAGGGAGCGGCAATCACGAAGACCACGGATCGTACGCCTGGGCCGAGGGTCATGTTTTGCCGGAATTGGGCTGCCCTGCGCCAGCGCAGCAGCACCATGCCGGGCGCTTTCACGCCCTGTCATCAAGGCGGTGCGGGAGTGCGCCAGCCGGTAGCCTGACCTTAGCAGTGCCCGTTTCCCTAGCCAGGAGTTTTTCGTGACTACTACAGCCACCTCAACCACAGCAGTGAGCAACCAGCCGCTGGCCGAGCTCGACCCCGAAATCGCGGCAGTCCTGGACCAGGAGCTTGGCCGCCAGCGCGGTACCCTGGAAATGATTGCCTCCGAGAACTTTGCCCCGCGCGCCGTCATGGAGGCACAGGGCTCCGTCCTGACCAACAAGTACGCCGAGGGCTACCCGGGCCGCCGCTACTACGGCGGCTGCGAATACGTCGACGTCGCAGAGCAGCTGGCCATCGACCGGGTCAAGGCCCTGTTCGGCGCCGAGTACGCCAACGTCCAGCCCCACTCCGGTGCGCAGGCCAACGCCGCCGCACTGTCCGCCATGATCACCCCGGGTGACAAGATCCTGGGCCTCTCCCTGGCCCACGGCGGCCACCTCACGCACGGCATGAAGCTGAACTTCTCCGGCAAGCTCTACAACGTGGCTGCCTACCAGGTTGAGGAAGACAACTTCCGCATTGACATGGACAAGCTCCGCGAGCAGGCCATCGCCGAGAAGCCGCAGGTCATCATCGCCGGCTGGTCCGCCTACCCGCGGCAACTCGACTTCGCAGCCTTCCGCTCCATCGCCGATGAGGTGGGCGCGCTCCTCTGGACCGACATGGCACACTTCGCCGGGCTGGTTGCCGCCGGCCTGCACCCGAGCCCGGTCCCGCACTCCGACGTCGTGACCTCCACCGTGCACAAGACCCTCGCCGGTCCCCGCTCGGGTGTGATCCTGGCCAAGGAACAGTGGGCAAAGAAGCTCAACTCCAGCGTCTTCCCGGGCCAGCAGGGCGGCCCGCTCATGCACGTCATCGCAGCCAAGGCCGTGGCCTTCAAGATTGCCGGTACCCAGGAATTCAAGGAGCGCCAGGAGCGCGTCCTGGAAGGCGCCAAGATCATCGCCGACCGCCTGAACCAGTCCGACGTCGCCGAAGCCGGCGTCTCCGTCCTGACCGGCGGGACCGATGTGCACCTGGTCCTCGTTGACCTGCGCAACTCCCAGCTGGACGGCCAGCAGGCCGAGGACCTCCTGCACTCCGTGGGCATCACCGTCAACCGCAACGCGGTACCGTTCGATCCCCGCCCGCCGATGGTCACCTCCGGCCTCCGCATCGGTACGCCTGCACTGGCTACCCGTGGCTTCGGTGCCGCCGAGTTCACCGAGGTCGCCGAGATCATCGCCACCGCTCTCAAGGCAGGCACCGGCACCGACGTTGAAGCCCTCCAGTCCCGCGTGGACAAGCTCGCCGCCGACTTCCCGCTCTACCCCCAGCACGAGCAGTGGTAACCAATGACTGAAACCACCACCGCACAGATCCTGGACGGCAAGGCCACCGCCGCTGCCATCAAAGCCGAGCTGACCGAACGCGTGGCCGCACTCAAGGCCAAGGGCGTTACCCCCGGCATCGCAACTGTGCTTGTGGGCGCCGACCCCGCCTCGCAGCTGTACGTCTCCATGAAGCACAAGCAGTCCGTGCAGATCGGGATGAACTCGATCCAGCGCGAGCTGCCTGCTGACGCCACCCAGGCCGACGTTGAGGGCCTCATTGATGAACTCAATGCGGACCCCGCCTGCCACGGGTACATCGTGCAGCTGCCGTTGCCCAAGCACCTGGACACCGACGCCATCCTCGAGCGGATCGACCCCGCCAAGGACGCCGACGGGCTCCACCCCACCAACCTCGGCCGCCTGGTGCTCAACGTCAACGGAGAGATCACCACTCCGCTGCCGTGCACGCCCCGGGGCGTCATCGAGCTCTTGGAACGCAACGGTTACAGCCTTTCCGGCAAGCACGTGGTGGTGGTCGGCCGCGGCGTCACGATCGGCCGGTCCATCGGACTGCTGCTCACCAGGCGGGCTGTCAACGCCACGGTGACGCTGACGCACACGGGCACCAAGAACCTGTCGGAGCTGCTCAAGCAGGCGGACGTCATTGTGGGCGCCGCCGGCGTCAAGCACATCGTCAAGGCCGCGGACGTAAAGCCGGGCGCTGCCCTGCTGGACGTCGGCGTTACCCGGGAAACCGATCCGGAGACCGGCAAGAGCCGCGTCCACGGCGACATCGAGCCCGCCGCCGCAGAGGTGGCCGGCTGGATCTCGCCGAACCCCGGCGGCGTGGGTCCCATGACGGTTGCGCTGCTGATGACCAACGTGGTCGAAGCCGCGGAACGCTCGGTCGAATCGGTCGGCTAGCCACGGGAAACGAGCGCACGACGGCGGCGCGGAACCTTTCAAGCGAAAGGTACCGCGCCGCCGTCGGCCGTTAGCCCCAAACTGCAAGTGCCCTTCCACATCCCCGGCACCTCAACTAGTGTGCGGAGGGTGCACAACGAAGCCTTCCTGCCGTCCGGCACCCGGTCCGGCAGCCCGCCGTCGCGCCCCATCGTCATCGCAGCCGACAACCTGACCAAGAAGTACGGCGACCTCGCGGCCGTCAACGGGATTTCCTTCTCCGTGCCCGCGGGGGAGTCCTTCGGGCTCCTCGGCCCCAACGGCGCCGGAAAATCGACCGCGATGAAGATGATCGGCGGGGTCACCCGGCGCACGTCGGGCACGCTGGACATCATGGGTTTGGACCCGGACACGCACGGCCCGGAGGTGCGCGCGCACCTGGGCGTGGTGCCGCAGCAGGACAACCTGGACGAGGAACTGAGGGTCCGGGACAACCTCCTGGTCTACGGCCGCTACTTCGGCCTGCCCATGAGCTACCTGAAACCCAAAGCCGACGAGCTGCTCGAATTCGCGCAGCTGACCGACAAAGCCAGATCCAAGGTGGACGCCCTGTCCGGCGGGATGAAGCGGCGCCTGACCATCGCCCGGTCCCTCATCAACGAACCCCGCATCCTGCTCCTGGATGAGCCCACCACCGGGCTTGATCCGCAGGCGCGGCACATCCTGTGGGACCGCCTGTTCCGGCTCAAGGAACAGGGCGTCACGCTGATCCTCACCACCCACTACATGGACGAAGCAGAGCAGCTGTGCGACAGGCTCATCGTGGTGGACAAGGGGCGGATCATGGCTGAAGGGTCACCGGCGCGGCTGATCCGCGAGCATTCCACCCGGGAAGTGGTGGAGCTGCGCTTCGGCTCCGAACGGAACACCACCATCGCGTCCGAGCTGGACGGCATCGGCGAACGCCTTGAGGTGCTGCCGGACCGTGTACTGATTTACGCGGACGACGGCGAATCAGCCCTTGAGCAGGTCGCTTACCGCGGCCTGCGGCCGCTGACCTCGCTGGTCCGCAGGTCTTCGCTGGAGGACGTTTTCCTCCGGCTCACCGGACGGAGCCTCGTTGACTGACGCACGCGGTGTACGACCGCGTGCCCTGCAGGCCCACGGCCCCGAAGTCGCCGCCGCCAGGGCGCGGCGCTGGGGAGCCTTCTACTACGCGGAGCAGGTGCTGCGCGTGATGAAGGGCTACAGCTGGTCCATAGTGATGTACAGCGTGGGCCAGCCCGTGGCGTACCTGTTCGCCATGGGTGTGGGACTGGCCACGCTGGTGGACGGGCAGGGCGGCGCAGCCTTTGGGGGAGTCAGCTACCTTGCGTTCATCGCCCCGGCACTCCTGGTGTCCGCCGGCGTGATGACCGCAGCCAACGAGTTCACCTTCCCGGTGATGGACGGGTTCAAGTGGCGCCGGACCTACTACGGCCCGCACGCTTCGCCGCTGACCCCCGGACAGATTGCGGCCGGCCACATCATGGCCGTCACGCTGCGCCTGCTGCTCCAGTCCGCCATCTACTTCCTCGCCGTGGCACTCTTTGGCGCTTCGCCGTCCAGCTGGGGCTGGGCAGCCATCCTGGTGGCCACCCTGACAGGGCTTTCATTCGGACTGCCGCTGATGGCCTACTCCGCCTCCATCACCGAGGACAAGGGCCAGTTCGCCCTGGTGATGCGGTTCATCGTGATGCCGCTGTTCCTGTTTTCGGGAACCTTCTTTCCGTTGGACACCCTTCCGCTGGCCGTGCGCTGGATCGGCTGGATATCGCCCATCTGGCACGGCACCGAACTGGGACGGGTCCTCAGCTACGGCTACCAGGAACCGCCCCTGCTGACGCTCCTGCACCTCGCCGTTCTCCTTGGCCTGGCGGCGCTGGGCTGGACACTGACCCGCCGCCGCTTCGCCCTGAGGATGGGCCAGTGAGCACCCGCATGAACCAAGGAAGCCCGGCGGGCACGGCAGCTGCGGCAGCCCGTGACCGGACCTTCGGCCCGCTGTACTCCCGCAACGCGAGGGCCGTCATCGCCCGCGGCCTGATGGCCACCAGGAGCACCAACTGGCTGGTGATGCTGTCCGGGTTTTTCGAACCGGTGCTCTTCCTGGTCTCCATGGGGGTGGGGCTCGGAGCCATCGTCGGCGCCGTTGAAGGTCCCGATGGCACCACCATCAGCTACGCGGCCTACATCGCCCCCGCACTGCTGGCAGTCTCCGCAATGAACGGGGCGGTGTACGACTCCACCTGGAACGTGTTCTTCAAAATGAACTTCGCCAAGCTGTACCAGGGCATGCTGTACACATCGCTGGGACCGCTGGACGTTGCCCTCGGCGAGATCTTCCTGGCCCTCCTGCGCGGCATGCTCTACGCCACCGGCTTCACGGCCGTGATGGGAGTGATGGGTCTGATCACCTCACCCTGGGCCCTGCTGATGATCCCGGCCTCGGTGCTCATTGCGTTTGGCTTCGCGAGCCTGGGCATGGGAATCACCAGCTTCCTGAAGACCTTCCAGCAGATGGACTGGATCAACTTCATCCTGCTGCCCATGTTCCTGTTCAGCGCCACGTTCTACCCGCTGAGCGTCTACCCGGAACCCATCCAGTGGTTCATCCAGGCCATGCCGCTCTGGCACGGCGTGGAGCTGCTGCGCCAGATCAGCGTCGGCGTCTTCACGGCGGCCACTGCGGTGCACATCGGCTACTACCTGGTGATGACCGCCGCGGGGATGCTCCTGACCACCCTCCGCCTGCGGGCCCTGTTCCTGAAGTAGCCCCCCTGGTCTGTTCGCCGGGGGTGGAAGGCGGCCGGAGCATGCCGGGCCATTTGAGAGAATAGGTGCATGCAATCTCTGGGCAACCCCA
Source organism: Pseudarthrobacter equi (assembly GCF_900105535.1). Classification (NCBI taxonomy): domain Bacteria; kingdom Bacillati; phylum Actinomycetota; class Actinomycetes; order Micrococcales; family Micrococcaceae; genus Pseudarthrobacter; species Pseudarthrobacter equi. The sequence continues at coordinate 1,624,630 of NZ_LT629779.1, forward strand.
ATTCAGCTCCCCACGCCGCCAAGGGCGGTTTCTCGATGTTCCGCATCAGCGGACCCGGACTGATGGTCCTGGTGACCGCGTTCATCGTTGCCGTGATCTTCGCGGCAAACCAGAACGACGTCGTGGGCTGGGTTGTCGCCGTCATCGCCTTCTTCTGGCTGGCCCTCGCCTGCTTCGTGGTCTTCAGCATCCAGAAGGCGGCCAAGAAAGCCGGGGCGAAGCTCAGTGAGGCCCAGAATGCCTTCACCACCGCAGCCGGCCGGGGTCCCACGCAGTCAGCGGCGGACCATGGCGGAACCACCGTGGTGTCCGAACGCAGCCAGGCCGATGAGGTCCGCGACCTGAAGCTGGACCACTCCTTCAAGATCGTCCAGGTGCAGATCCGCGTTGTGGAGGAGGAACGCGCCAAGGGTGCAGCCGCCAACCAGGACACCATCCACCGGGCCCTTGAAACGATTGAAATCACGGCCACCAATGCGCGGGACATGATCAGGTCCTCCGGCAACGGCGAGCCCGTAGCCGGAACCATCATCGACTAGAGTGGAGCGGGTGAGCTCGGCATTGAAGAAGGACCACCTCCGCATCGCATCCGTTAACGTGAACGGTTTGCGGGCTGCCTACAAGAACGGCATGGCCGCCTGGCTGGAGCCGCGGGATGTGGACATCCTCTGCCTCCAGGAAGTCCGTGCGCCTGATGCCATTGTCCGGCAGTTGCTGGGCGAAGGCTGGCACATCCTGCACGCCGAAGCCGAGGCCAAGGGCCGCGCCGGCGTTGCCATCGCCTCCCGCGAAGAGCCCATCGCCACCCGCAACGGGATCGGCGACGACTACTTTGCCACCGCCGGCCGGTGGGTCGAAGCCGATTTCCGCGTGACCGATGCCTCGGGGGAGCGCGTGCAGCTCACCGTCGCCAGCGCCTACGTGCACTCCGGCGAGGTGGACACCCCCAAGCAGGACGACAAGTACCGCTTCCTCGACGCCATGAGCACCCGGCTTCCGGAGCTGTCCAAGCACAGCGACCATGCCTTGGTGGTGGGTGACCTCAACGTGGCCCACACGCCCCTGGACATCCGGAACTGGAAGGGCAACCTCAAGAAGGCCGGATTCCTGCCGGAAGAACGGGCATACTTTGACCGGTTCCTGGGCGGGGAGATCGGCTGGCACGACGTCCACCGGACCATGTCCGGCGAGATGGACGGGCCCTACACCTGGTGGTCCTGGCGGGGCAAAGCCTTCGACAACGACGCCGGCTGGCGCATCGACTACCACCTGGCGACGCCGGCGCTGGCAGCCTCGGCAACCTCCGCCGTCGTGGACCGCGCAGCAACGTATGACACCCGCTTCTCCGACCATGCCCCGCTGGTAGTGGACTACCAGCTCTAAGCCCCGAAAGTTTCACGCATGACACTCCAGCCCACCCCGGCCGCCAAGAAGCGCATCCTTTCCGGTGCCAAGCCCACCGCCGATTCCCTGCACCTGGGCAACTACATCGGAGCCGTCCGCAACTGGGTAGACATGCAGGCCGAATACGACGCCGTGTTCTTCATCCCTGACCTGCATGCCATCACCGTGGACTTCGACCCCTTGGAGCTTGCCAAGCGCACGCGCATCGTGGCCGCCCAGTACATCGCGGCCGGGATCGACCCGGATAAGAGCATCTTCTTCGTCCAGTCCCACGTGCCCGAGCACGCCCAGCTGGCCTGGGCGCTGAACTGCATCACCGGTTTCGGCGAGGCCTCCCGGATGACCCAGTTCAAGGACAAGACCCAGAAGTCCGGCGCGGACACCGCAACCCTGGGGCTGTTCGCCTACCCCACGCTGATGGCGGCTGACATCCTGCTGTACCAGACGGACCTGGTACCCGTGGGTGAAGACCAGCGGCAGCACCTCGAGCTCACCCGCAACCTTGCGCAGCGGTTCAACACGAAATTCGGCGACACCTTCACCGTCCCTGAGGCCACCATCCTCAAGGAAAGCGCGAAGATCTACGATCTCCAGAACCCCAGCGCCAAGATGTCCAAGACCGGAGAGTCGCCCAACGGGGCCATCCAGCTGCTGGAGGACCCGAAGATTGCCGCCAAGCGCATCAAGTCCGCAGTAACCGATGCCGGCACGGAGATCAGGTTCGACCCCGAGGAGAAGCCCGGCGTTTCCAACCTGCTCACCATCTACTCATCACTGACCGGCAAGCCGGTGGCGGACCTTGAGGCCGAGTACGAGGGCAAGATGTACGGCCACCTCAAGGTAGACCTCGCTGAAGTGGTGGTGGACTTCGTCACCCCGCTGCGTAACCGGACCAACGAGCTGATGGCCGATCCTGCCGAGCTGGACCGGCTGCTGGCCCTTGGCGCGGAACGGGCGCGCGAGATTGCCTCCGTAACGATGGCCCAGGTATACGAGCGCATGGGCTTCCTGCCGTCCCACAGCCTTGCAGGAGTCCGCTAGCACCATGTCTTCCAGCGTCGGCGTCATCCTCGGGTTCCCGCCTGACATCGCAGCAGAGCTCCAGCAATGGCGTGCGTCCTTCGGCGATCCGCTGGCCGGCGTGGTGCCTGCGCACATCACGCTGGTGACCACCACCCCCACCCATGATTGGGAGGCCACCCTGGCCCACGTTCGGGACGTGGCCCGCCGGCAAAGCCCCTTCATGGTCACCATCGCCGGGACCGGATCCTTCCGCCCCGTTTCACCGGTGGTGTTCATCAAGGTCGAGGACGGTTTCGACGAATGCGTCGAGCTGCACGAAAAGCTCCAGCAAGGCCCGCTGCAGCGTGACCTGCCCTTCGCTTTCCATCCGCACGTCACCATTGCCCACGATGTCAGCCCGGAAAGCCTCGATGAGGCGGAAACGGTGTTGAAAAGCTACAAGGCCACCTTCCCCGTGGTTAGCATGGGACTCTACGAACATGATGCAGACGGCATCTGGCAGCTACGGGAAGAGCTGGACTTTGGGACCGAAACTGACAACGACGCCGGCACCCGATTCGCGGACGGTGCTGCGGAAGCGGCATCCCGAACCGGCGGGGCAGCCTCTTCCCACTGAGCGGGCCAAGCTTCAGCTGGCCGTCAGCCAAAAGCGGATGGACTGGAGCAAGGCGCGGCGGTCCGGCGGCGGGGGGATCAAGTCCCTCCTGGCCATGGTCCAATGGCTGCTTGCCCGGCTGAACGCCTTCCGTCCCATGCGCGCCTTCAGGCATTACAGCCTCCAGCACGGTCCGCTGATGAGCGCCGGCATCGGCTTCAACATGTTCTTCTCCATCACCGGCCTGCTGGCCACCGGGTTCTCCGTTGCGGGGCTTGTCCTGCGCGGACAGCCTGCACTGCTGGACAGCATCGTCAGCAGCGTGGCCTCCAGTGCCCCGGGCCTGTTGAAAGTGGACGGCGGAACGGGACTGGTGGACCCCCAGGACCTCCTCAACCCGCAGGGCCTGGGACTCACCGCCATCATCGCCGCCATCGTCACCATCATCACCTCCCTGGGCTGGATCAACGGGCTTAGGGACGGGCTGCGGGGCGTCATGGAACTGCCGCCCCTGGTGGTCAACCCCGTGGTCCTCAAACTGCGGGATGCGGGCACCCTGCTCCTTCTCGGGGTAGCCCTCGTCATCAGCGCCGGTGCGTCGCTGATTTTCGGGACGGCAGCAGGCTGGGTATCTGAGGTCCTGCACCTGGACGATGCTGTGGCAGGCCCGCTGACGACGCTTATCAAAATCGCCGTTCCGCTGGTCCTGAGCTGGGTAACAGCCCTCATCATGTTCCGGCTGGCCGGCGGACTCAAGCTCTCACGCCGAGCCCTGCTGGAAGGCACCATCCTGGCAGCCATTGGCACTACGGTGCTGCAGATCTTCAGCACCGAGCTGCTGGGCGGTGCCGGCCGCAATCCCATCCTGGCGCCGTTTGCCATCATCATCGGGCTGCTCATCTGGTTCAACTTTGTCAGCCAGGTGTACCTCGTCTCGGCAGGCTGGGCGGCCGTCCGTGAAGCCGACCTGGCCGCGGGGGACAAGCCGCGCAAATCGATCCTCGGCGCCCGCCACACCATTCCCCAAACCTGAACAGCCCGCGTCCGGCCTCGCGGACCGGCAAGGCCGGCCGGGGCCTGTTGGCGGCCAACCCCTTTGTGATACGTTTCACGAAACCGTTTTCTGACGAGGGAAGAAGCTGGCCCGATGACGCGTCTCAGTACCCACCGACTCCGCAAATCCGTTGCAATGCTCAGTGCGGCATGCCTGCTTGGACTGACAGCGGCGTGCTCCGCACCGTCGGGCGGAGCTGCCGACGGCCCGGTGGAGATCCGTTTCGCCTGGTGGGGAAATGCGGGGCGGGCAGAGCTCACCAACAAAGCCATCGCAGAATTCGAAGCCGCGAACCCGGACATCAAGGTGAAGCCCGAGTTCGGGGACATCGGGGGGTATTTCGACAAACTCGCCACCCAGGTGGCCGCTAACGATGCGCCGGACGTCATCACCATGGGCGGCGCCTACCCGGCCGAATACGCCAACCGTGGAGCGCTGCTGGATCTCTCCAAGGTGTCAGGCCAGCTCGACCTCGCCAAGCTGGACCAGGGGGCGCTGGACAACGGCCAGGTCCAGGGCAAGCAGTACGGCATCTCCACCGGCGCCAACGCCTTGGCCATCGTGGTGAACCCGGCAGTCTTTGCGGCAGCCGGCGTTCCCCTCCCGGACGACACCACCTGGAGCTGGGAAGACTTCGCCGAAACCGCGGCAAGCGTGACGGCGAAGAGCCCCAAGGGCACCTACGGGACGGCAACGGTCCTCACCCACGACTCCCTGGACGCCTTCGCCCGTCAACGGGGGGAGTCGCTCTACACCCAGGACGGCCAGCTTGGCCTCACCAAGGAGACAGTCCAGGACTACTTCGACTTCTCCCTCAAACTCAGCGAGTCCGGCGCCGCGCCCAACGCCTCCGAAACAGTGGAAAAACTCAGCGTCAGCACCGAACAAACACTGATGGGCATGGGCCAGGCCGGCATGATGCTCACGTGGAGCAACTCCCTGACAGCGCTCAGCAAGGCTTCCGGCGCCGAACTGAAACTCCTCAAGCTCCCGGGCGAAAAGCCCACACCGGGCATCTGGCTCCAGTCGTCGCAGTTCTACACCATTTCGGCCCGAAGCAAGCACCCCGAAGCCGCGGCCAAGCTGGTGAACTTCCTGGTCAACAACCAGGCGGCGGCCAAGATCATCCAAAGCGACCGCGGCGTCCCGAGCAACCCCGAAATGCGCACTGCCATCCAGGACCTCCTGACACCGCAGGGCAAAGTGGAGGCCGCATACATCGGCGAGATCGGCAAGATGGACTTCGCGCCCACCTACATCGGACCCACCGGTTCGACGGCGGTCTCCGAGATCACGGCGCGGATCAACACCGACGTGCTGTTCAAGCGCCTGACGCCGGAGAAGGCCGCCGAACAATGGATCAGCGAGAGCAAGGCCGCCATCGGCAAGTAGCCAGCGCCCGGACGGCCGGCCTCAACAGCCTGGCGCAGGTCAGTGCGCGGCGTCGAGGTACTGGTCGGCCCAGGCGGCGATGATCCTGGCTGCCCGTGCAGCCTGCCCCTTGCCGGTCAGGAGGTGGTCGCTGCCTTCCAGGGAGACAAAGTTCCGGGGGTGCCGGGCGGTCTGGAAGATGGTGCTGGCGTTCTCGATGCCCACGGTGTTATCAGTGGGGGAGTGGAGCACCATCAGGGGCTTGTGCAGCTGCCGGATGCAGTCCGTGAGGTCGGCGTTTTCCAGGTCTTCCACGAAGTGCCTGCGGATCTCCACTCGCTTGCCGCCCAGATCCACCTCCGCGCTGCCTTCGCTCAGGATCCGGTCCAGGGCGGCATCGAAGACGTGGGCCACGTGCTTGGGCGAGAAGGGGGCACCGACTGTTGCGACGGCGTCGAGCTCCGGAATCTCCCGGGCCGCGGCCAGGACTGCCGCGCCGCCGAAGGAGTGACCCACCAGCAGCGAAATTTCCTTGCCCTCGCTGCGCATGAATTCCGCAGCCTTGACCGTGTCGGCAACCTTGTGGCTGAAGGATCCGGCAGACCACTCGCCGGCCGAACCGCCCAGGCCCAGGTTGTCGAACCGCAGCATGCCCACGCCGCTGTCCGCAAGGGCCTTGCACATCCGGGACGCGGACGGGCTGTCCTTGCCCAGGGTGAATCCGTGCGAGAACACACCCCAGCCCTTGACGGGGCCTTCCGGAATGTCGATGATCCCGGACAGTATCTCTCCGGTGGAACCGGCGAATGTGACCTTCTCTGTGCGGGACACGGTGTCCCCTTCCTGTCGGACGGGCTTGCCCCATCACTTGGAGTCCCCAAACAAGCGGAATGGGAACCCTAAGTGATAGAGCAACGGGGGTTTAACGTTCGACGGCGCCACTCACCACGTGGGGTGAGTGACGCCGTCGTCCGCTGGTGATCCTTAGATCTTGCGGGAGAGGATCGCCTGCTTGACCTCGGCGATCGCCTGCGTCACCTGGATGCCGCGGGGGCATGCTTCGGAGCAGTTGAAGGTGGTGCGGCAGCGCCACACACCTTCCTTGTCGTTGAGGATCTCGAGGCGCATGTCGCCAGCGTCATCACGGGAATCGAAGATGAAGCGGTGGGCGTTCACGATGGCCGCCGGGCCGAAGTACTGGCCGTCGGTCCAGAACACCGGGCAGGAGGACGTGCACGCAGCGCAAAGGATGCACTTGGTGGTGTCGTCGAAGCGCTCACGGTCCTCAGCGGACTGGAGGCGTTCCTTGGTGGGCTCGTGGCCCTTGTTGATCAGGAACGGCATAACCTCGCGGTAGGACTGGAAGAACGGCTCCATGTCCACGATGAGGTCTTTCTCCACCGGCAGGCCCTTGATGGGTTCCACCGTGATGGGCTTGGACGTATCCAGGTCCTTCAGGAGGGTCTTGCAGGCGAGGCGGTTGCGGCCGTTGATGCGCATGGCATCGGAGCCGCACACGCCGTGGGCGCAGGAGCGGCGGAACGACAGGCTGCCGTCCATCTCCCACTTGACCTTGTGCAGGGCGTCTAGGACGCGGTCCGTGCCGTACATGGTGAGGTGGTAGTCATCCCAGGTGGCCTCCTCCGAGACCTCCGGGTTGTACCGGCGGACGCGCATGTGGACATCGAACGTGGGGATTTCGCCGCCCCCGCCGACGCCGGCAGGCAGTTCAATCTTTGAGGCTGGCTCAGCGATTTCAGCGGTCATCTTAGTACTTCCTCACCATCGGCTCGTAGCGGGTAAAGACGACCGGCTTGGTGGCCAGCCGGATCCCGGCGATTGCTTCCGCCGATCCGTCAGCCGGCGCGTGGTCATCCTTGTACGCCATGGAGTGCTTCATGAATTTCTCGTCGTCACGGTCCGGGAAGTCCTCGCGGAAGTGTCCGCCGCGGGATTCCTCACGGTGCAGGGCAGCAACAGTCATGACCTTGGCCAGTTCCAGCAGGAAGCCCAGTTCCACGGCTTCGAGGAGGTCAAGGTTGAAGCGCTTGCCCTTGTCCTGCACGTTGATGTGCTTGTAGCGCTCCTCGAAGGAGGCGATGTCGCGCAGGACCTGGTTCAGGGTGTCCGCGGTGCGGAACACCTGCATGTTGGCGTCCATGGTGTCCTGCAGTTCCTTGCGGATCTGCGCCACCTTTTCGTCGCCGGTGCCGTTGCGGGCGATGTCCAGCAGTTCCGTGGTGTAGTCCAGCGGGTTCTCCGGCAGCTCTACGAACTGGGCCGTCTTGGCGTATTCCGCTGCGGAGATGCCGGCACGCTTGCCGAACACGTTGATGTCCAGCAGCGAGTTGGTGCCCAGGCGGTTGGAGCCGTGGACGGACACGCAGGCCACCTCACCCGCGGCGTACAGGCCGGGGATCACTGTGTCGTTGTCCTGGAGGACTTCGGTTTCGATGTTCGTGGGGATGCCACCCATGGCGTAGTGCGCGGTGGGGAACACCGGCACCGGCTCCGTGTAGGGCTCCACGCCAAGGTAGGTGCGGGCGAACTCGGTGATGTCCGGGAGCTTGGCGTCGATGTGCGCCGGTTCCAGGTGGGTCAGGTCCAGGAGGACGTAGTCCTTGTTCGGGCCGCAGCCGCGGCCTTCACGGACTTCGTTGGCCATGGAACGGGCCACGATGTCGCGAGGTGCCAGGTCCTTGATGGTGGGGGCGTAGCGCTCCATGAAGCGTTCACCCTCCGAGTTGCGCAGGATGGCACCCTCACCGCGGGCGGCCTCGGACAGGAGGATGCCCAGGCCCGCAAGGCCGGTCGGGTGGAACTGGAAGAACTCCATGTCCTCCAGGGGGATGCCGCGGCGGAACGCGATGCCCATGCCGTCACCGGTCAGGGTGTGGGCGTTGGACGTGGTCTTGAAGACCTTGCCGGCGCCGCCGGAAGCGAACACCACGGACTTGGCCTGGAACACATGCAGTTCGCCGGTGGCGAGGTCGTAGGAGACCACTCCGGCAACACGCTTCTGCTTGTAGGGGGTGCCGTCTTCGCGGACTGCATCCTCTTCGACCGTCAGCAGGTCAAGGACGTAGTACTCGTTGTAGAACTCAACGTTGTGCTTGACGCAGTTTTGGTACAGGGTCTGCAGGATCATGTGGCCGGTACGGTCCGCTGCGTAGCACGCACGGCGGACGGGAGCCTTGCCGTGGTCGCGGGTGTGGCCACCGAAGCGGCGCTGGTCGATCCGGCCTTCGGGCGTGCGGTTGAACGGCAGGCCCATCTTTTCCAGGTCGAGCACGGCGTCGATGGCTTCCTTGGCCATGACCTCGGCGGCGTCCTGGTCCACCAGGTAGTCACCGCCCTTGACGGTGTCGAACGTGTGCCACTCCCAGTTGTCTTCCTCGACATTGGCAAGGGCTGCACACATGCCACCCTGCGCCGCACCGGTGTGCGAGCGGGTGGGGTAGAGCTTGGTCAGTACTGCTGTGCGCGCGCGCTGACCGGATTCGATCGCGGCGCGCATGCCAGCGCCACCGGCACCGACGATGACGACGTCGTACTTATGGACCTGCATAACAGACGCTCTTTCTCTCAAAATTCGCAATAAAACAAACGGGGGCGTGTTGCTGTCCCCGCACAACAGGGCCCGCGGTTTATGCCCGCGGGCCCGGGATGATGCTGGTGCTAGGCAGGGCAGAAACCGCCAGGCAGCGGAACGCCGTCCACCACGGGGCACGGATCGAAGGTGAAGATCACCAGGGTGCCCAGGACGATGATGACGACGGTGGCCGAGTAGAGGACCGTCTTCAACCAGCGGCGGGTTGAGTCCTTCTCGGCGTAGTCGTTGATGATGGTGCGCACGCCGTTGGTGCCGTGCAGCATGGCCAGCCACAGCATGGCAAGGTCCCAGAACTGCCAGAACGGATCTGCCCACTTGCCGGCCACGAAGCCGAAGTCGATGGCGTGGATGCCTTCGCCCACCATGAGGTTCACGAACAGGTGCCCGAAGATGAGGACCACCAGCACTACGCCGGAGAGGCGCATGAACAGCCAGGCGATCATCTCGAAGTTGCCACGGCTTCCGCCGTTGCGGCGGTACTGGGGTGCGATCCGCCCGCTGCGGGGGCTCTCGATGGTTGCAGTCATGGCTTAGTGACCTCCGAGGGCGAGGGACAGGTGGCGGATGGAGAAGGCGACCATGGTGACAACCCAGAGGCCCAGGACTGCCCAGAGCATCTGGCGCTGGTACTTGGCGCCCTTCTTCCAGAAGTCCACCGCGATGATGCGCAGGCCGTTGAAGGCGTGGAACACGATCGCAGCGACAAGTCCGGTCTCACCCAGCGCCATCAGCGGATTCTTGTAGGCGCCAATGACGGCGGTGTACGCCTCCGGGGACACACGCACCAGGCTTGTGTCCAGGACGTGGACCAACAAGAAGAAAAAGATCACTACACCGGTAATACGGTGTCCTACCCAAGACCACATGCCTTCACGGCCGCGGTACAAGGTGCCAGCTGGTTTTGTCGGCACTGATAAACCTCCCTGCAACACAGCGGCGCTGGCATGAGATCCACGCGGGGGGAACGCCTGCTGCGAGAGCACTCGTAGCTCAGGCCTAAATCTAGGCTTCGCTCACAGCTTATTCAATTTAGGAGCATCTTGCTGCCCAGCAGTGGCGCGGTTTTTCTGAATTTATGAGACAAACGCCACAAAGCCTTGCTCCGAAAGCGGCTGTCCTGCTTCCGGGCGGGGTCCCTGGCGCGGGTCCGTCTACGCAGGCAACCGCACCCGTTCGGCTAAAGTAGGCCTTGATGAGTACAGACAAAGTGACAAGCCCGGTATCACCTCTTGACCGCTTCTATGCGGTGATTCCGGCCGGCGGAGTGGGGACCCGCCTCTGGCCCCTGTCACGAGCCGCAGCTCCCAAGTTCCTTCACGATCTCACCGGGTCGGGCAGCACCTTGCTGCGCGCCACCTACGACCGGCTCCAACCGCTTGCGGGGGACCGGATGCTGGTGGTCACCGGAAAGGCGCACCGCGATGCTGTGTGCAGGCAGCTTCCGGAAGTACAGGACGCGGACCTGGTGCTCGAATCCGAGCCCAAGGATTCCGGTGCCGCGATCGGACTCGCTGCCGCCATCCTGCACGAACGCGATCCGGACACCATCATGGGATCCTTCGCCGCTGACCAAGTGATCAGCCCGGACCAGCTCTTCCAGGAAGCAGTCCGCGAGGCCATCTACACCGCCGCCGCCGGGAAGATTGTCACCATCGGCATCAAGCCCACGCACCCGTCCACGGGCTTCGGGTACATCCGTTCGGGCCAGGTGCTCCGCGTTGAAGGCGCGCCCAGCGCCCAGGACGTGGTGGAGTTCGTGGAAAAGCCGGACGAGACGGTGGCCCAGCAATACGTCGACAGCGGCAACTACGTCTGGAACGCCGGTATGTTCGTCGCTCCCGTGGCGTTGCTCCTCAAGCACCTGGAAGCCAACCAGCCCGAACTGTTCCAGGGGCTGCAGGAGATCGCCCGCGCCTGGGACACCCCGCAGCGGGATGAGGTCACGGCGCGGGTATGGCCCACGCTGCCGAAGATCGCCATTGACTACGCCGTGGCCGAACCTGCCGCGGAAGCCGGGGACGTCGCCGTCGTGCCCGGAACCTTCCGGTGGGACGACGTCGGAGACTTTGCCTCAGTGGGCCGGCTCAACTCCGCCAAGGAAGTGGATGACGTCACGGTGCTGGGCGAGGGTGCCCGCGTCTTCACGGAGAACTCCAGCGGCGTGGTGGTCACGGACACCAAGCGCGTCATTGCCCTGATCGGCATTGAAGACGTGGTGATCGTGGATACGCCCGATGCCCTCCTGGTCACCACCATGGCCAACTCGCAGCGGGTCAAGGCCGCCGTGGACGCCCTCAAGGCCAGCGGCGACACCGACGTCCTCTAGGACACCGCAGCCCACATCCCGGGTACCAGCAGTGCCCGGGATGTAACGCGGCGACTGTGATGGACGCTATTGCGGCCGCGATCGCTAGAGTGAAGCAGTGCGCAATTACACTACTGAAGCCGAACCCACCGCTTTGGTGGCTCCGTGGCTGGAGCCGCTCCTGCCGGAACTGATCGAATTCCGCCGGGACCTGCATGCGCATCCGGAACTTTCGTTCAAGGAATACCGCACCACTGACAAGCTGGCCGAGCGGCTGGAAGCTGCAGGCCTGGCGCCGCGCCGCCTTGAGGGGACCGGGCTCACGGTGGATGTTGGTGAGGGCCCCATTGCCACGGCCCTCCGCGGGGACATCGATGCCCTGCCCATCATCGAGGAAACCGGCCTGCCGTTCGCGTCAAGGAATCACGGTGTCACGCACGCCTGCGGCCACGACGTCCACACCACCACCATGCTGGGGATCGCCCTGGTCCTGCACCGCATGCACCAGGAGTCGCCCCTGGGCGGGACCATTCGCATCATCTTCCAGCCGGCCGAGGAAACGATGCCCGGCGGTGCCCATGCGTGCATCGAGCAGGGCGTGCTGGAGGGTGTTCCCCGGATCCTTGCATTGCACTGCGATCCCCGGATCGAAGTGGGCAAGATCGGAACCCGCATCGGGGCCATCACGTCGGCTTCGGACACCATCCGGATCGAGTTGTCCGGCCGCGGCGGCCACACCTCCCGGCCGCACCTCACCGAAGACCTCGTCTTTGCCCTGGCCCAGATCGCCGTGAATGTGCCCGCCGTGCTGTCCCGCCGGGTTGATGTCCGCAGCGGCGTCTCCGTGGTCTGGGGCCAGATCTCCGCCGGCTCCGCACCCAACGCCATCCCCGGGGTGGGCTACATGGCCGGCACCATGCGCTGCCTGGACCGCGAAGCCTGGCATGCCGCCGGTGAACTGCTCGATGAGGTGGTCCACCAGGTGGCGGCGCCGTACGGCGTGGACGTCCGGCTGGAGCACACCAGGGGAGTGCCGCCGGTGGTGAACTCCGAGCATGAGACCGCCCTCATCGAAGCATCCGCCCGCGCCGAAATCGGCGAGAGCGCCGTGGTGCTCACCCCCCAGTCCATGGGCGGGGAAGACTTCGCCTGGTTCCTGGCCGAACTGCCCGGCGCCATGATGCGGCTGGGCACCAAGACGCCGGGCGGCGAGGAATACGACCTGCACCGCGGGGACTACATCCTGGACGAAAGGGCGCTGGGTCTCGGAATCCAGGTGCTGACGGGCGCGGCCCTGCGCACCATCCGCGACCTGTAGGCCGCGTTCCCGGCTTAGCGGCAGGGGAACCCCCGGCCGCACCGCGCGGCCCACGCAGGCACGAAGAAGGCGCGACGCCGGCACTTACCAAAGTGCCGGCGTCGCGCCTTTTTGCGCGTCCGGGGGAGCGGCGTCCGAAAGTAAGTTGTGCACAATTGAATTGTGGACTAGCATTGTGGTTGTGACTGATGCTCCCCGCCTCGACCGGCAAGTGTGTTTCGCCCTCTACTCGGCATCCCGTGCTGCCACGGCCGTATATCGGCCCGTGCTGGAGGAATTGGGACTCACCTACCCCCAGTACCTCGTCATGCTGGTGCTGTGGGAGAACGAGCCGCGCGGGGTCAAGGATCTCGGCCACGAGCTCGGCCTCGACTCCGGAACGCTGTCCCCGCTGCTGAAGCGGCTTGAAGCCCTGGGCCTGGTGGAACGCCGCCGCTCCGGAGACGACGAGCGCCGGGTGGCCGTCCATCTGACGCCCGCCGGGAAGGACCTGAGCAGCAAGGCCGGGGCCATTCCCCAGCGCCTGGCCGACGCCGCCGGACTCACGGCCGGAGAGCTTGAGCAGTTGCGCGGAACCCTCGCTAAACTCACCGCCGCCCTCCACGACGCGGTCTGAAACATCCCGCCACAACGCTCCCGCAAGGCCCAAGAATTTACCCAGACACCAACCATGAAAGGGCGGTCATCCACGTGAAGACCCTTTACACAGCAGAAGCACTTGCCTCCGGCGAGGGCCGGGACGGCAGCGCCCGGTCCAGCGACGGCAAGCTCGAAGTGGGCCTCGCCAGCCCGGTGGAACTGGGCGGAAGCGGCCAGGGCACCAACCCTGAGCAGCTCTTCGCTGCCGGCTACGCCGCATGTTTCCACTCGGCGCTCCGCCTGGTGGGCCGCAAGGAGCGCGCCGACCTGACCGACTCCGCCGTCGCAGCCAAGGTCCACCTGGGCCAGCTGGACGACGGTGCAGGATTCGGCCTCGCCGCCGAACTGGAGATCGCCCTTCCGGCCCTCGACCTCGCAACGGCCGAGGCCCTGGTGGCCAAAGCCCACCAGGTCTGCCCTTACTCGAACGCCACCCGCGGCAACATCACCGTCGAACTCAAAGTTTTGGAGTACGCAGCATGAGCACCACCACCATTCCCGCAGCAACCCGTGAAATCCAGCTCGCTTCCCGCCCCGTGGGCCGGCCCGTCCCGGAGAACTTCCGCCTGGCCGAATCGCCGCTTCAGGAGCTGGCCGAGGGCCAGATCCTGGTCCGGAACCTGTTCATCTCCGTGGATCCCTACATGCGCGGACGCATGAACGACGTCAAGTCCTACTCCGCGCCCTTCGCGCTGGACAAAGCGCTCGACGGCGGCGCCGTGGGTGAGGTCATCGCGTCCCGTTCCGACGCACACAAGGAAGGCGACGTCGTCGTGCATTCCCTCGGCTGGCGCGAATACGCCGTGGTGGACGGCAGCACGGCCTCCCCGGCCCGGACCGACCTGGCTCCCGCATCGGCGTTCCTGGGCGCACTGGGCATGACCGGCCTCACCGCTTACGCAGGCCTGCTCAAAGTGGCCGAGTTCAAGGAAGGGGACGCCGTCTTCGTTTCCGGCGCCGCCGGAGCCGTCGGTTCGCTGGTGGGACAGATTGCCAAGGCCATGGGCGCCCCCCGCGTCATCGGCTCCGCCGGCTCACCCGCCAAGGTGGCCAGGCTCCTCGAACTCGGCTTCGACGCCGCCTTCGACTACCACGACGGCCCCGTGCGCGAACAGCTCGAAAAGGCCGCCGGTGCCCAGGGCATCGACGTCTACTTCGACAACGTGGGCGGCGAACACCTCGAAGCCGCATTATCGGTCCTGAACGTCGGCGGCCGGGTGGCCATGTGCGGAGCCATCGCCCAGTACAACTCCACCGAGCCCACCCCGGCGCCGCACAACCTCATGCAGGCCATCGGCAAGCAGCTCACCCTGCGCGGCTTCCTGGTGGGCGGCCAGCGGCAGCACGCTGCAGAGTTCGCCGAGAAGATGGCCGGCTGGCTCGCCAGCGGCGCCGTCCGCTACGACGAGACAGTGGTGGACGGGCTTGAAAACGCACCGCAGGCCTTCATGGACCTGCTGGATGGAGCCAACACGGGCAAGATGCTGGTCCGCCTGTAGGGCCGACGCACTAGCCTCACCATGCACCCCTACTGCTTGGTAACAACTTGTAAACAATCTCCGGGAACTGGTGCCAGCGTGCTAGGGGGACGTGGCGCAGGCCACTAAAGTGATGGGATCAGTGCGCTCCGGCGCATGCTGCGGGCATCAGTGACAACAGAATTTCAGTGCAGAAACGGACACTCATTGAATTCGTGCCGTAGCGCCACTCTCGCATCCTGGAGGAATCTTGATGACATCACTGCGTGCACGCATGAAGCGCGGTTCAATGGCCGGCCTGGCTACCGTCAGCGCCTCGGCCCTTCTTTTGACAGCCTGCGGCGCGGCCCCGGAACCGGGAAGCACCTCGTCCGCCGGTGCCAGTGACTACACCGGCTGCATCGTCTCCGACTCCGGCGGGTTCGATGACCAGTCCTTCAACCAGTCCTCCTACGAGGGCCTGAAGAAGACGGAGAAGGACCTGGGCATCAAGGTGAACCAGGTCGAATCCAAGACCAACAACGACTTCGAACCCAACCTCCGTGCCATGGTGACCGCGGGCTGCGACCTCACCGTGACCGTCGGCTTCCTGCTGGGCGACGCCACCAAGGCGCAGGCCACGGCCAACCCGGACAGCCACTTCGCCATCATCGACTTCGGCTACGAGACGCCCATCAGCAACGTCAAGCCGATCATCTACGACACCGCGCAGGCGGCGTTCATGGCCGGCTACCTCGCCGCAGGCACCACCAAGACCGGGACCGTGGCCACCTTCGGCGGCATCAAGATCCCCACCGTCACCATCTTCATGGACGGCTACGCGGACGGCGTGAAGTACTACAACGAAAAGAAGGGCAAGGACGTCAAGCTCCTTGGCTGGAACAAGGACGCCCAGGACGGCAGCTTCACCGGCGACTTCGAAAAGCAGGACGTCGGAAAGCAGCTCACCCGCAACTTCCTGGACCAGGGCGCCGACATCGTCATGCCGGTGGCCGGGCCCGTGGGCAAGGGTGCAGGCGCCGCCCTGCAGGAAGCCAAGAACGCCGGCAAGGACGTCAAGCTGATCTGGGTTGACTCCGACGGCTTCCTCACCGCCCCGGACTACAAGGAGATCATGCTCTCCTCGGTCATGAAGCAGATGGGCGAGGCCGTGGAAACCGTGGTGAAGGAAGACAAGGACGGCAAGTTCAGCAACACCCCCTACGTTGGCACCCTCGCCAACGACGGCGTGCAGCTGGCCCCGTTCCACGACTTCGATTCCCAGGTTCCCGCGGACCTGAAGTCTGAACTGGACCAGATCAAAAAGGACATCGTGGACGGCAAGCTGAAGGTCGAATCCGCCGCGAGCCCGAAGGCCTGACCCCGCACTTGGCGCCACTGCCGGCCCGTCCCTGACAGGCCGGCAGTGGCGCTTTTTGCTGGCATCCCTTTTTCGGGCCACGCCCGGTTCTCCGACGGCTGCACCCACTAGGCTGGAGCTGCAGCCACATATCCCGTCCGGTCGATCACCGGACGCTTCGAGATTGGTCAGAGTTTTGAAACTTGAACTCAGAGGCATCACCAAACGCTTTGGGACCCTGCTCGCCAACGACCACATCGACGTGGTGGTTGAATCCGGCCAGATCCACTGCCTGCTGGGCGAAAACGGGGCCGGTAAATCCACCCTGATGAACGTGCTCTACGGACTGTACGAGCCGTCCGACGGCGAAATCCTCATCGACGGAAAACCCGTCTCCTTCCGTGGCCCGGGTGACGCCATGGCGGCCGGCATCGGCATGGTGCACCAGCACTTCATGCTTGTCCCGGTATTCACCGTCGCCGAAAACGTTGCCCTGGGTGCCGAGCCCACCAAGGCGGCGGGCTTCCTCAACCTGGACGAAACCAGGCGCCGGATCCGGGAAATCTCGGACCAGTACGGCTTCGACGTCGATCCCGACGCCCTGGTGGAAGACCTTCCCGTGGGCGTCCAGCAGCGCGTTGAGATCATCAAGGCGCTGGTCCGCAACGCCAAGGTCCTCATCCTCGATGAACCCACCGCCGTCCTCACCCCGCAGGAAACCGACGAACTCCTGGACATCATGCGGCAGCTCAAGGCCGGCGGAACCTCCATCGTCTTCATTTCCCACAAGCTGCGTGAGGTCAAGGAAGTCTCGGACACCATTACCGTTATCCGACGCGGCAAGGTGGTCGGCTCCGCGGAACCCTCGGCTTCCACCACGGACCTTGCCTCGATGATGGTGGGCCGCGCCGTCAGCCTCACCCTCGAAAAGGCCCCCGCGAAGCCGCAGGAGAAAACCTTCGAGGTCCGGGACCTGACAGTCATCGCCCACAACGGCCAGCACGTGGTGGATGGACTCAGCTTCGACATCGCCCGCGGCGAAATCCTGGCCGTGGCCGGCGTCCAGGGCAACGGCCAGACCGAACTCACCGAAGCCATCCTGGGACTCCAGGAGCGGGTGTCCGGCTCCATCACCCTCGACGGCAAGGAACTCCTGGGCCGGTCCGTCAAGGACGTCCTGAAGGCCGGCGTCGGATTCGTCCCCGAAGACCGCAAGGTGGACGGCCTGGTGGGAACCTTCTCCGTCGCCGAAAACCTGGTCCTGGACCTTTACGACAAACCTCCCTACGCCAAGGGCATCAGCATGAGCCCGGCCAGGATCCTCGAAAACGCCAAAGCCCGCATCGAGGAATTCGATGTCCGCACGCCCTCCGCAGCTGCGGCCGCCGGGACACTGTCCGGCGGCAACCAGCAAAAGGTGGTGATGGCCCGCGAGCTCTCCCGCCCCCTGCGCCTGTTCATTGCTTCCCAGCCCACCCGCGGCGTGGACGTCGGCTCCATCGAATTCCTCCACCGGCGCATCGTCGCCGAACGCGACCAGGGCACGCCGGTGATGATCATCAGCACCGAACTCGATGAGGTCATGGAACTCGCTGACCGTATCGCCGTGCTGTACAAGGGCAAGCTGGTGGGCGTCGTACCCGCCGGCACCGGCCGCGACGTCCTTGGCCTGATGATGGCCGGAATCCACCCGGATGAACAGGCCCAACCCCAGCCGGCCGCCAGCCGCCCGGCCCCCACCTCCGACGCCGAGGGAGGCGACCATGTCTGAGCAGCATCCCCCCAAACGAACTGGCGGCGAAGAGCAGGGTGACACCCAGCCAGCCAAGCCGCACCAGGCCAACCTTGCCGCCGAGGAAACCGCCGCCGTCGTCTCCGTGGACACGGCCGGCGGCGCCATGGGCCCCTCGGCCGTCCCTGCCAGTGCCCAAAGCGGCCAGCTGCCCGGCGGCCCTGACACGCTGCTCCGAAAGATCTTCACCGGCAGCGGCATGGTGTCCGTCCTGGCAGTTTTCCTGGCCCTCGTCATCGGCGGCCTGCTCATTGCCAGCACCGACACTCGGGTGGCCTCCACGGCCAGCTACTTCTTCGCCCGCCCCGCCGACTTCCTGACCGCCGTCTGGAACGCCGCAACCCGCTCCTACATCGCCCTGTTCCAAGGGGCCGTGTTCAACCCCCGCGGCAACAGTGTGGCAGCCCAGTTCGCTCCGTTCATGGAGACCCTCACCATCGCCACGCCGCTGATCACCGCCGGCCTGGGAGTGGCGCTTGCCTTCCGGGCAGGGCTCTTCAACATCGGCGCCCAGGGCCAGATCATCGTGGCAGGCATCCTTGCCGCCTGGGTTGGTTTCGCACTGCACCTCCCGCTGGGCCTGCACCTGTTGCTGGTCCTGGTGGCGGGCATCATCGGCGGCGCGCTCTGGGGCGGCCTCGTCGGCGTGCTGAAGGCCCGCACGGGAGCCCATGAGGTCATCCTCACTATCATGTTCAACTACATCGCCCTCTACTTCCTGCGGTACCTGCTGAACACCCCGGCCTTCCAGCGCCCGGGGGAGTCGAACCCCATCTCACCCATCCTGGATCCGTCCGCCGTGTACCCCCAGATCTTCGGCAGCCAGTACCGGCTCCACCTGGGCTTCGTCCTCGCCATCGGCGCCACTTTCCTGGTCTGGTGGCTCCTGAACCGGTCCACGGTCGGCTTCGAGTTCCGCGCCGTGGGTGCCAACCCCAAGGCTGCCCAGACCGCCGGCATCAACGTGTCCCGCTCCACCATCCTGGTGATGGCCATCGCCGGCGGACTGGCCGGCATGTCCGGCGTGGCCCAGGTGGCCGGCACCGAAAAAGTCCTCACGGACGGCGTGGCAGCCACCTACGGCTTCGACGCCATCACCGTCGCACTGCTGGGACGTTCGACGCCGTGGGGCACTTTCGCAGCAGGGCTGCTGTTCGGCGCCTTCCGCGCCGGAGCCGTCCAGATGCAAATCCAGACCGGCACGCCCATCGACATTGTCCTGGTGGTCCAGTCGCTGATCGTCCTCTTCATCGCCGCGCCGCCGCTGGTGCGCGCCGTCTTCGGGCTCAACCCGCGGCGGAAGAAGCCCGCCCGCGCCGCCAAGTCCACGAAGGCAGCCACCACCGGAGGTGCAGCATGAGCACAACAGTTTCATCCCGGCCGGGCAACCCGCAGCCGGACAACGCCGCGGCGGATACCGGCGCGGCAGCCACCTCCGCCAAGCCGGTGAGCTGGAAGACCCCCGTCCTGCTGGCCGCTTTCGGGCTGATCGCCCTCGTGTTCTTCGGACTCCTCGGCCCCAACAAGACGGCCAGCTTCGGCATCTCCACGGGAAGCGACTTCTTCCAGTTGCCCGCCCTGGAGGTCAACGCCTTCGGCGGCGGCATTGTGCTGTCGGTGCTCCTCCTGGCCCTCGCCGCTTACGCCGTCTACCTTAAGACCAAGGGACGCCCTGCCCCCGGCTGGCTGACTGTTACGTTCATTGTCCTGTTCGTGGCCGCGTTCCTGATCTGGGTGGTGGGCGGCGCCCGCACTCCCAGCATCTCGCTGGCAGGCCTCATCGCCGGCTCGGTCACCCTGGCCGTGCCGCTGGTGTTCGGTTCGCTCTCCGGTGTCCTTTGCGAACGCGTCGGCGTGGTTAACATCGCCATCGAAGGCCAGCTGCTCGGTGGCGCCTTCACCGCCGCCATTGTTGCCACCATGACGCAGAACCCCTTCATCGGCCTGGCTGCCGCGGCCGTTGCAGGCGCCGTGGTGTCCATGGTGCTGGCCCTGTTCAGCATCAAGTACCTGGTCAACCAGATCATCGTTGGCGTTGTCCTGAACGTCCTCGTCTCCGGCGTCACCGGCTTCCTCTTCAGCACCGTGATGCAGGAAGACAAAGCCCGGTTCAACTCGCCGCCGGGGCTGGACATCATCGAGATCCCCGTCCTGTCCGAGGTTCCCATCATCGGACCCATCCTGTTCCGCCAGTCGCTGGTGGGGTATCTGATGTACGTCGCAGTACTGGTGGTCTGGGTAGGCCTCTTCAAGACGCGCTGGGGGCTGCGGGTCCGCGCCGTGGGCGAGCACCCCCAGGCCGCCGACACCCTGGGCATCAACGTCAACGCCACCCGGTTCTGGAACGTCACCCTGGGCGGTGCCGTGGCCGGAATCGGTGGATCGTTCTTCACCCTGGTGGCCATCGACAGCTTCACCAAGGAGATCTCCGGCGGCCGCGGGTTCATCGCCCTTGCCGCCCTCATCTTCGGCAGGTGGAACCCCATTGGAGCGTTCTTCGCGGCCCTGCTGTTTGGCTTCGCGGACAACCTGCAGAGCATCGTCACCATCATTGGCACCCCGGTTCCCAGCCAGTTCATGGCCATGCTCCCGTACCTGGTGACCGTCCTGGCCGTTGCCGGCCTGGTGGGCAGGTCCCGGGGGCCGGCGGCCAGCGGCATACCGTACGTCAAGGGTTGACCGGCGTGGGGAACACTGTTGACTGGCCTGCGCTGGAGGCAGCCGCCGTCGACGCCATGCGCAAAGCCTACGCGCCCTATTCCAAGTTCCCGGTGGGGGCTGCGGCCCTCACCGGGGACGGCCGGATCGTCAGTGGCTGCAACGTGGAGAACGCCAGCTACGGCCTGACGCTTTGCGCCGAGTGCGCCCTGGTGGGGAACCTCCAGATGACCGGGGGCGGCAGCCTCCGTGCCTTTTACTGCGTGGACGGTACCGGAAATGTGCTGATGCCGTGCGGGCGTTGCAGGCAGTTGCTGTACGAATTCCGTGCTCCGGACATGGAGCTCATGACCACCCAAGGAATCAAGACCATGGACCAGGTCCTTCCTGATGCCTTCGGTCCCGAACACCTGGAGGAAACCCGATGACAGAGACCCGCGCAACGGACACCGTTGCCGAAGCCTTCGACGCCGTGGACATCATCCGCGTCAAGAGGGACAAGGGCACGCTGAGCCCGGAGCAGATCGACTGGACCATCGATGCCTACACCCGCGGCGTCATCGCGGATGAGCAGATGGCCGCGCTGAATATGGCCATCCTGCTCAACGGCATGGACCGCACCGAGATTGCGCGCTGGACGGCCGCGATGATCGCCTCCGGCGAACGGATGGACTTCTCCAGCCTTCGCCGCCCCGACGGCGGCCTGAAATACACGTCGGACAAGCACTCCACCGGCGGCGTGGGAGACAAGATCACCCTGCCGCTGGCCCCGCTGGTGGCGGTGTTCGGCGTCGCCGTCCCGCAGCTGTCCGGCCGCGGCCTGGGGCACACCGGCGGCACCCTGGACAAGCTGGAATCGATCCCCGGCTGGCGGGCGTCCCTGAGCAACGACGAAATACTCGCCCAGCTCCAGGACGTGGGCGCGGTCATCTGCGCCGCCGGGGCAGGCCTGGCCCCGGCAGACAAGAAGCTGTACGCGCTGCGCGACGTGACCGGCACGGTGGAGGCCATCCCGCTGATTGCCTCCTCCATCATGAGCAAGAAGATCGCCGAAGGCACCGGCTCCCTCGTGCTCGACGTGAAGGTGGGCAGCGGTGCGTTCATGAAGGACGAGGCCAAGGCCCGCGAGCTGGCGGAAACCATGGTGGCCCTGGGCCAGGACGCCGGCGTGAACACGGTGGCATTGCTCACCAACATGGGCACCCCGCTCGGCCTGACAGCCGGGAACGCGATCGAAGTCGAGGAATCGGTGGAGGTGCTGGCGGGCGGCGGCCCGGCCGACGTCGTCGAACTGACGGTCAGGCTCGCCGAGGAAATGCTCGCCTGCGCAGGAGTGCACGACGCCGATCCGGCCGCAGCCCTCAAGGACGGGCGCGCCATGGACGTCTGGCACAGGATGATCCGGGCCCAGGGCGGGGACCCCGCCGCTAAGCTGCCGGTGGCCAGGGAGTCGGAGGTGGTTTACGCTCCGGCCGACGGCGTGGTGGTGGAACTGGATGCCCTTTCCGTGGGCGTTGCGGCTTGGCGCCTGGGAGCCGGACGTGCCCGCAAGGAGGATGCCGTGCAGGCAGGCGCAGGGGTGCGCATGCATGCCAAGCCGGGTGCTGTGGTCCGGGCCGGCGAACCGCTGATGACCCTGCTGACGGACACCCCTGAGCGTTTCGACCGGGCAAAGGAAGCGCTGGAGCACGCAGTGGTGATTGCACCGGAGGGTTCGCGGCCCGCACAGCAGTTGATCATTGACCGAATAGCATAGAAAGCTATGCAGGCCATCAATGACTTCATCCTCGCTGCAGCCGGACAACCCTGGGTACTCTTCCTCGTCCTGGCCTGTTGCGTCATTGACGGCTTCTTCCCTCCGATCCCCAGCGAGTCCGTCGTGGTGGGCCTCGCGGCCGTGGCCGCCACGGCGGACATACCCAATCCGTACGTCCTGATGGCCGTTGCTGCGCTGGGCGCGTTCGCCGGGGACAACATCGCCTACCTGATTGGCCGGAAGGTCGGCACCACCCGGTGGGCCTGGATGCGCGGCCAGCGCATGCAGGGCGCGTTCCGGTGGGCCGGCGCGGAACTGCGCAAACGGCCCGCCTCGCTGATCCTCGTGGCGCGGTTTGTCCCCATCGGCCGGGTTGCCGTCAACCTGACGGCCGGCGTAACCCACTACCACCACCTGCGTTTCGTCGGCCTGACCTGCCTGTCCGCAGCCTTGTGGGCGGCCTACTCGGTGGGTATCGGGCTGTTCTTCGGGCAGTGGTTCGAGGAGAACCACCTCCTGGGCGCTGCCATCGCCATCGTCTGCGCCGTGGCGCTTGGCATCATCGTGGACCTGGTGATTAACAAGCTCAGGGGCAAGCCCAACGTCGTGGACCGGATTCGCGAACCCGAAGCCTGAACCAGTCCCGCGGCGTCCCCTTCCGCGGCACCCCGTCTCCACCCGGGGGAGGAGGCCCGGACGGCGCCAAGATCAGCCGCTGGGACGACGCCGGCGCATGCGCTGCCGGGATAGCGTTGCAGTGGTGTTCCCGGGGCGGGGGCGTAGCGAACGACGCCTCCGCCGTGGGACACTTAGGAACGATTTCCGCTTTGGCTGCGTCGCTATGGCAGCGGCATTTTTGTCTAGGAGCAAGACTGCGTGGAGTTTATTAATGAGGCCGTGCTCCATGCAGCGGGCCAGTGGTGGATCTACCCGGTCCTCTTGGTGTTCTTTTTCGTGGACGGCTTCGCGATGGTGGTCCCCAGTGAGACCCTCATCGTCGCCCTGGCGGCCTTCTCCCGGCACAGCGGCGAACCCAACATGTGGATCCTTGGTGCCACCGCGCTGATCGGCGCCATGGCCGGAGACAACATGGCTTTCATGCTCGGCCGCAAAATCGGCCTGGACCGGTGGAAGTGGATGCGCAGGCCCAGGGTCCGGAAGGTCTTCAGCTGGGCGCGCTATGAACTGGATAAGCGCGGCGCGGTACTGATCTTCACCGCACGCTACATTCCCTGGGGCCGGGTGGCAGTCAACTACGTGGCGGGCAGCACCGGGTTCGGCCACCGCCGCTTCTTCGTCCTTGACGCCTTCGCCTGCCTCACCTGGGTGGGCTACTCCATCGGCATCGGCCTGCTGGCCAGCTCGTTCCCCTGGCTGCACCACAACCCGCTGCTCAGCGCCGGCATCGCCGTGGTGTTCGCCATCGTCCTGGGTGTCCTCCTGGACCACATGCTGCGCTGGTGGCACAAGCACCTGGCCCGCAAGGACGCCACGGAAGTGGACGAGTGGCTGGACGGCGGCCCCTCCGGTGCCCGGGACAGCTCAACCGGCGGTCCGGCATTCCTCGCACCGGCAGCCAAGGACGGCGGACCCACTGCCGCCTAGCGGCTGGCATTGAACCGGCACCCACCCTAAGGTGGGAACGTGACTGAGCCTATTGTTGACGAAGCCCCTGCCATCGATTTCGACCTGAAGAGCCTGCCGAAGGTGTCGCTGCACGACCATCTGGACGGCGGACTCCGTCCGGCCACCATCATCGAACTGGCGGAGGCCGTGGGCCACCAGCTCCCTTCCACCGATCCCGTGGCCCTGGGCGAATGGTTCCGCGAGTCCGCGGACTCCGGTTCCCTGGTCCGCTACCTCGAAACCTTCGATCACACGGTGGCCGTGATGCAGACGCACGAAGGCCTGGTCCGGGTAGCGAAGGAGTTCGTCGAGGATTTGGCGGACGACGGCGTGGTGTACGGCGAGGTGCGCTGGGCGCCGGAGCAGCACCTCCAGAAGGGACTCACCCTCGACGAGGCAGTCGAAGCGGTCCAGGAAGGCCTCGAAGCCGGTGTCGAGGCAGTCAGCGACAGCGGCCGCGAAATCCAGGTGGGTCAGCTCATTACCGCGATGCGCCATGCCGACCGCGGCCAGGAGATCGCCGAGCTGGCCGTCCGCCACCGCAACAAGGGCGCAGTCGGTTTCGACATCGCCGGGGCCGAGGACGGCTTCCTGCCGTCCCGCTTCCGTGACGCCTTCACCTACCTGGCGCAGCAGAACTTCCCCGCCACTGTCCACGCCGGCGAAGCGGCGGGCCTGGACAGCATCCAGTCCGCCCTCGTGGACGGCCGCGCGCTGCGCCTGGGCCACGGCGTCCGGATCGCCGAGGACGTCACGGTGGAATTCGACGAAGACACCGAATCCGAGGACACGGTGGGCCTGGTCACTCTGGGCGATCTGTCGAGCTGGATCCGGGACCGCGGCATCGCCCTGGAAATCTGCCCGTCGTCCAACCTCCAGACCGGAGCAATCGCCGCTTTCGGTGAGGGCATCGAAAGCCACCCCCTGGACATGCTTTACCAGCTGGGCTTCAACGTCACCATCAACACCGACAACCGCCTCATGAGCGGCGTCACCCTCACGGATGAGTTCGAACTGCTCGTGGAGACGTTCGACTACGATCTCGATGACCTGCTGGAGCTCACCCTGAACGCGGCCGAAGCCGCCTTCCTGCCGCTCGAGGAAAAGGAAGCGCTGGTGGAGTACATCAACGACGCCTACGCCAACCTTGGCTGACCAGCATCCCGAAACCCCCGGCTCCCCAAAGGGCGAGCTGGGGGAGCTGCTGGGGCTGATAGCCCAGCTGCGGGCGCACTGCCCGTGGATGGGCGCCCTGACCCACGCATCGCTCGTGGAATACCTCCTCGAAGAGGCCTACGAAGTGGCCGAGACCATCGAGGAAGGTCACCCGGACAGTGAGCTGCTTGGCGAGCTGGGCGATGTCCTGCTCCAGGTGGTCCTCCACGCCCGGCTGGCTGAGGAGCGCGGCGCGTTCACGTTCGACGACGTCGCGCGCGGCCTGGGTGCCAAGATGATCCGCCGCAATCCGCACGTCTTCCGCCCGGACGGCACCCTGCAGGACAGCTTTCCCGCCACCGTGGAACAGATCGTGCAGAAGTGGGACGCGGTCAAGCGGGCCGAAAAACCGGAGCGGACGGACCAGTTCGAGGGCATTCCGCAGGCGCTGCCGGCCCTCGCCAGGGCACAGAAATCGCTCGACCGGGCTGCGCGGGCCGGCGTAGCCGCGCCAGCAGCAATTGAGGCCGGGCCCGCCGCGGTCGAAGCCGGCCCCTTCGCGTCGGAGGAGGAGCTCGGAAACCTGCTCCTCGCCGTCGTCCGTTCCGCCCACGCCGGCGGGTTCGACGCCGAACGCGCCCTTCGCGGGGCCGTGCGGCACTACCAGCAGCAGGCAAGCCGCAACCCGGAAGGGCCGGACCCTGCACCATCATGACGTCCGCCGGTGGTGAGGTTTCCGTAACCTCCACCACTCTCGACTACGCTGTTTCCTGACGAGGACGTCGAGTTTTTCTGCCACATCCCCCCGTTAATCGCCCATAAGGAGCAAATTCATGGCGCTTATCGATGCCATCCACGCCCGCGAGATCCTCGATTCCCGCGGCAACCCGACCGTAGAAGTTGAGGTCCTGCTTTCTGACGGCCAGATCGGCCGCGCAGCAGTTCCGTCCGGCGCATCCACCGGCGAGCACGAGGCAGTCGAACTCCGCGACGGCGACAAGGGCCGCTACCTCGGCAAGGGCGTCCAGAAGGCCGTTGACGCCGTGATCGACCAGATCGCTCCCGCCCTCACCGGTTTCGACGCAACCGACCAGCGCAGCATCGACCAGGCCATGCTGGACCTGGACGGCACCCCGAACAAGGGCAAGCTGGGCGCCAACGCCATCCTGGGTGTTTCCCTGGCCGTCGCCAACGCAGCCGCCGCTTCCGCTGACCTCCCGCTGTACAAGTACCTGGGCGGCCCGAACGCCCACGTGCTGCCCGTTCCGCTGATGAACATCCTCAACGGTGGCTCGCACGCCGACTCCGACGTCGACATCCAGGAATTCATGGTTGTCCCGCTGGGTGCTGAGACCTTCTCCGAGGGCCTCCGCTGGGGCGTTGAGGTTTACCACGCGCTCAAGGCTGTCCTGCAGGAAAAGGGCCTCTCCACCGGCCTTGGCGACGAAGGCGGCTTCGCGCCCAACCTGCCGTCCAACCGCGCAGCGCTGGACCTGATCCAGGAAGCCATCAAGAACGCCGGCTACACCCCGGGCAAGGACATCGCCCTGGCCCTGGACGTTGCCTCTTCCGAGTTCTTCAAGGACGGCGCCTACCAGTTCGAAGGCAAGGCACTGTCCGCCAGCGAAATGAGCGCCTACTACGCAGAGCTCGTTGCGGACTACCCGCTGGTTTCCATCGAGGATCCGCTGGACGAGAACGACTGGGAAGGCTGGAAGACCCTCACCGACGCCATCGGCGACAAGGTCCAGCTGGTGGGCGACGACCTCTTCGTCACCAACCCGTCCATCCTGCAGCGCGGCATCGACACCCGGACCGCAAACTCCCTGCTGGTCAAGGTGAACCAGATCGGCTCCCTGACCGAGACCCTGGACGCCGTCAGCCTCGCCCAGCGCGCCGGCTACACCACCATCACCTCGCACCGCTCCGGCGAGACCGAGGACACCACCATCGCCGACATCTCGGTGGCCACCAACGCCGGCCAGATCAAGACCGGCGCCCCGGCCCGCTCCGAGCGCGTCGCCAAGTACAACCAGCTGCTGCGCATCGAAGAGGAACTCGATGACGCCGCACGCTACGCCGGCCGCAGCGCGTTCCCGCGTTTCAAGGGCTAGTAGCCGCGTAATCCAACGGGCGGTGGCTATGGTTGAAAGACCATAGCCACCGCTGCTGTTTCTGCAGCAGCCCGTCCGCCCGGTTGTTGCCCGGCGCTAGTTGTTAATCAACCGCGCTGTGGCAATAAAGGATCATCACAGACAGTGGCGGCCGCAGGCAGGCCGCGTTTCAGGAGTGTCATGGCCACCCGCCGTCCCAAAGTTCCCAAGGTCGCCCCCAACCGCCCAGCCAAGGACACGTCCGACGCCGGTCACGCGCAGGGTGCCGACGTCATCAGGGCGCACTTCGGTTCCGGCAAGGACGGCGCCGGTCACGCTCCGGGCGGCGCGGCGGGTTCATCACCGGCAGGCAGGAACTCCGGCAGCCCGGCTGGAACCCGCAGCGGATCCGGAAGCGGCCCGGCGCAGGCCAAGACCGCCGCGGCGGGCACCGCACGGACCGGCGCAACTGCCGGGAAGACCGTCCCGAAGGGTGGCGCCCCGTCCCCGGAAGCGGACCAGCAGCCCGTCCCGGCCAAGGCATTCTCCGGGCGGATGCTGGCCCTGGCAGTGGTCATGATTGCCATCACCATCATGCTGGCGCCCACGGTCAAGGTTTTCTTCGACAAGAAAGCCGAAATCGACGCCCTCAACGCGGACATCGCCGCACGCCAGGCCGCCGGGGACTCCCTCCGCCAACAGGTCTCGCGGTGGCAGGACCCCAACTACGTGAAGCAGCAGGCCCGCGACCGCATTAACATGGTTATGCCGGGCGAAACCGGCTACTGGGTATTCGGCAGCGATTTGCCGGCCGACGAAACCGGCGGCCAGCCCGGTGCCGCAGCCGCCCAAGACCCCGCAGATCTGCCGTGGGTGGATTCCCTGTGGGAGTCCATCACGCGCGCGGCGACTGAATAAACGCAACAGGAAGGACGGCCCGCGACAGTGGAAAACAACACGGCAGCCGCCCGGGAGAACTCCCGCCAACCATCCGCACATGACCTGGACGTATTGAGCAGGCAGCTGGGACGACCCGTCCGCGATGTGGTGGAAATTCCTGCCCGCTGCGTCTGCGGCAACCCCCTCGTGGCGGCCACCGCCCCGCGGCTGGGCAACGGTACCCCGTTCCCCACCACGTTCTACCTGACGCACCCCGTCATCACGTCCGCCGTCTCACGGCTTGAGGCAGCCGGCGTCATGAACGAGATGAACGGCGAACTCGCCGCCGACAGCCAGCTTGCCGCGGCCTACCGTTCCGCCCATGAGGCCTACCTGGCCGCCCGCGATGCCATCGGGGAGCGGTCTGGGATCGGCGCCGTCCCCGAAATCGACGGCGTCTCCGCCGGCGGCATGCCCACCCGCGTCAAGTGCCTCCACGTCCTGGTGGGCCACTCCCTGGCCGCCGGACCCGGCGTCAACCCCCTGGGTGACGATGCACTGGTCCGCATCCAGGAATGGTGGACCGCGGACCGCTGCTACTGCGACGGCGCCTGGGACTCCACGGGCGAGGCTCCGTCCAAGGACCTCAGCCGGCACGGACCCCAGGGCCTGCCCGGCATCGTGGGCCGGCCGGCACCGGTGCGGAAGTCCGCCACAGCCACGGAGGCCCCGGAATGACACGTGTGGCCGCCATCGACTGCGGCACCAACTCCATCCGCCTGCTCATCGCCGACATCGACCGGAGCACCGGCACCCCCCGCCTCACGGACGTCGTCCGGGAAATGCGCGTGGTCCGGCTCGGGGAAGGCGTGGACGCCACGGGGGAGTTCACCCAGGGAGCACTGGACCGCACCTTCGCGGCCACCGCTGACTATGCGGAGCTCATCCGCCGGCACGGCGCCGAAAAGATCCGGTTCGTGGCGACGTCCGCCAGCCGGGACGCCCGGAACCGGGACGTCTTCGTGGACGGCATCCGCGACCTGCTGGGTGTGGCCCCCGAGGTCATCTCCGGAAACGAAGAGGCCGCGCTGTCCTTCGTCGGGGCCAGCAGCGTCCTGCCCATCCTGGACGGCCACGAGGTGCTGGTGGTTGACCTCGGCGGCGGAAGCACCGAGTTCGTACTGGGTACCGGAGCCGGCGTCACCGCGGCCCGTTCGGTGGATATCGGCTGCGTCCGCCTGACCGAGCGGCACCTGCGGAACGATCCGCCAACCCCCGAACAGATCGCCGCCGCGGAAGCCGACGTGGACGAAGCCATTGCCCTCGCCGGCCGTGAGGTCCCGCTGGAACGCGCCACCGCCGTCGTCGGCGTTGCAGGCTCCATCACCACCATCACGGCGCACGCCCTCGGGCTGACCGAGTACTCGCCGGAGGCCATCCATGGTGCCGAACTGCCCATCGACACGGTGCGGGACGCGTCGTCGGACCTCCTGGGCATGGTCCGCGCCGACCGTGCCGGGCTGCCGTACATGCACCCCGGGCGGGTGGACGTCATCGGCGCCGGGGGACTGGTGTGGCGCCGCATCCTGGAGCAGGTGAACCGGCTCTCAGGCGGCCGGGTCACCACCGCAACGGCGAGTGAACACGACATCCTTGACGGCATTGCCCTGAGCATCGGCTGATTCCATGGTTTCCTCACCTGCATCCGTTCTCCGGAGGTCGGGGTCGGCGGTGCTGGCCCTTGTCCTGGTGGCCTGCTGCCTCTGCGCCGGCCTCGTGGCCGCTCCGGCCGCCCACGCTGACGACTGGCGCGACAAGCAATACTGGCTCGCCGAATCCGGCATCACTAAGGCCTGGGAGGTGTCCAAGGGTGCCGGCGTCAAGGTGGCTGTCATCGACAGCGGCGTGGACGCCCTGCACCCGGACCTCAAAGGCGCCGTGGTGGGGGGCTACGACGCCTCCGGCGCCGGCCAGCCTGACGGGCAAAAGAGCGTCGGCTCCAAGCCGGAACACGGCACCCTCGTAGCCACCATGCTCGCCGGCCGCGGCCACCAGCCTGCCACCGCCAGCCCCAAGCCATCGCCCGGTGCTGCCACCCAGGGGCCGGACGGCATCGTGGGTGTGGCCCCGGAGGCTGAGATCCTCTCCGTCTCCACCTGGCTGGGGTCCACCAACCCCTCGGGCAAGAGCGACCAGGACCAGATTCCGGAGGCCGTCCGCTGGGCCGTGGACAACGGCGCCAAGGTCATCAACATTTCCCTCGGCAGCACAACCCCGCAGTGGCCGCAGAGCTGGGACGCCGCCTTCCTCTACGCCGAACAAAAGGACGTGGTCATCGTGGCGGCCGCCGGCAACCGCGTGGGTGGCAACATCCAGGTGGGCGCACCCGCCACCATCCCCGGTGTCCTGACAGTTGCCGGACTGGACCGCAAGAACACGGCCAGCGTGGACGCGTCGTCCCAGGGCATCAGCATCGGCGTCGCGGCCCCGGCCGAGGACCTTTTGGGCGGGCTTCCGGGCGGCGGCTACGCGGAATGGGCGGGAACGTCCGGTTCCACGCCCATCGTCTCCGGGGTGGCAGCGCTGATCCGGTCCAAGTGGCCGTCCATGAGCGCCGAGCAGGTCATCAACCGCATTGTCACCACCGCCAAGGACGCCGGCGTTCCGGGGAAGGACCCGCTGTACGGCTACGGGATCCTCAACGCCGAGGCCGCGCTCAAGGATGACGTGCCCGAGACTTCCAGCAACCCGCTGGGCTCGGTGGCCGAATGGATCCGGGTCCACCGCCGCGGCAACCTGGCCACCCCTGCGCCGCTGCCCACCGCGGACGTCCCCAGCGCGGTGCCCACGCTTCCCGAAGCGACTGTGCCCGCGGCCGAGGCTCCCTCGCAGCGGGACAGCGCGATCAGCGCCGCCGTCGTGATCGGATTCGCGCTCCTGTTCCTCGCGATCATCGCCGCGGCCGCCGTCCAGTTGACGAGGGCCGCCAGGAACCCTGCATTGGCACGTGACGAAACCGAAACAGGGGTCCTGGACAAGGTGGATTCCGAGCGGAAGCCGTAGCGTTACGGGCACCTGACGCAGTTAGTGAAGATTTTCACAAACTGGGCTATCCTTGAAGGCATGGCAACCACCCCACAGCTCCAGGACCGTCCCCGGGTGCTCGTCGTCGGCGGCGGGTACGTCGGCCTGTACGTAGCACTCAAACTGCAGAAGAAGATCGCGAATGCAGGTGGCATCGTCACCGTCGTTGATCCGCTGCCCTACATGACTTACCAGCCGTTCCTTCCCGAGGTGGCAGGCGGCAACATCGAGGCCCGCCATGCCGTGGTGTCCCACCGCAAGCACCTCAAGCAGTCCGAACTGATCCAGGGCCGCGTCACCGCGATCGACCACGCCAACCGCACCGCGGTTGTGGCTCCGTCCGACGGTGGGGAGACCTTCGAGGTTCCCTACTTCGACGTAGTCCTGGCGGCCGGCGCCATTACCCGCACGTTCCCCATCAAGGGCCTCGCGGACAAGGGCATCGGCCTGAAGACCATTGAGGAAGCCGTTGCGCTGCGCAACAAGGTCCTCGAGCGCATTGAGCTCGGCTCCACCATGACCGATCCTGCGGCGCGGGCCAAGGCCCTCACCTTCGTCGTTGTCGGCGGCGGTTTCGCAGGCATCGAATGCATCACCGAGATGGAGGACATGGCCCGCGCCGCTGTCCGCAACAACCCCCGGGTCAAGCAGGAGGAAGTCCGCTTCGTCCTGGTTGAAGCCATGGGCCGCATCATGCCCGAGGTCACGGCCCCGCAGGCCGAGTGGGTTGTGGAGCACCTTCGCAGCCGCGGCATCGAGGTCCTGCTCAACACCTCGCTGGACAGCGCTGAGGGCGCACTGAAGCTCATCAACCTCCCGGACAAGAGCCCGGCGCAGGAATTCGAAGCCGATACCCTCGTGTGGACCGCCGGCGTACAGGCCAACCCCATGGTCCGCTCCACCGACTTCCCGCTGGAACCCCGCGGGCGCGTCCGCGTCCTCCCGGACCTGCGCATCGGCGGCGACGAAGGCATCGTCGAGAACGCCTGGGCTGCCGGCGACATCTCGGCCGTTCCGGACCTCACCGGCAAGGGCCTGCCTGACGGCACCTGCGTCCCCAACGCCCAGCATGCTCTCCGCCAGGCCAAGCGCCTCGCGAAGAACCTGTGGGCATCCCGCTGGGACAAGCCGCTGAAGGACTACAAGCACAAGAACCTTGGTGCTGTGGCCGGCTTCGGCGAATGGAAGGGCGTTGCCAACATCAACCTGCTGGGCCGCATCGGCCTGAAGGGCCCGCTGGCCTGGCTGGCACACCGCGGTTACCACGGCATGGCCATGCCCACGTTCGAGCGCAAGTTCCGCGTGGTCCTGAACTGGATCATCGCCTTCTTCGCCGGCCGCGACACCACGCAGTTGCTGGACCTGGACAACCCCCGCGGCGCCTTCGTTGCTGCCGCCACCCCGGCACCCAAGCCCGCTGCGGCCCCTGCTCCCGCGGCCCCGGCCGCCGGCGCCTCCGTGGTGGAGCCGAAGGAACCGGTCTCGGCCCAGGCCAAGTAACCGGCTTCGCGCCACAAGCACGACGGCGGCTGTCCCCGAAAGGGGGCAGCCGCCGTTTGCGTTGTGCGGCCCCGCCGGCCCCGCCTCCTAGACTGGCCTCATGACCGCCGAAAAGAACCTCCAGTCCCTGTTGGCGGGGATGCACCCCGTCCAGCGCGACGGCGAGTACGTCTATGTCCTCTGGCCCCACGGCCGGCCCCTGGAGGGCCATGTTGAGGCGGCCGTCCGCGAGGCTGAAGGGCTGACTGTCGTCCTGCCCCGCGCGGAGGCCGACCGGCTGGGCCTTCCCTACGACTTCGTGGCCGCCTGGATCACGCTGGAGATCCACTCGGCGCTGGAAGCCGTAGGCCTCACCGCCGCAGTGGCGAGGGCCCTGACGGACGCCGGCATCAGCTGCAACGTCCTGGCCGGCTTTCACCACGACCACCTCCTGGTCCCAGCGGCGGACGCGCAGCGGACCCTGCAGGTGTTGGCCGATCTTTCCACCGAAAGCCGGGATGCGCCGCGTCCCCGAGGCTCCAGCGCCAGGGCATCGGATCAGCGTTGATGGCGGAGACCATCGCCAGGGCCAACGCTGCGGGGGAGAGCGGCATCGCGCTCCTCGGCAGCACCGAGTACTACCCCAGGTTCGGATTCGTCCCGGCGGCGTCCTTCGGCGTGCTGCCGCCTGATGACGCGTGGGACGGGCACTTCCAGCTGCTGCCGCTGGCGCTGTGGCCGGGCGGGGTGCACGGGACGTTCCGGTACGCCGAACCGTTCGAACGCTTCTGACGGGATACCATTGACCCGGCGCCCCAGTAGCCCAATTGGCAGAGGCATCGGACTTAAAATCCGCGTGTTGTGGGTTCGAGTCCCACCTGGGGTACGGCGCAGAGGATGCCCGCCAAACGGCACCGAATCGGAGGAAGCCGCCCGCACTGCGGGCGGCTTCCGTCGTTTAATTTCGCATATGCAACGACTGTTATAAGGATGTGACCTCAGTCACTTATCTTCGCTTGGGATTTGCATTAGCTTGAAGCTAAATCAGGAACACCTGATTTTTCGCGTCAAAGGCCGTTCGCACCTTTAGATCGAGGAGCTCGTAAATGACTTTATTCCCCCAGGCGGGAACCCGCGCTGCCAAGCTGACAGCGCTTGGCATCGGCGTCGCCTTCATGGTGACAGCGTGCGGCGGTTCGTCCACACCTACGACGTCCGAGTCCGCTTCCTCCGCATCAGCCGGAGGCATCGCGTGCCCCGCACCGGAAACAGGAGGGGGCGCCGCAGCTACGCAGAGCGCGGCGCCGGCAGCTGTTCCGCCGTCCACCGGCAGCACTGAGACTCCGCTCAAGATCGGCTCGCTGCTGCCCACCACCGGATCCCTGGCTTTCCTCGGCCCGCCCGAAATCGCCGGTGTGAACCTCGGCATCAAGGAAGTCAACGACGCCGGCGGCGTGCTGGGCAAGCCCGTGGAAGTGATCCACCGCGACTCCGGTGACACCAAGACGGACATCGCCACCCAGTCCACGTCCGCCTTGCTCGGCCAGGGTGTCAGCGCCATCGTCGGCGCCGCGTCCTCGGGCGTGTCCAAGACGGTCATCAACCAGATCACCGGTGCAGGCGTTATCCAGTTCTCGCCGGCCAACACGTCCCCGGACTTCACCACCTGGGATGACAAGGGCCTGTACTGGCGCACCGCCCCGTCCGATGTCCTCCAGGGCAAGGTCCTGGGCAACTACATGGCGACATGTGGCGCCCAGACCGTCGGCATGGTGGTCCTGAACGATGCGTACGGCACCGGCCTGGCCAAGAACATCAAGGAATCCTTTGAGGCGGCCGGCGGCCAGGTTGTTGCCGAGGAACTCTTCAATGAAGGCGACAGCCAGTTCAGCAGCCAGGTGGACAAGGTGCTTGCGGCCAAGCCGGACGCCATCGCCCTGATCACCTTCGACCAGGCCAAGAGCATCGTTCCGCTGATGACCGGCAAGGGAGTCAAGCCCACCCAGATGTTCCTGGTGGACGGCAACACCTCCGACTACAGCAAGGACTTCCAGGCCGGCACCCTGAAGGGCGCCCGGGGCACCATCCCCGGTACGTTCGCGCAGGACGCCTTCAAGAAGAAGCTCCTCGCCATCGACCCGGCACTGAAGGACTACAGCTACGCCGGTGAGTCCTACGACGCCGTCAACCTGATCGCCCTGGCCACGGAAGCTGCCAAGAGCACCAAGGGTACGGACATTGCCGCGAAGCTGAAGGAAGTTTCGGAGGGCGGCGAGAAGTGCACGTCCTTCGCCGCCTGCGTCACCCTGCTCCGCGAGGGCAAGGACATCGACTACGACGGCCAGTCCGGACCGGTGACCTTCTCCGACGCCGGTGACCCCACCGAGGCGTACATCGGTATCTACGAGTACCAGGACGACAACAAGTACACGGCAGTCAAGGAAGAGTTCGGCAAGCTCTAACCCTTCACAGGCACAAAGAAGCCCCCGTCCACCGGACGGGGGCTTCTTTGTGTTTGGGCTCCGGGCTACTCGACGGTGTCCGCCAGGGTGCCCAGGTACAGCTGGATCACCTTGGGGTCCTTCATCAGCTCCCGGCCGGTACCGGTGTACGCGTCCCGGCCCTGGTCCAGCACATAGCCGCGGTCGCAGATCTGCAGGCAGCGGCGGGCGTTCTGTTCCACCATGATCACGGAGACGCCGGCGCGGTTGATTTCGTGGACGCGGAGGAAGGTCTCATCCTGCTTGACGGGGGAGAGCCCGGCTGAGGGCTCATCCAGCAGCAGGACTGCGGGATCCATCATCAGCGCGCGGCCCATGGCCACCATCTGGCGCTCGCCACCGGACAGGGAACCGGCCCGCTGGGAGCGGCGCTTCCCGAGTTCCGGAAAAAGCCCTGTGACAAAGTCGAACCGCTGCGCAAAGTCCTTGGGCCGCTGGAACATGCCCATCTGGAGGTTCTCTTCGATGGTGAGGGCCGCAAACACATTGTTGGTCTGCGGGACGAAGCCGACGCCGCGGGTCACAAGCTTGTTGGCCTTCAGTCCGGTAATGTCCTGGCCGCGGACCACCACGGTGCCGGAGTGGACCTTCACCAGGCCAAACATGGCCTTGAGGAGGGTCGACTTGCCGGCGCCGTTGGGGCCGATGATGCCGATCAGCTCGCCCTTCCGGGCTTCAATGCTGCAGCCGTTCAGGATGTTGACGCCCGGAATGTATCCGGCCACGAGGTCGGTGACTTTGACGACTGCTTCGCCGTCGTCCACGGGCTGGGCGGCCGGTGCCGCGCTGGTGCTGCTCATTGGCTGTCCCTATCTGTCCGGTCGTTCCCATCGGTTTCGGCGTCCCTGTGCGCGCGCCTGCCGCGTTGCCCGTCACCTGGCGACGGTTCCTCCGGGCGGGCCGTGCCGGCCTCGTCCCCAACAACGTCCAGGGAGATGATCCCGGCGTTATCGGTGCCGACGATGGATTCGTCGTCCGCCACGAGTTCGGCAGCGAGCTCCTTGATGCCCTCTGCGTCACCGAGGTCGACGTCGTGGTGGGCGCCGAGGTAGGCGTCGATGACGGCGGGGTTTTTCATGACCTCCCCGGGCGGGCCTTCGGCGACAACCTTGCCCTCCGCCATGACCACCACCCAGTCCGCGATGTGCCGGACCATGTGCATGTCGTGTTCAACGAACAGGACGGTCATGCCGTCCGCCTTCAGGTTCTTGATGTGGTCCAGCAGGGACTGCGTCAGTGCCGGGTTGACGCCGGCCATTGGTTCGTCGAGCATCACCAGCTTGGGCCGCACCATGAGGGACCGTGCCATCTCCAGGAGCTTGCGCTGTCCGCCGGAGAGCGACGCGGCGTAGTCATCCTTTTTGGCGTCAAGTTTGAACTTCTCCAGCAGGACATCGGCCTGGGCCGTGATCTCCTTTTCCCGGCCGCCCCAGATGCCCTTGAACAGGGCCTTGGCGAGGCTTTCGCCGGGCTGGTTGGACGCCCCCAGCCGCATGTTTTCCATGACTGTCAGCTTGCCCATCACCTTGGTGAGCTGGAACGTGCGGACCATGCCCATGCGGGCCACCTTGTAGGGCGATACCCCCGCCAGGCTGTGGCCCTCAAACTGCCACTTCCCGGTGTTGGGGGTATCGAAACCGGTCAACAGGTTGAAGAGGGTGGTCTTGCCGGCGCCGTTGGGGCCGATCAGTGCGGTGATCTTGTGCCGCGGGATCTCCAGGTAGTCCACATCCACGGCGTTGATGCCGCCGAAGCTGCGGGTGACGTTCTCCGCCACCACGATCGGATCCCGCTTCTTGCAGCCCGGTCCGGTTTCACCCGCTGCGATGGGGCGGCTGTCGGTCATGTAGTCCGGGGCCGCGGCACCGGACGTTTCAGGGTTTTCGTTGTGCATGCTCACGCGAACGCCAGCTCCTTCTTGTTTCCGAAGACGCCCTGCGGCCTGAAGATCATCAACAGCATCAGGGCCACGCCCACCAGGATGTAGCGCAGCTGACCGGCCTGGACGGTGTTCAGCCACGTAACGGCACCGGACTCAATGAGGCCGTAAAGAATGCCCTGGGTCAGGGAGAGGACCACCCAGAAGATCATTGCCCCGATGACGGGGCCAAGGACCGTGCCCAGGCCGCCCAGCAGGAGGCAGGTATAAAGGAAGAACGTCAGTTCGGTGCCGTAGTTGGCAGGCTGCACGGCACCGCGGGGCAGGGTGAAGATCATGCCCGCCAAGGCGCCGAGGACGCCGCCGATGACGAGCGCCTGCATCTTGTAGGCGTAGACGTTCTTGCCCAGGGACCGGACGGCGTTCTCGTCCTCGCGGATGCCCTTCAGCACCCGGCCCCAGGGGCTGCGCATCAGCAGCCACACAAGGGTGCAGCAGATGGCCACCAGGGCCCAGCCCACCACGCGGATGAAGAAGTCGCGGTTGTTCATGCCGAAGTATGAGCCCTCGGGGAACGGGTTCATGGCGTAAAAGCTGCCTTCAAATGCCGCGAGGCCGTTGGCGGAGCCGGTGACCGCAGTGAGCTGGTTGGTGGTGACGATGTAGCGCACGATTTCCGCGGCGGCGATGGTCACGATGGCCAGGTAGTCCGCCCGGAGCCGGAGGGTGGGGATGCCGAGCAGCAGTGCAAAGACTGCGGAGGCCGCAATGGCGATGAGCAACCCCACGAAGAACGGGACGCCGAAGGTCAGGGTGGAGATCGCGAACCCGTACGCGCCCACGGCCATGAAGCCCGCCTGGCCGAAGTTCAGCAGGCCCGAATAGCCGAAGTGGACAGCGAGCCCGAGGGCAGCCATG
Organism: Pseudarthrobacter equi; assembly: GCF_900105535.1. Taxonomy (NCBI): domain Bacteria; kingdom Bacillati; phylum Actinomycetota; class Actinomycetes; order Micrococcales; family Micrococcaceae; genus Pseudarthrobacter; species Pseudarthrobacter equi. The sequence continues at coordinate 1,662,589 of NZ_LT629779.1, forward strand.
GCGTAGGCGGCCGTGGTGGGGCTGAAGATTTCGCCGGCGGCGCTGGAAAGAATGAAGCCAAAATCCATGTCTGTTTCCTAACCCACGCGCTCGCGGCGGCCCAGGATGCCCTGCGGCCGGAACAAGAGGACAACGATCATGATGAACAAAGCCCCCACGTACTTGAGGTCGGCGGCGAGGCCGAACACGGTGGTCAGCTCCACGAAGATGCCGACGATGATGGAACCGATCAGGGCGCCGAAGACGGTTCCCAGGCCGCCGAGGGTCACACCGGCGAAGATGAGCAGCAGGATGGCCGAGCCCATGTCGAAGGTGACGCCAGGGCGGTAGTAGGCCCAGAGGATGCCGCCCAGTGATGCGAGCATGCCGCCGGTGATCCACACCAGCCGGATGACGGCGTCCACGTCAATGCCGGACGCGGCAGCCAGAGCGGGGTTGTCCGCCACTGCGCGGGTGGCCTTGCCCAGCCTGGTTTTCAGCAGCACGATGCCGATCAGTGCGATGACCACCGCGCTGATGCCCAGGGACCACAGGTTGTTCGGCGAGATGGAAACCGGGCCAATCTGGATCTCGGGGCTTTGGGCGTAAGGCAGCTGCTGGGTGGCGCCGCCGAAGTAGAACTGGATCACGTAGCGGACCGCGAGGGCCAGGCCGATGCTGACGATCATCATGGGGACCAGGCCCGTGCCGCGGCGGCGCAGTGGCCGCCAGAGCCCGCGGTCCTGGGCATAACCGAACAGGCCACCGCCCGCCAGTGACAGGATCAGGGACAGCCAGAACGGAAGCCCGATGGCATTGAAGCCGAAGACGAGGACCGCGCCAAGGGTCACCATCTCGCCGTGGGCGAAGTTGGTGAGGCCGGTGGTGCCGAAGATCAGGGACAGGCCAACCGATGCCAGGGCGAGGAGCAGGCCAAAGCTCAGGCCCGCCACCAGCCGGTTGAGCAGGTTCTGGCCGAAGTCCTGCTGCTGCACCACGATGCCTTTGCCGAACGCGAAGATCACCGAGAGGTTGGAGGTCTGGCTGAATGTCACGTCGCGGGGATTGTCCTGGCCGTCGGCCAGCTTGATGCCCTCGGGAAGCGTGGATTCATCCAGTTCCACCGTGTAGGTGCCTTGCTCCGGCACGCCGATGTTCCAGGCGCCGTTGGCCGATGACTTGGCAGTGCCGGTGAAATCGCCCTTCTTCGCCGTGATGGTCACGTCCGCCAGGGGTGCGCGGGTGTCATCACGGAGGAACCCGCTGATGTTGTTCTGGAAGGTCTGATTCGACGGGGATGGTGTCGGTGACGGGGAAGCGGCCTGGCTCGCCGGTCCGGCCACCAGGAGGATTGCGAAGATGGAAGCGCCGATGGCTCCCAACAGTCTCAGCAAACCGAGGCGCCTTCCGGCCCGCTGGCCTTGGGGTGTACTTCTCAAATTGATAACCTCCACTTGGGGGCGGTCTAGGCCGCGCCATTGCAGCCGCTGCGAACGGTCGCAGGGTTGGGAAAATTGCCATGACGCCCGACACCCACAAGTGTGAGTTCCGTCACCCTGCTTGGGCTTATGCTACAGCGCATCAGAACCGGTGAATGCCGTGGTCCAGGCCATATTGGTAGCGATCGGATAACAACTGCGGGGCCCGCGGCTGCGATATGGCGCGGATCGTGGGAAACAACCTTTGTTGAGTAGCGGTGTCTCCAGGGACGCGGCCTCTCCACCGGCAGGTCACGGTTGTATTGCAAGGAAGGCCGGCGGGAACTTTAGGGGAGCCGGCTACGTGGGAATTGGTAGCGTAAACCTTAAGATCCATCACACACCCAGCATGGAGGAATCCCGCAATGGCACTTGGCGGAAACCCGATCTTCAACGGAAAGAGCTTCCGTGGAGCCACCCAGGCACCGCCTGCCCCGCAGGCCTATGGCGGCGCCCCCTACGGCCAGCAGGCTTACGGCCAGCAGCCGTACGCCCAGGCACCCTACGGCCAGCAGACCTGGAACGCCCAGCCGCAGGGCATGACGGACAACCAGCTCCAGGACATGTACAACCAGCCGTCGGCCGGCCCGGCGGATACCGGCCGGATGACTTTCGATGACGTGATCGTCAAAACGGCGGCCTGCCTCGGCGTTCTCATCCTCGGCGCGGCAGTCACCCTGACCGTCGGCCTGGGGCTCGCGTCGCTGCTCATGATCGTCGGTGCCCTCGGCGGCTTCGTCCTGGCCCTCGTCAACACGTTCAAGAAGCAGCCTTCTCCTGCGCTGATCCTGGCCTACGCCGGCCTTGAGGGGCTCTTCCTTGGCGGCCTGACCCGCATCCTCGATACCCAGTACCCGGGCGTCGGCCTGCAGGCAGTGGTGGGCACACTCTCCGTGTTTGCCGTCACCTTGCTGCTGTTCAAGAGCGGCAAGGTCCGCGCCACCCCCAAGGCCATGCGCTTCTTCATGATCGCCCTTGGCGGTTACGCCCTGTTCTCAGTGGTCAACCTGGTCATGATGCTGACCGGCGTCACCCAGGAGCCCTTCGGCCTGCGCAGCGGCGTGATCGGCGTTGTTATCGGCCTGCTCGCCATCGGCCTCGCAGCCTTCTCGCTGATCATGGACTTCACCAGCATTGAAGCCGGCGTCCGCAGCGGCGCCCCGCAGCGCTTCTCCTGGACCGCGGCCTTCGGCCTGACGGTCACTCTGGCCTGGCTCTACGTGGAGATCATCCGCCTGCTGGCAATCCTCCGCGGCGACGACTAGGGCCGGCGGCGGCACCAGCCGTCGTCCGAATCCTTAAACAGAACAGGCCCACCTTGCGGTGGGCCTGTTCTGTCTTAACGACTTCCCCTTGACCGGCTGGCCCGTGCAGGTTGCTAGGCAATCCGCATGGCGCCGGCCGCGGGGGAGACAGTGAAGATGTCGGGTGCAGCATAGCCAGCCTCAGCGAAAGCGCTGACGACGGCGGCACGCACCTTCTCTTCGGAAGCGACGGGGGTCAGGGCGATCGCCGCACCCCCGAAACCGCCGCCGGTCATCCGCGCCCCGATGGCCCCGCTGGCGCGCGAGGTGTCCACGGCCAGGTCAAGCTCCGGACAGGAGATTTCAAAGTCGTCCCGCATGGATGCGTGGCTGGCATCCAGCAGGGTGCCGATAGCGGCGGGCCCTTCGGCGGCCAGGCGTTCGACCGTCTGGAGCACGCGGTCGTTCTCCGTGACGACGTGGCGCACGCGGCGGAACGTTACTTCGTCCAGCAGCCCGCTGGCTTCCTCAAGGTCACCCACCTGGACGTCGCGCAGCGCCTTGACGCCCATGACCTCGGCGCCGAGTTCGCAGGATGCGCGGCGCGAGGCGTACCCGCCGTCGGCGTGCGAGTGCGAGACCTTGGTGTCGATGACCAGCAGGATCAGCCCCGCGGGTTCCGTTTCGAACGGCACCAGGGTGGCGTTCTGGTCACGGCAATCCAGGAAGACCGCGTGGCCCTTGGCGCCGCGAAGGGAGGCGGACTGGTCCATGATGCCGGTGGGAGCCCCTACGAAGTCGTTCTCGGCGCGCTGCGTGGCCAGGACCATGTCCTCCGCTGCCAGGCCTGCGCCGGTGAGCTCGTTGAGGGCGGTGACCACCGCGCACTCGATCGCGTGCGACGAGGACAGGCCTGCTCCGAGCGGAACATTCGAGTCCAGCAGCAGGTCGATTCCGGGAACCTTAATGCCGCGCTCGCGGAGGGCCCACATCACGCCGAGGGGATACTTGGTCCAGCCCTTGGCGGAGCCCGGCTCCAGGGCGTCGAGCGTGGTGGAAACCATGCCCTGGTCGCCGTACGTTGACAGCAGCCTCACGGTGGAATCCTGGCGGATGCCCACCGCTACCCGGGCAGTCCGGTCGATGGCGAACGGCAGCACGAAGCCCTCGTTGTAGTCAGTGTGCTCACCGATCAGGTTGACCCTGCCGGGTGCCTGCCAGACGCCTGCGGGGGCGGCGCCGAACTCGCGGGTAAAGCGGGCAGCCAGGTCCTGTGTGCCCGGGGCGGCTGAATCGGCGGTGGGGTGGGGTGCGGCGCTCAAGCGGGAACTCCTTGGGACGGAGCGGCCTCGGCGGCCGCGGTGGCAGGTGCCGGAACCGCTGCGCGCAGCCGCTCGGCCACACTTTCCGGGGTGGTGTCGTTGATGAAGGCACCCATGGCTGCCTCGGATCCGGCAAGGTATTTCAGCTTATCCGCAGCGCGCCGGGGTGAGGTCAGCTGAAGGTGGAGGTAGCCGGAGGCGCGGAGTTCGGGCTCCAGCGGTGCCTGGTGCCAGGCAGAGATGTACGGGGTGGGAGTGGGGTACAGGGCATCCAGGCGCTTCAGCAGGTCCAGGTAGACGTGCGCTAGCTCGTCCTTCTCCTCCCCGCTCAAGGCCGCCAGGTCCGGAACGTGGCGATGGGGGACCAGGTGGATTTCAAGCGGCCAGCGGGCGGCGAAGGGGACGTAGGCGCTGAAGTTCTCGCCTTCCATGACCATCCGGCTGCCGTCCTGCCGTTCTGCCTTGAGGAGGGAGCCGGTCAGGGTTTCGCGGCCATCGTGCTTCTCGTAATAGCGCCGTGCGGCCGAACCCAGCACGTCTGCCCGGGGAGTGACGTAGGGGTAGGCGTAGATCTGGCCGTGCGGGTGGTGGAGGGTGACGCCAATATCCGCACCGCGGTTCTCGAACGGAAAGACCTGCTTGATGCCCGCCAGTGAGCTGAGAGCTTCCGTGCGCTGGGCCCAGGCCTCAATCACCGTCCGGGAGCGGGTTTCGCTGAGGGTGCTGAAGGAGCCCGTGTGCTCGGGCGTGAAGGACACCACCTCGCAGCGGCCGTAGGCCGGGCCCTTGGTTCCCCATGCAGCGTTTTCCGGAACCGGACCAAGTGCCGGGCCGAGGGACGGGAATCGGTTCTCGAAGACCACCACGTCATAGTCGGCGGCGGGGATCTCGGACGGGTTGTTGGGTGTTGTGGGGCAGATGGGGCACTGGTCCGCAGGCGGAAGGTGGGTGCGGGCCTGTCGGTGCGCTGCCACTGCCACCCATTCGTCGGTGAGCGCATCGAAGCGGACCTCACCGGGCTCGCCCCGGGGCGGCAGGCCCCGCTGGTCGGTGGCCCCCGTTGCCCGTGCCGCATTGGTGCCCGGGTCATCGAAATAGATCAGCTCCCGGCCGTCGGAGAGTCTGGTGCTGGTGATCGCTGTCATGGAAATATTTTCGCATGTTCAACCAAAAAAGAATAGTTAAGAACAAAAAACAACATTCACTGTTCTGCGCGACTGCTGGCGCCGCGGTACGGTAAGGCGCATGACCCAGTCTTCGTCCCAGGACGCACCCATCAGTCCGCACCTGCGCGCCTTTGCCTCAGGTCGCCAGTACGAACTTCGCCGCGGCGACGCCGTGGCCGTCATTACCGAGCTCGCCGCCGGTCTCCGCTCTTACAGCCGGGGCGGCGTGCTCCTGACCGAAACCTACGGCGACGACGTCATCCCGCCCGGCGGCGCAGGAATCACCCTGGCGCCCTGGGCCAACAGGGTGGAGGACGGCGTCTGGGTCCTTGACGGCAAAAAGCAGCAGCTGGACATCACCGAGGTATCCCGGAACAACGCCAGCCACGGCCTGCTCAGGAATGTGGGTTACACCCTGGTGGACGAGTCGCCCTACTCCGTGTCCCTGGAAGCCACGGTCTTTCCGCAGCACGGGTACCCGTTCCTGGTGCGCCACCGCGTACGGTACGAGCTGGCCGCAGACCTGGGGCTCACGGTCCGCCAGAGCCTGACCAACCATTCTGCAGCAGCTGCACCGTTCGTCCTCGGCGCGCACCCCTACCTGCGGCTGGGAGACACCCCGGCCGAGGAGCTGGTACTGACCGTCCAGGCCGACACCCAGCTCATCGCCGATGAACGGCTGATACCCCGCAGTTCCGCGCCCGTCGACGGCGACACCGACTTCCGCGCCGGCCGCACCATAGGCGGCCTCAGCGTCGACGTCGCACTCACCGGCCTCGGGTATGAGGATGGAAAGGCCCGCCATGTGCTTGCCGGTCCGGACGGCCGCAGCGTAAGCCTCTGGCAGGACGAATCCTGCCAGTACGTCCACGTCTTCGTCAGCACGGTCTACCCCGGCCGGAGCCGCGCGCTCGCCGTAGAGCCGATGACCGGTCCGGCCAACGCCTTCAACTCCGGTGACGGCCTGCGCTGGCTCGAGCCGGGGGAGTCGTTCGCCATGGAGTGGGGAATCGACTACCACGCCGCCACGGGCGGTTAGAGTTTCCTTATGACGCCCAATGCGGACGACGCTACCCAGTCCAGGCCATCTCCAGCCCCCGCCACGGCGGCACCCCTCCGGGTCCTGACGGACCGTGAGCTGGACCGGGACATCCCGTACGGTGTGCGGATTGCCGCATCCTGGTCCTGGCGCCTGGGCCTCATCCTCCTGATGGCCGGCACGCTGATCTGGCTCCTGAGCCACATCACCTTCCTCATCATCCCGGTCATGGTGGCGGCGCTCCTCGCGGGGCTGCTGAGCCCGGTCACGGCCTGGCTGAAGCGGCGCGGGCTGCCCGCCGGCCTTGCCGTCGCCGCCACTGTCCTTGGCTTTATCGCAGTGATCTCCGGTGCGCTGGCCCTGGTCGGCCGGCAGCTGGTGATCGGCTTCGGCGAATTGTGGCAGCAGGCGCTCGAAGGCGTGCGGCAGGTCCAGACGTGGCTCTCCGACGGGCCGCTGCACCTGACGGCGGCCCAGATCGACCAGTACGTCAAGGAGGCCAGCGACGCACTGCAGAACAACAGCAGCAGCATCCTCAGCGGCGCCCTCTCCTTTGGCAGTACCGCCGGACACTTTGCCGCCGGATTGCTCCTCGCCCTGTTCATCCTCATTTTCTTCCTGCTGGAGGGAGACCGGATCTGGGCGTTCCTGGTTCGGCTGCTTCCGCGACGGGCGCGGGCCGCCGCCTTCGGCGCCGGACGCAAGGGCTGGGCCTCCATGGTCAGCTACGCGCGCATCCAGATGTTCGTTGCAGCTGTGGATGCGATCGGCATCGGCGTGGGCGCCGCGATCATCGGTGTACCCCTGGCCCTTCCCCTGGGCGTGCTGGTGTTCCTGGGTTCATTCATCCCGGTGGTGGGTGCCCTGGTGACCGGCGTGATTGCCGTCCTGCTGGCACTGGTTGCCAACGGCCCCGTGAATGCGCTGATCATGCTCGCCATCGTGCTTGCGGTCCAGCAGCTCGAAGGCCACATCCTGCAGCCGCTGGTCATGGGCAAGGCCGTTTCGCTCCACCCGGTAGCCGTCATCCTCAGCGTTGCCGCCGGTTCCTACCTTGCCGGCATCCCGGGTGCACTGTTTTCGGTACCCATCCTGGCCGTAGCAAACTCGGCCATTCGCTACATCGCCGCCAGAACATGGGAACATGAACAGGTGCCGGTGATTGCCGGGAGGCCCCTGACAGCTCCGGCTGGCGGGGACAACACCATTGAAGACGTTGAGCCGCCCAAGGACTTTGGCGGCGAACGCGACACGTCTGACGGCACCACAGCTGAACACCGCGGTGCCCACTCCGCATCCCAGCGGGGCGCCGGGGACGAACCAAGAGGAGAGTAGTACGTGAACATCCTGCAAACCCTTCCCGTCACGCTGGACGATGTCCTTGAGGCGCAGAAGCTGCTTGACGGGATTATTGCGCGCACTCCGGTGGAATCGTCCCGTGCGCTGGGCGCGCAGGTGGGCGGCGAGGTCTACTTCAAATGCGAGAACCTCCAGCGCGCAGGATCCTTCAAGGTCCGCGGCGCCTATGTCCGCATGGCCCGCCTGTCACCCGAAGAAAAGAAACGCGGTGTCGTGGCAGCGTCCGCAGGCAACCACGCACAGGGCGTTGCCGTGGCAGCGAAAAGCCTGGGAATAAAGGCCCGCATCTACATGCCCCTCGGTGTCGCGCTGCCGAAGCTCGCAGCCACCCGCAGCCACGGTGCCGAAGTGATCCTGCACGGCCACAACGTGGACGAGGCATTGGCCGAAGCCCAGCGGTACAGCAACGAAACGGGGACGGTCTTCGTCCACCCCTTCGACAACGTTGATGTGGTGGCAGGCCAGGGCACTGTTGGCCTGGAGATCCTCGAGCAGATCCCCACAGTGGACACCGTCCTGATGGGCGTTGGCGGCGGCGGTCTCCTGGCAGGGGTCGCCGTGGCCATCAAGGCCCGGGCCAAGGAACTCGGCCGGGACATCCGCATCATCGGAGTGCAGGCGGAAAACGCCGCGGCCTACCCTCCCTCCCTCGCAGCCGACGCCCTGGTGCCGCTGAAGAAGGTGTCCACCATGGCTGACGGCATCGCCGTGGGCCGGCCAGGGCAGCTGCCGTTCAGCATCATCCGCGAACTCGTGGACGACGTTGTGACGGTCAGTGAGGATTCGCTGGCCCGCGCGCTGATCTTCCTGCTGGAACGCGCAAAAATGGTGGTGGAGCCCGCCGGTGCCGTCGGCGTAGCAGCCCTCATGGACGGCAAGATCGAAAACCCCGGGACCACCGCCGTCGTACTGTCCGGCGGCAATATCGATCCCATGCTGATGCTCAAGGTGATCCAGCGCGGCCTTTCCGCAGCCGGACGCTACATGACGGTCCGCATGATGCTCGATGACCGTCCCGGCTCGCTGGCAACCATCGCCAGGATCATCGCCGAAAACGATGCCAACGTCACCGGCCTGGACCACACCCGCGTGGGTGGCTCAATCAGCATGGGCGACGTGTCCATCACCGTGAACCTGGAGACCAAGGGCCACCAGCACGGCGAGCAAGTCCTCAGCGCGCTGCGTGCCGAAGGATTCCAGCCCATCGTGGTGCACTAGGAGTACGCGTGGCTGGCCTCATGCGGAACGGGGACTTCCGGGAGCGGCAAACGACGGCGGCGCGCGCCAAGGGCGGGCTGCTCGTCCTGGGCGGGTTTGTGGCACTCCTCTTCGTCATTGAGCTGTTCAACACGCTGACGCTGGGGTCGTTGACGCGCACGTTCGGACTGCGGCCCCGGAGCGCTGATGGGCTCCTGGACATCTTCACGTTTCCGCTGCTGCATGCCAACCTGAACCACCTGCTGTCCAACAGCCTGCCGCTGATCATCTTCGGCTTCCTGGTGTTTCTCTCCGGGCTCCGGGTTTTCCTGACTGCCCTCGGGCTCAGCTGGCTGGGATCGGGAATCACCGTCTGGCTGATCGGCGACGGCGGGATCACCGTAGGGTCCTCAGGCCTGGTCTTCGGACTCTTTGCCTTCCTCCTGGTCCGCGGCTTCTTCAACCGCAGCTGGAAACAGATCCTCCTGGCCGTGGTCCTGTTCATGGGCTACGGCAGCATCCTGTTCGGCATGCTGCCCATCGTGTCCGGCTTCGTTTCCTGGCAGGCCCACCTGGGCGGAGCCGCCGGGGGAGTGGTGGCCGCACTGATCCTCCGCCCGCGTTCGGGCGACGACCGGCAGCGGGACCGCGCAATTCCCCTGTAGCTGCCGCCATACAAGCTGAAAACAACAAAGCGCCTGCCGCCCATGGGGCGGCAGGCGCTTTGGCAGCTACGGAAAACTAGGCCGCGTAAGGCTTCGCGGACAGGATTTCCACCGTGATGTCCTTGCCGTTGGGCGCAACGTAGCTCAGCGTCTCGCCTTCCTTGTGGCCCAGGATGGCAGAGCCCAGGGGGGACTTCTCGCTGAAGACGTCCAGGTCAGAATCGCCGGCAATTTCACGGGATCCGAGCAGGAAGGTCTCTTCGTCCCCGGCAATCCGGGCCACCACGATCATGCCGGGCTCCACAATGCCGTCATCGGCGGGAGATTCACCCACGTGGGCGTCCCGAAGCAACACGGTCAGCTGGCGGATGCGGGCCTCGATCTTGCCCTGCTCTTCCTTGGCAGCGTGGTATCCGCCGTTTTCCTTGAGGTCGCCCTCCTGCCGGGCTGCTTCGATCTTCTGGACGATATCCGCCCGGCCGGGGCCGGAAAGGTGGTCCAGCTCTGCCTTCAGGCGGTCAAAAGCTTCCTGGGTAAGCCAGGCTGCAGCTGCGCTGTTGGTGGTAGACACGGACTTCTCCTCTAAATGGTCCTACATGCAAAAGACCCCGCCACGGTGGCCACTTGTGGAACAGCAACCAGCTCAGCGGGGTGAAGGTATTGGTCCATTGTAGTCAAACCCCTGGATTTATCCCAACGAGCAAGCGGTCCACATCACACCTTCTGGCCGGATCCGTCCGTGGCCCAGCAGCTGTCCACAACGCCGGACACGGACGGCGACTCCGTGCGGACCGTGACCCGCTGGGAAACCGTCCTGCCGCCGTCGGCCGTTCCCTCTGACCCCTCGGGAGCATCGGCGGGAATGTCCACCACCTTCCAGCCAACCACCGCATACTTGGAATCGAGGGCCTTCACGGCGCACTTGACGGCAGTGCCGGGCTCGCGGGTCACCTGGAAGTCCACCTCGGCCACAGTTGCATCCGGCGTGCTGTAACCCACGTCCTTGAAGGTCACCGAGGACAACGAGTTCGACGTGGAGACCCATGCCAGGAAACCGATACCGACGGCGAGGGCCCCGCCCGCGATGGCGCGCTTGACGGCGGGCGTCAGGCTGCGCTTTTGGCCACCATATCGATTGGCTAGGCTAGTGTCTGCGGGCGCGGATGGGGCCGACTGGTCCGGGGAAGTCACCAGACCAGTTTAGTGCCCATCCCGTGGTGGCCAATTGCACCGTCCACGGCGCTGTTTTCCGTCCGCCCGCATACCGCCACAACCCCGCACCGCCACAAACCAAGAAGAATCAGGAGCCGTCCTTCCATGACAGCGTCCAGCACCTCCCCGGCACCGCTTCGGCTGCTCGCAGTGCATGCCCACCCGGATGACGAATCCAGCAAGGGTGCTGCCACGATGGCCATGTACGCTGCCGCCGGCGTAGAGGTCATGGTGGCCACCTGCACCGACGGATCGCGCGGGGACATCCAGAACCCCGCCGTGGAAGGCGAGCCGCATCCCAAGCGGGACATGGCAGGCGCCCGGCGACTGGAGATGGACCGGGCAGCAAAAATCCTTGGCATCCGGCAGCGCTGGCTTGGTTTCGTGGACTCGGGGCTGCCCGAAGGCGACCCCCTTCCGCCCCTTCCTGCTGGTTCCTTCGCCACGCTGCCGCTGCACCATGCCGCGGCGCCCCTGGTGCGGCTGGTCCGGTCCTTTAAACCGCACGTCATCCTCTCCTATGACGAGAACGGTGGCTACCCCCACCCGGACCACATCATGGCGCACAAAGTGGCAGTGGAAGCGTTCGATGCCGCAGGGGACGCCAATAAGTACCCCGAAGCGGGGGAGCCCTGGGAACCCGGCAAGCTGTACTACGACCGTGCCTTCAGCCCGGAACGCTTCCGCGCGCTGCATTTCGCGCTCGAGGAAGCCGGGCTGCAGTCGCCGTATGCGGAACGCCTCGCAGCGTGGCTGGAGTCCGACGCCGAGGGGCACACGCCGCCGCCCGCGACACATGCCACCACCACCCAGGTGGATTGCGGAGACTTTTTCGAGGTGCGCGACGACGCCCTCCGGGCCCACCGCACGCAGGTGGACCCCCTGGGGTTCTTCTTCGCCGTGTCAGCGGACATGCAGCGGCGAACCTGGCCATGGGAGGACTACTCCCTGATCAAGTCCCGGGTCTCCTCCGAGCTGCCCGAGACGGACCTGTTTGCCGGGCTAAGATAGAAACGGCAGCGATTTCTATGCCGCGTAGAAGTTAGCCTCCGGCGCTTCGGGCGCGACATATGTCCGGCTGCAACCCGATCCCTTGAAGGTATTACACGTGCAAAACTTGCTCCTCAGCCTGGCCACCACCCCCACGCCGATGCCCACTCCAACCCTGCGCGACGGGATCACGGAGGACCAGGTAACGCCCGGCTTGCTGGGCTTTATCATGACTGCATTCTTCGTAGTGGCCACGGCGCTGCTCATCGTGGACATGGTCCGCCGGATCCGGCGCGTCCGGTACCGGGCGCAGGTCGAGGAGGAGCGCATCGCAGCTGCTGCCGAAGCGGACATTGTGGCGGAGGAAGCCCGCGAGGATGCTACGGCTCCGCAGGAAGCCCGGGACACCAACGGAAACGGCTTCAGCCAGGGCAACTCCCTGCCGCGGGAGTAGGCGCTTCCCCTCGGACCCTGGCGGGCGTTGCCGTCAGCCCAGGACGGCTATGGCGATGGCCGTGAAATGGGCGGCGAACGCAAAGACCGTGAACGCGTGGAAGAGCTCGTGGAAGCCGAAATGGTTGTAGCTGAAGTTCGGCTTCTTCAGCGCGTAGAACACGGCCCCGGCGATATAGAGCGCGCCGCCCACGCAGATGAGGACAGCTGCTGGAAGGCTCGCCTGGAAAAACTGCGGCAAGTAGAACAGCGCGCCGCATCCCAGCGCAATGTAAATGGGCACGTACAGCCAGCGCGGTGCATCAGTCCACAGGAGCCGAAACAACACCCCCAGGATGGCGCCGGACCAGATGATCCAGAGCAGGAGGACGGCCTGCTGCCGTTCCAGCAGGGTCCAGGCCAGCGGCGTGTAGCTGCCGGCAATGACCAACATGATGTTGGTGTGGTCCAGCCGCTTTAAAACCCGCTTCACCACCGGTGACCAGTTGCCGCGGTGGTACACGGCGCTGACGCCAAACAGCAGCACGCCGGTGGCGGCATAGATGGCCGAGGTGATTTTGCGGTCGGCTGTGGGCGCCAGGACCACCAGGACGATACCCGCGGCCAAGGCAAACGGGGCCGCCACGGTGTGGATCCAGCCGCGCCACTTCGGTTTGATCATCAGCAGCTCAGCCAGCATGACGGCGGCATCGTCAACCGGAGAGTTTCCTGGCGGAGCGGGCTTTTCATCCTCCGGTTGCGGCGTGCGCGGAGCCTCGGAAGAGTCGCTGTTCATGAGTCCAGAATAACCTACGTTCCGGTAAGTTACTCATCGGTAACTGGGTGTTTGCGACCCCGCGCCGGAGCCCCTTCGACCGGCATGCGCCGCCCGGGCGGTAGCCTAGGATGTTCAAGTACGAACAGCGAGGAAGTCAGGTGAGTGGACGCGTGGAGTTGCCCGGGTTCCTCTACGGCTATTACGAGCGGCGGCTGCTCAAGGACCTTTCCCGGGACCGCATCCCGCGGCACATCGGTGTGATGGTGGACGGGAACCGCCGCTGGGCCAAGCAGTTCAATGCACCCACAAGCCAGGGCCACCAAGCGGGCGCGGATAAGATCCATGAGTTCCTGGGCTGGTGCCAGGAGCTCGGCGTCAAAGTGGTGACGCTGTATATGCTGTCCACGGACAACATGAACAGATCCAGTGAGGAACTGGACCTCCTCATGGGCATCATCGCCAACACCCTGGACCGGCTGGACGAGGACGAGAACATTTCCGTCCATGCCATGGGGGCGCCGGAACTGCTTCCCGGTTACCTTGCCGAGCGCCTGAACAAACTGACGGCACGGACGCCTGTCCATGAAAAGATCCATGTCAACGTGGCCGTGGGATACGGCGGCCGCCGCGAAATCGTGGATGCAGTCCGTGAACTTCTGCACGACGCCGTGGCCAAGGGTGCCGACATCAACCAGCTTGCCGATGAACTCAGCGTGGATGACATCTCGCGGTACCTCTACACCCGCGGCCAGCCCGACCCGGACCTGGTCATCCGCACCTCCGGCGAGCAGCGGCTCTCCGGCTTCCTCATGTGGCAGAGCGCCTACAGCGAGTTCTATTTCTGCGAGGCCCTCTGGCCGGCGTTCCGCAAGGTCGACTTCCTGCGGGCACTGCGTGACTACGCGGGCCGGCAACGGCGCTACGGCTCCTGACACTCCCGGTTCACCTGGAGTTCACAACACCGCAACAGGAATCGCCGCGTAATGGTTGCGGAAATGCCGGGGGCTGGATTTACGTTATATCCATCAGCAGGCAAACCGCCGGCTGATCGGGGAGGCCAGTACATGGAGCGAAACATCGCACCGGTTGTATGGGAGGCCGGACCCGGCCTCTTGGCCGAGCCGCCTCACCAATAACAAGGCCGGGCTGGGGCCCGGGGCTGGAGTCGATGTGGCTACTTCTGAAAAACTGCATGAGGTCCTTTCAGACCAGGCAGGAACAGCTACCTCTCGCACTGTGCGAGCCACTGAAAAAACCGGCGCGGCAACTGATGCTGCGGCCGGTTTTGCCGTCTCCGGAAGGGATTCCCTGATCCACACCTTCGTGATCGACACCTCCGTCCTCCTCTCGGACCCCCGGGCGCTGCTGCGGTTCGCAGAACACGAAGTCATCGTCCCCATCGTGGTGATCACCGAGCTCGAAGCAAAGCGCCACGACCCCGAACTTGGCTACTTTGCCCGCGCGGCGCTTCGGCTCCTCGACGACCTGAGGGTCAAGCACGGCGGCCTGAACCAGCCCATCCCCATCGGGGACGACGGCGGTACCCTCACGGTGGAGCTCAACCACATCTCCGCCGAGGTACTTCCGCTCGGGTTCCGCAGCGGTGATAACGACAGCCGCATCCTCGCCGTCGCGAAGAACCTCGCCAACGAAGGCAAGGACGTCACCGTGGTGTCCAAGGACCTGCCGATGCGCGTCAAGGCATCGGCGATGGGGCTGACGGCGGACGAGTACCGCAACGAGCTGGTCAAGGACTCCGGCTGGACCGGGGTGGCCGAGGTCGAGGCCAACGAGGAGGAGATCTCCACCCTCTACGGCCACGAACCGGTGTTCATCCCCGCCGCCGCGGAACTGCCGGTCAACACCGGGCTGGTCCTGCTGTCCAACCGGGGTTCCGCCCTGGGCAGGGTGGGCGCGGACAAGCAGGTGCGCCTGGTCAAGGGCGACCGGGACGTGTTCGGGCTCCACGGCAGGTCCGCCGAGCAGCGGCTGGCCATCGACATGCTGATGGACCCTGCCGTCGGCATCGTCTCCATCGGCGGGCGGGCCGGCACCGGCAAGTCGGCCCTGGCCCTGTGTGCGGGCCTCGAAGCGGTCCTGGAACGCCGAGAGCACCGCAAGGTCATCGTGTTCCGCCCCCTCTACGCCGTGGGTGGTCAGGAACTCGGCTACCTGCCCGGCTCTGAGTCCGAGAAGATGAACCCCTGGGCACAGGCCGTCTTCGACACGCTGGGCGCCCTGGTCAGCCAGGAAGTGGTGGAGGAAGTCATGGACCGCGGAATGCTTGAGGTCATGCCCCTCACCCACATCCGCGGCCGTTCCCTGCACGACGCGTTCGTCATCGTGGACGAGGCCCAGTCCCTCGAAAAGAACGTCCTGCTGACAGTTATGAGCCGCATCGGCCAGAACTCGAAGATCGTACTCACCCACGACGTCGCCCAGCGCGACAACCTCCGCGTCGGCCGCCACGACGGAGTCGCCGCCGTCGTCGAAACCCTGAAAGGCCACCCGCTCTTCGGCCACATCACGCTCACCCGCTCAGAAAGGTCCCCCATCGCAGCCCTGGTAACGGAGTTGCTCGAGGGGTAAGCCACCGGACGAAGGGCCGTGGTCCGGTTTGCCGGGCCACGGCCCTTCTCCGTCGCTTAGACACACCGCATAGGGCCGCCGCCGGTCGCTGAGCGACCTCTGGCGGCCGATGCGTCGCGATGCGCTCCTACGAGAAGGACCGCGACCCGCCTCGTGCGCGGAGGGGCGCCTCCGCACATGTCCGGACCCAGTGCTTCGCGTAGGAGCGCATCGCCGACCAGAGCGCTGCGCAGGTCGCCCACCGACCGGAGAGGCGCGGCGGGAGGTGTCTCAGCGACGGCGAAGCGCTGGGACCGGACAAACCCAGCTACGGCAACTTCTCAGGTGACGTTCAGGAACTTGGCCGCTGCTTCGTGGCCTTCTACCTGCAAGGTCCAGTCGGGGCGCTTGAAGGTGGCTGGCGTGACCCGGACTTTCTGGACTGTCTCGACCTGCGTGCCCCAGGCTTGGCGGGTGGTTCCGTTCAGCTCGTAGCCGAGGATGCGGGAGACGCCGAGGGAGGCTGCGTTCCAGTCCGCGGCTTCGGATTCGGCGACGTCGGCGCCCAGCCAGTCGAAGGCCCAGAGCACGACGGCGGCACGCATCTCTGCGCCGAGCCCCCGGCCCTGGGCGGACTGCTTGAGCCACGATCCGGTGGAGACGGTTTTCAACAGTGCGAAGTCCTTGGCGCCCACGTCCTGGCAGCCGATGAACTGCCCCTCGTGCCAGATGCCCAGGAGCAGTGTCCAGTCTTCCGGACTGAACCCGCCGCGGCATCGCCAGTACCAGCGGGCCATGTTCGGGCCAAGCTCGTCGTCGGGCAGTTCTGTCCATGGCGTGCTGAACGGGCTCCTGGCGGCGTCGTGGATGCCGCTGCGGGCGGCGTCGACGGCTGCGGGGATGTCCTGATCCGTGATGGGCCGGAGCTCCAGCCGGGGAGTGGTCAGTTGCAGGTCGAATAGCGGCCAGATGGAGCTCATGCTAATCATCCGCGAAGCCTAGCCGATCACGTGCACCTCTGCCTGTCACGTCAGGCGGGCACGTCCCAGCTGATGTGGCGGCGGACATCGGTGAGGTTCATGGACTCGGCGAGGAAGAGGTCGTCCAGCATGTACTCGTCGACGCCGAGAATCCGCAGCCAGTGTCCGTAGCCTTCGGTTGTGTGCTCCAGTGAACGGCTGGCCACGCAGACGCCCGTGCCAAGGTCCACCCGCACCAGGGAGCGGCCGGCAAGGCACAGGGGAGCCGCCGGATCCCAGGGCTGGTAGGCGGGAGTGGGCGCAACCACGGTCTCCAGGGCGGACCTGCCCTCGTGGTCCACGGTGCGCACGTCCTCCACCTGTACCGGGTTGCTGCCCGGAAACTCCAGCGGCGCAGGGGAATTGCCGGCAAGCTCCACCGGGTCCAGTGCAGCGGAGAACCGTCCGTTGCCGAACCCGGGCTCACCGTAGGCCGCCTCCGGACGCCGTTTCACCAGTCCGGCCGCGCCGTACACAGGGGAGACCAGGTGGGGCGGGAGGAGCCAGGACTTGCGGGTGGAACTGACGTAGAGGCCATCCCTGGAATCGTTGATCCCCGTTGTGCTGTGGAGGACCAGCCCTTCGGGGCTCTCCAGCCGCAGCGCGCCCGGCCGGCGCAGCCACGCCCGGACCAGGGAAGCTCCCGGAGCCGGTGCCGCGTCGAATGGCTCATCCCAGTACTCAAAGCGAAGCGACTGCCACTTCCACGGCGAAGACCGGCACAGGCTGCGGAACATGGCGGTGGGATCTGAGGGGGATGCGCCGCCGGCGGGATCCGGGCGCCGCCGGGAATCCCAGGCTGACATATCCACAGTTTACGCGGACACGGTGGGGCGGGCAGGGGAATTCCAGTAGCATCCGAGGGGTGATCGGACGACTCGGCGACCTGTGGCTGGACACCCCCCTCGCGTTCTGGCTGGTGCTGGCGGCATGCCTCTACTTTGCGGTGATGGCAGTCCGCCTCACGGTGATCGATGTCCGCCACCACCTCCTGCCCAACCGGATCGTTTTCCCCTCCTATGGGGTGGCCGGGGTGCTCCTGCTCGCCGCGGTGGCTACTGTCCTGGTGGCAGGGGCGGACGCTGCGGCCGTACCCGACGGCGGTGCCAGGCTTTTCGGCCTGCCCGGCGGCCGTGTCCTCGCCGGGGGAGCGGTGCTGTGGCTGTTCTACTTCGTCCTCCGCCTGGTGTATCCGCCCGGCATGGGATTCGGTGATGTGAAGCTCGCCGGCGTACTTGGCATGTACCTCGGCTACCTCGGCTGGGGGCACGTGTTCGCCGGAACGTTCGCAGCCTTCCTCCTGGGCGGCCTGTGGAGCCTCGGACTGCTCGCCACCCGCCGCGGCAGCCTCAAATCCGCCATTCCTTTCGGCCCGTTCATGCTGGCCGGCACCGCCGCCGTGATGCTCCTGCTGCCTGCCGCCTGACGCCACCGAAGGGTCTGGCCACGCCGTGCGGCGGCTAGGCTGAAGCCATGGCAGCGCCCGAATTCATCCTCAAACTCCGTGAAAAAATAGGCCACGACCCCCTCTGGATTCCTGCAGTACGGGGTGTGGTGGTCAATGACGACGGGCACATCCTGCTGGGGCAGCGATCGGACAACGGTCGGTGGGCCCTGATTTCGGGCCTGCTGGATCCGGGGGAGCACCCGGGCCCCGGCCTGGTGCGGGAAATCTTCGAGGAGACAGCGGTGGTGGCAGAGACCGAGCGCATGGTTTCCGTCGGTGTCTCCGGCCCGGTCACCTTCCCCAACGGGGATGTGTGCGACTTCCTGGACATCGTGTTCCGGTGCCGCCACGTGTCCGGCGAGCCCCGGGTCAACGATGACGAATCCCTTGCCGTGGGCTGGTTCCCCCTCGATGGCCTTCCGGACATCCGGCCGCGGGACCTGGAGAGCATCGAACGTGCGCTGGCGCCCCATGACGCCGTCCATTACGAGCCCTGAAAATCGCGCCTCACCCCCGGCAGGCCGCTGAAACGAACAGGGACGCCGCAACCCCCAAAGATTGCGGCGTCCCTGTCAGCTCATTCGCTGCACCGGACCGGGTGCGACGGCGGTGCGTACGACGGCGGTCAGCGGCCCTGCGAGACCAGCTCGCCGTCGTCGTCCCGTGCCATGGCCGCGTCGCCGGCGTCCCCGGCGGGAGTATGTTGCCCTGCGGAAACGCCGGGCAGGCCGGCGGCCAGCCGCTCAGCTTCCTCGCCGCCGACGGCTTCGCCGCGGGCCACCATGCCGGCCGTATCGGACAGCGGGATCTGCTTGAGGGTGATGGCCAACAGCAGGGCAATGGCGATGAACGGCACCAGGTACCAGAACACCGGGGCCAGCGAATCAGCGTAGGCATTGACGATGGCGTCCCGCAGCTGTTCCGGGAGCTGGTTCATGGCCTGCGGGTCCAGGGTGCTGGTGGACTGCGATGCCTGCTCGGCCGATGCGCCCGCACCGGTGAAAGCGCTGGTCAGCGACTCGGACAGGCGGGTGGTGAACAGGGATCCGAAAATCGCCACGCCCATGGCGGCGCCCACCTCGCGGAAGTAGTTGTTGGTGCTGGTGGCGGTGCCGATCTGCTCCGCCGGCACGGAATTCTGCACCACCAGGACTACTACCTGCATGATCAGGCCCAGCCCGGCGCCGAAGACGAACAGCTGCACGCAGATCACCCAGATGGGTGTGCTCGCGGCCAGGGTGGTCATCCAGAGCATGGCGGCCATCGTGAGCGCAGCGCCCAGGATGGGGAACATCTTGTACTTGCCAGTCTTGGAAATCCGGATGCCCGAGTAGATGGAGGTACCCATCAGACCGGCCATCATGGGGAGCATGAGCAGCCCGGACTCGGCGGCGGAGGTGCCGGAGGACATCTGCAGGAACGTGGGAACGAACGCGATGGCCGAGAACATGCCCAGGCCCAGGGTGAAGCCGATGGCGGTGGCGTTGATGAAGATGCGGTTGCGGAACAGGCTCAGCGGGATGATGGGGTCTTCCGCACGGCGCTCCACGAAGACAAACGCGGCAGCGGACACCAGCAGGCCGGCGCCGAAGGCCCAGGTGAGGGGTGAATCCCAGCCCTCGTCCTTCTTGCCGCCGAAGTCGGTGAAGAAGATCAGGCAGGTGGTGGCGACGGAGAGCAGCACAACGCCCAGGACATCGATCCGCTTCTCAGCCTTCTTGTTCGGCAGCGTCAGGGCGAACCAGGCGATGGCGAAGGCGGCCAGGCCAACGGGGATGTTGATGTAGAAGGCCCATTCCCAGGTGAGGTGGTCCACGAAGAAGCCGCCCAGCAGCGGACCGGCCACGGCGGACAGGCCGAAGATGGCGCCCAGCGGGCCCATGTACTTGCCGCGGTCCTTGGCCGGAACGATGTCCGCGATGATGGCCTGGGAAAGGATCATGAGTCCGCCGCCGCCCAGCCCCTGGATGGCGCGGAAGATGACGAAGCCCCAGAAGTCCGTGGCCAGCGCGCAGCCCAGCGAGGCGAGGGTGAACAGGGCGATGGCCACCAGGAACAGGTTGCGCCGCCCCAGGATGTCACCGAATTTCCCGTAGATGGGCATCACGATGGTGGTGGCCAGCAGGTATGCGGTGGTGATCCAGGCCTGATGTTCCACGCCGCCGAGCTTGCCCACGATGGTGGGCATGGCGGTGGAGACGATGGTCTGGTCGAGGCTGGACAGCAGCATTCCGGCGATCAGGGCCGAGAAGATGATCCAGATGCGTTTTTGGGTCAGCAGCAGGGGCCCTGCCGGCGGTGTGGCGGTTGCGGTACTCATGCGTTTCCTTCTGCTGCGGCGGTGGCCGTGCTGTCGAATGGTTGGGAGAAGAGGAGGCTTGCTGCCGAGATGTTTTCCAGCAGCAGCTCCGGGTAGCTGCGGGTGTTGCCGTCGGAGAAGTAGGCCATGCTGCTTTTGCGGGCGATGGTGCTGAGCAGCACCACCGCCATCTGCACCACGGGATGGTCCGGCGCCACCCCTTCACGCCGTGCGACGTCGCGGGCGAACTGCGCCTCGCGCTGTTCTGTCACCCCAATGATCCGCAGGATGAGCTGGGGCTCCTTCTTGACCACGGCGATCAGTTGACGGGTTTCCTCTTCGGAGGCCGACATGCCGTCGGCCAGCCGCAGGGAGAGTTTCACCAGGTCCTGGAACAGCGTGGGGGAGATGTCGCCTGCGGGGGAGCCCGCGCCGCCGGCGACGAATTCTTCGATGATGTCCGCCGGTACGTCGTCCTCGGCGTGGCCGATGATGGCGTCTTCCTTGGCGGGGAAGTAGTTGAAGAAGGTCCGGCGTGAGATGCCGGCCGCTTCGCAGACTTCCTCCACGGTGTAGCCACTGAGGCCCCGCGCCGAGGTCAGGGCCCTGGCGGCGGCGGTGATGGCGGTCCGGGTGGCGGCCCGTTTGCGTTCCCGCAGGCCCGGATCGGAATTTGCACTATCAGTCACGGAGTAAAGTTTTGCACTAAATCATGAATGGTGCAACTTTTGGCTTAGGTCGGGCGGGAGGGGCTTAAAGTACGACGGCGGCCGCCCGCCTTCGCTGGGAAGGTGGGCGGCCGCCGTCGGGCGCTAAGTGCTTTAGGCCTTGTGGGCCGGTGCCGTCATGGTGGTGACGTCCAGTGCCTTGTCGAGGTCAGCCTCGGAGACCTTGCCTTCGCCTTCGCCGACGAAGCCGAGCTTCTCGGTGGCCTGGCGGATGGTCAGGCCCTCCTTGACGGCGGTCTTGGCGATCTTGGCTGCGTTTTCGTAGCCGATGTACTTGTTCAGCGGCGTGACGATCGAGGGGGAGGCCTCGGCCAGGAAGCGCGCGCGCTCCACGTTGGCCGTGATGCCGTCGATCATCTTGTCTGCCATCACGCGGCTGGTGTTGGCCAGCAGGCGGATGGACTCGAGCAGGTTCGCGGCCATCACCGGGATGCCGACGTTGAGCTCGAATGCGCCGTTGGTGCCGGACCAGGCGATGGCGGTGTCGTTGCCGATGACCTGGGCGGCCACCATGATGGATGCCTCGCAGATGACCGGGTTAACCTTGCCCGGCATGATGGAGGAGCCGGGCTGCAGGTCCGGGATGGCGATTTCGCCGAGGCCGGTGTTGGGGCCGGAACCCATCCAGCGCAGGTCGTTGTTGATCTTCATGAAGGAGATCGCGATGTTGCGGAGCTGGCTGGACGCCTCGATCAGGCCGTCGCGGTTGGCCTGTGCCTCGAAGTGGTCGCGGGCCTCGGTCAGCGGCAGGCCGGTGTCCGTGGCGAGCAGTTCGATAACCCGCTCCGGGAACCCGGCGGGGGTGTTGATGCCGGTGCCCACGGCGGTGCCGCCCAGCGGAACCTCGGCCACGCGGGGGAGCGCGGCGTTGATGCGTTCGATGCCGTAGCGAACCTGAGCGGCGTACCCGCCGAACTCCTGGCCCAGGGTCACCGGAGTAGCGTCCATCAGGTGCGTGCGGCCGGACTTGACGACGTCCTTGAACTCAACGGCCTTGCGCTCCAGCGACTCGGCCAGGTAGCCAAGGGCGGGGATCAGGTCGTTGATCAGCGCAGACGTGGCGGCCACGTGGACGGATGTGGGGAACACGTCGTTAGAGGACTGCGAAGCGTTTACGTGGTCGTTGGGGTGGACCACCTTGTCGCTGCCGGCGGCCTTCAGTGCGCGCGTGGCCAGCTCTGCCAGGACCTCGTTGGTGTTCATGTTCGAGGACGTGCCGGAACCGGTCTGGAAAACGTCGATGGGGAAGTCGCCGTCGTACTTGCCGGCTGCCACCTCGTCGGCAGCGTCGGCAATCGCCTTGGCCAGCTCGCCGTCGAGCACGCCCAGTTCTGCGTTGGCCTGGGCAGCTGCCTTCTTGACCTGTGCCAGCGCCTCGATGTGGGTGCGCTCCAGGGTCTTGCCGGAGATGGGGAAATTCTCTACTGCCCGCTGCGTCTGCGCGCGGTACAGTGCGTTCACGGGGACGCGGACTTCGCCCATCGTGTCATGTTCAATGCGGAACTCTTCAGTGGAAGTCATGGGGCTAGCTTATGGCTCCCGGCCGCCCCATCGAAAACCGTGAAGCGGGCCCCGGGGCGGCCTGCCCGGCCGTCCCGGGACCCGCTCCACGGGTCCGTCAATGGTTGCTAGAGCTCGCCGATTCCGGAAACAAGGTCGGCGCGGCCCTCGGCCAGCCGGTACGAAAGCCCGATGACCGCTGTGCGGCCTTCCTCGATTGCGTCGGAAATCACACGCGAGCTGTCTACAAGGCGCTGGGACGTCTGCTTGACGTGCTCAACCACCATGTCGTTGACCTCCGGCTGGCCGTTGCGCAGCGAGGTCAGGACAGACGGTGTAATCCGCTCCACGAGGTCGCGGATGAAGCCGGCGGGCATGTCGCCGGTCTCGACAGCCGACTTGGTGGCCGTGACGGCTCCGCAGCTGTCGTGGCCAAGGATCACGATCAGCGGCACCCCGAGCACACCGACGCTGTACTCGAGCGAGCCCAGGACAGCGTCGTCAATGACCTGGCCGGCGGTGCGGACCACGAACACGTCGCCGAGGCCCACGTCGAAGATGATTTCCGCGGCAAGCCGGGAGTCGGAGCAGCCGAAGATCACCGCGAACGGATGCTGGGTCTCCACCAGGGACGACCGGTGGTCGGCGTTTTGGTTCGGATGGGAGGATTCGCCATTGACGAATCGTTCGTTGCCTTCGCGCAGGCGGCGCCAGGCCAGTGCAGGAGTCAGATTAGTAGCCACGCTTACTACATTAAGGTGCGGCGGGTGCCGACGGTGAAACTGTGACGGCCGGGTTGCTGTCCATGGATTTCACGACGGCGTCGGCCAGGATGCCGAATTCGTCCAGCTGCGCCGCGCCGGAGAGGACCACGGTGGTGCCGCGGTAGTCCAGCACCATCGACTTCTCGCCCTTGCCCGTGTCCCGGAGCTCCCATTCCTGGCCGCCCGCGCTGCGGGTCCCGGTCACCGGGGCGTTCTTGGTCTGCTGCAGGAGCCACGTGGGGTTGGCCTTGCTGGTCTGCACCAGGGCGATGAAGGACTCCTTGGGGGTCAGGAAGCCCACCTCCCATGTGGGGACGCCGTTGCCGGTCCCCGCTTCCCAGCGCGCATAGTTGGCACGGAACGCGTTCCCGGTATCAGGCGCCGCGGGTGTGAATCCCGCCACATCCGCCGCCCGCTGGGAGATGCCCGCGACGTCGATGTCCGGGCGGTATCCGTCGCTCTTGGGCAGCGGGTTCATGAGGATGACGGGAAGGAACGCGGCGATGCTCACCACCAGGGCGATGACCATGCCGATGACCGAAGCATTCGCCCGCTTGGCCGCTGCCGCCGGAATGACAGGCTTTACGGGGGCGCCTGCGTCCCTGGCGCCGGCCCCGCCGCTGCCTCCGGTTCCTGCCGGGTCAGGGGTGGGGCTGGTCTTCTCCTGCATCTCATTCACCCCTCCATAGTCGCCCATGCCGGCATGGGACTTCCATTCGGCGCCTCCCGGAGGGAGTCCCGCACACCGCGTGCACATTGCGGGTGTGCGTCATCCGCCGTCCGGCACCGCGTCCCGCGACTATGATCGAAAGCAGAGGAATCACCGTCCAGCTGCTCCGGCGGGACGGGTTCAATGATCGCCACTCGAAGAAGAGGTTAACGTGTCACCAGCGTCCATGACCCAGAAGTACTCCACGATCTCACCGTCCCTTGCTGTGGGCAACGATGAGCCGGACCGCAACCTTGCCCTCGAGCTCGTCCGCGTCACCGAGGCAGCAGCCATCGCCGGCGGACACTGGGTGGGCTTCGGCGACAAGAACACCGCCGATGGTGCAGCCGTCGACGCCATGCGCTCCTTCCTGCAGACCGTCCACTTCAACGGCGTTGTGGTCATCGGCGAAGGCGAAAAAGACGAAGCCCCCATGCTGTTCAACGGTGAACGCGTCGGCGACGGCACCGGCCCCGAATGCGACGTTGCCGTTGACCCGATCGACGGGACCCGGCTGACCGCCCTGGGCATCAACAACGCCCTGGCCGTCCTCGCCGTGGCCGAACGCGGCTCCATGTTCGACCCCTCCGCCGTCTTCTACATGGAAAAGCTCGTCACCGGGCCGGAAGCTGCTGACATGGTGGACCTGCGCCTGCCCGTCAAGCAGAACCTGCACCTGATCGCCAAGGCCAAGGGCGTCAAGGTCAACCAGCTCAACGTGATGATCCTGGACCGCGACCGCCACCGCCCGCTGGTCGAGGAGATCCGCGAAGCCGGCGCCCGCACCAAGTTCATCATGGACGGCGACGTCGCCGGCGCCATCGCTGCAGCCCGTTCCGGCACCGGCGTTGACGCCCTGATGGGCATCGGCGGCACCCCTGAAGGCATCGTGGCTGCCTGCGCCATCAAGTCCCTCGGCGGCGTCATCCAGGGCCGTCTGTGGCCCACCAGCGACGAAGAGAAGCAGAAGGCGATCGACGCCGGCCACGACCTTGAGCGGGTCCTCTCCACCAACGACCTCGTCTCCAGCGACAACTGCTACTTCGCGGCGACCGGCATCACCGACGGCGACCTGCTGCGCGGCGTGCGCTACTCCAAGGACAAGGTCCTCACCCAGTCCATCGTGATGCGGTCCAAGTCCGGCACCATCCGCTTCGTGGACGGCGAGCACCAGGCCAGCAAGTGGGAAGGCTACGCCCGCAAGAGCTGACCACAGTTCCCCGGAAGCCCCGGAGCGCCCAACGGCGCTCCGGGGCTTCGGCGTTAAAGGCTGGTATAGGGTTTAAGCCATGATTCCTGCTGTTGTGCCCTGTACTGACCGCGCCCTCTGGGATGAATCCGTCGACATGTTCAACGGGCATCCGCAGCAGCTCTGGGGCTGGGGAGAGACCAAGGCCATGCACGGCTGGTCGGTGGACCGGGTGCTGCTGAAGGACGGCGAGGCCACCGTCGGAGCCGCCCAGCTGCTGGTCCGCCCGCTGCCGCTGCCTTTCCGGGCACTGGTCTACATCCCCAGGGGCCCGATGTGCTCGGTGGAGGACACCCAAGCCGTCCTCAACAGCCTTGCTGACCATGCCGCCATCCGGCACCGCGGCGTGGCCCTGAGCATCGAACCCGACTGGGACAAGGACTCGGCCTACGCCGGGGCCGTGGCTGGGGCGGGATTCCGGGAAACCACCAACACGGTGCTCATTCCGCGGACCCTGATCCTGGACCTCACCCGGACCGATGACGAGCTCATGGCCGAAATGTCGAAGTCGACCCGGGCCAACATCCGGAAGGCGATGCGCAGCGAGGTCGAATTCCGCAAGGTCAAGAACGAGTCCGAGCTCGAACAGGTCCTGGCCATCTACCACGAGACAGCCGAGCGTGCCGGGTTTGGCATCCACGAGGACCAGTACTACCGCGACATCTTCCGGAACCTTGGTGACGGCTCGCCCATCATTGGAGCGTTCGACGGCGATCAGCTGCTGGCGTTCGTCTGGCTCGCCCGCAGCGGCGCCACGGCGTTTGAACTCTACGGCGGCGTCTCGGCCGAAGGGCAGAAGCAGCGCGTGAACTACGGCGTCAAGTGGGCTGCCCTGCAGGCCATGCGGGAGGACGGATGCTCCCGGTACGACTTCAACGGCCTGCTCAACGACGGCATCTCCGATTTCAAGAAGCAGTTCGCGAAGCACGAAAACATGCTGCTGGGAACGTGGGAAAAGCCGCTCTCACCGTTCTACCCGGCCTACTCGAAAGCGATGCCACTGGCCCGCCGCGGGCTCCAGACCGCCCGGCGGCTGGCCAAAGCCGCCGCCGGACGGGCACGGACGCTGCTGCGCCGGGGCTAAAGGCCGGTCGTTACAGCGAACGCCAGTGCCGCCTCGGCGCTGTCCGAGGCCAGGTGCACGTTCACCGGAGCCTCGGCGGCGGCGAGGAAAGCACTGGCGCCGCGCTCCAGGCGCAGGTCGCCCTTGGGTGAGTCCAGGTAGATTCCGCCGGCCACCACGATCACCACTGCTGCGCCGGACTGTGCCAGCGGCACCGGGCCGTCGCCGGGCGAGAGCTCAATCCGCTGGAGCTGGAACTCAGCGAAGGGCGGCCGGAAAAGTTCCTGGCCCAGGTCCGACCGTTCGGCTTCCAGCATGGGGACCGCCACCGGGCTGAAGTCGATGGTGCGCAGCAGTTCCGGAACATCAACGTACTTCGGCGTGAGGCCACCGCGCAGCACGTTGTCCGAGGACGCCATCACCTCCACCCCCAGGCCGTGCAGGTAGGCATGCACGTTGCCCGCGGGGAGGTATACGGCCTCGCCCGGCTGCAGCGAGAGGCGGTTCAGCAGCAGGGAGATCAGCACCCCGGGGTCGCCCGGGTACTTCTCGTTCAGGCTGATAACTGTGCCGAGCTCGGCCTCATAAGGCGCCAGGCTGCCACCGATCAGTGCGGCAACCACCTGGGACGTGGCCGTGGCGACGTCCTCGCCGCCGGTGATGAGCCGTTCAAAGGCCCTGCGCAGGCCGGCGCCTTCATCACCGGCATGGGCTTCGCCGTCGAGGTCCGAAAGCAGGGCCGCCACCAGGGCAGCGCCCTCACGCCCGGAATCCCCGGGGCTTCCACCTTCATGGCTGACGGTGTCCGCAACATGCTGCAGGATCCCGCGGGTGGCTGCTACTGACCGGAAGCCGCAGAGGGCCTCGAACGGCGTCAGCGCCAGGATCATTTCCGGTTTGTGGTTGTCGTCCCGGTAGTTGCGGTGCGGGGCGTCCGGGGCCACGCCCTCAGCGTTTTCACGGGCGAACCCGGCCTGCGCCTGCTGCAGGCTGGGGTGGACCTGGAGGGACAGCGGCTGGGCAGCGGCAAGGATCTTCGCCAGGAACGGTAGGCGCGGGCCGAAACGTGCCACAGACTCCGCCCCCAGGAAATGCTCCGGGTCAGAGGTGATCAGCGCGTCCAGCGGAGCGGTGCTCCGGTCCTCCGGGACATGGGCGGTGGACGGCGAGTCAGGGTGGGCGCCTATCCAGAGTTCAGCTTCAGGGGCCCCGGACTCGGACCGGCCCAGGAGGGCTGCGATGGCTGTGGTGGATCCCCACGCGTAGTCCCGGAGGACGTTGTCAATCTCGTACAAAACCGTTCCGTTTCTTGGTTGGGACTGTCAGGGCGGTTCCGCCATGCGCGCTAGAGCGGCGCGCACTGGCCGTTCGTTGCTACGAGCTGCCGGATGGCTTCCTCGTTGCCTTCGCTCTTGAGCTGGTTCAGCATCTCGGCAGTGATCGGTTCGCCGTCGGGCGTGGTGGTCACCGGGGTGAAGTCCGACGGCGCCGGGGTGGCCTGCTGCGCAGTGCTCCCGCCGGCCTGCAGCACGTCGGGGGAGCGGCTGCCGGATGCTTGCACGTGCCCGCCGCCCGCGGCTGGTACTGCCATGACGTCGTCGGCCGTTCCTGCCGACTGGGCGCCGGATGCGGAGGCCAGCAACTGGTCCACCCGCTCGTGGATCTGGTCGAAGTCCGGCACCGTGGAGAACGATGCATCGAAGTCCGGCGGGCCGAGGGTGAGGCGCTTGGCCTCCTTGCCCTTGGCCTTCATGGCGAGGTCCACAAAGCTGCCCAGCTGCGACGAGGAGATGTTGGAGTCGACTACCTTGGTTCCGGCCTTGGCAATGTCCTCGAACTTGGCGAGGAGGGTGGCCGGATCGAGCTGCTTGAGCATGGCCTGCTGCACGCACTGCTGGCGCTGGATCCGGGCGTAGTCGTCCACGTACTCGCGGGACCGTCCGTACCACAGCGCCTGGTCGCCGTTCAGGGTCTGCTCGCCGGCCGGGATCCAGCCGAGCGGCATGCCGTGCGTCTTGGTGGCTTCGTCGAAGTAGCCGCTCATGGGAACCCAGCCGCCGGCCTTGATCCTGATCCCGCCCATGGCGTCGATGAGCGTGGAGAACCCTTCCATGTCCACCAGCACGTAGGCCTGGATGGGCATCCCCAGCGTTCCGGACACCGCTTCCATGGTGGCCTGGGCGCCGGGGTCGGCAACGCCCGGGTAAAGGTCCGCGTACTGGTTGGTGACTTCGGTGTTGATGGCGTTGATCAGGCATTCGTCGCCGCAGTTGTAGCCGTCCGGGTAGACCGACCGCATGGGCGAGCCCTCACTGAACTGGGCGTTCTGGAAGTTGCGGGGAATGGAGATGATGGCCGTCTGCCCGGTCTTGGCATCGACGCTGAGCACCGACAGGCTGTCCGGCCGGCGGCCGGTGCGGTCATCACCGGCGTCGCCGCCCATCATGAGGAAGTTGTAGCGTCCGTCCACGGGATCGATGGCCGGACCGGAGGAGAAGATGCTGCCAATGGCGTTGCGCCCCACGTTGAGCAGGTACGCCGAGTAGCCCAGGGATCCGCTGCTGATGACCAGCGCCAGGACCAGGGCGATGCCGACGCCCGGCCGCGCGCCGGGAACCAGCAGCACAGGCCGGATGAGCCGCAGGGTATTGATGAACAGGACAGCCCAGCCGATGGCGAGGGCCACCAGGACGAGGATGATCACCAGCGAGGCGAACTGGTTGGTGATGACGTTGATGAGCAGTGGCCGGTTGAAGAGCAGCAGCAGGAGCGCAAGGACGATGGCCGCCCAGGCGCAGAGCGTCACGCGCAGCGCCGTCCGCCCCAGTTTGCGGTCGCCCGCCACGAGCTGCGCGCTGCCCGGAACGAACAGCGTCAGCAGGATCAGGACGAACGCGCGCTTGGTCCGCACCGGCGGCGAAGCGCTCACCGGGTAGCGGACCGGGTCTGTCAGGGACGTGTCAGACCCGGACTGGGGGACCTTGCTGCTGGACATTCCGGCGGTCCTAACGGTTGCCCCGCAGTGTTCCGCTGCCCTCGGCGAAGACCTCGCTGACCTTCTGCCGGAGGTTGGCACCCTTGCGGGAGGCCACAGCGTTGAGGTCCGCGGCGAACTCGAGCAGGTCCGCGCGAAGGGACGCGGCGAGTTCGTCGGTCCCGGAAGCCAGCATGCGCACGGCCAGCAGGCCTGCGTTGCGGGCTCCGGCGATGGACACCGTGGCTACGGGCACGCCGGCGGGCATCTGGACGATGGACAGCAGGGAGTCCATGCCGTCCAGCGTCTTCAGCGGAACAGGCACCCCGATGACCGGCAGGGGAGTGACGCTGGCCAGCATGCCGGGCAGGTGTGCCGCGCCGCCGGCACCGGCGATGATCACGCGAAGGCCGCGCTCGTGGGCGGTCTGGCCGTACCGGATCATCTCCGTGGGCATCCGGTGCGCCGACACCACATCGGCCTCGAACGGGATGCCGAATTCTGCCAGCGCTTCAGCCGCCGCTTCCATGACGGGCCAATCCGAATCGGAGCCCATGACCAGCCCTACCAGGGGACTTGCCGCGGATCCGTTGGCCGGTGTGGTGGGGGCGCTCATGCGTTCTCCTCGAATGTCATGGGCGGCTCTTCTGCAGGTGCCCGCCCGTCACGGATGATGCCGGCCACAATCCCGGCCCGGCGCCGCACTGACTCTACTTCCGTGGTGGAGGCGCCCACCAGATTGACGTGGCCGATCTTGCGGCCGGGCCGCACCGACTTGCCGTAGCAGTGCACCTTGGCCGCCGGTTCGCTGGCCAGGGCCTGCGGGAATGCCGCATACAGGTCCTGGTTGTCGCCGCCCAGGAAGTTCTTCATGACTGTTACCGGAGCCAGCGCATCGGTAGCACCCAGTGGAAGGTTCAGGACTGCACGCAGGTGCTGCTCAAACTGGCTGGTCACTGCCCCGTCCTGGGTCCAGTGCCCGGTGTTGTGCGGGCGCATCGCCAACTCATTGATCAGGAAGCCCGCCCCGGTCCCGGGAGTCTCAAACAGTTCCACCGCCAGCACACCGGTCACACCAAGTTCTGCGGCGATCCGCAGCGCGGCGTCCTCGGCTGCTGCCGCAACCTCCACGGGGATGTCCTGTGCGGGGGCGATGACTTCGTCGCACACGCCGTCCACCTGGATGGTGTGGACAACAGGCCAGGCACGGGCCTCGCCGTCGGGGGTCCGTGCCACCAGCGCTGAAAGCTCCCGGGTAAACTCCACCTTGGCCTCCGCCAGGAGCGGGCTCATGGCAGCGAACCAGTCGGCTGTTTCGGCCGCCTCGTCCGCCGACCCGACGATCCTGACGCCCTTGCCGTCGTAGCCCCCGCGCGGAGTCTTCAGGACTACAGGCCAGCCGGTGTCATCGCCGAAGCGCACCAGGGCAGCAACGTCGTCAACGGAGGCCCACACCGGGTTGGGCAGTTCCAGCCGGTCAATGGCTGCCCGCATCACCAGTTTGTCCTGGGCGTGAATGAGGGCGTCGGGGCCTGGCTGGATGTTGACTCCGGCCTCCTGAAGTGCCCGGAGGTGGGCAGCCGGGACGTGCTCGTGGTCAAAGGTCATGACGTCGAGGTCCTTGGCAAAGTCCAGGAGCGTCTGCAGGTCCTTGTAGTCTCCCACCGGGGAAGTGGACACCGCGGAGACGGCAGAGACGTCCTCACCTTCCGCCAGGACTCGAAGTTCGAAGCCGAGGGCAGTCGCGGCTGGGGCCATCATTCGGGCAAGCTGGCCGCCGCCAACAACACCTATTACTGGAAAAGTCACATCTGCCAGCCTACCGAAAACCGCTGGAGAACCCGGCTTCCGGCCGTGGCGGAAAGCGAGATTCGAGGTAACGCGGCCCCTCAAGCGAGGTTTATTGGGAGGCTCCTCCAAGGTTCGAGGCGCTAAAATGGATCTCTGGCCAAAAGGCCCACACGTTATACGGCCTTGGAGGGTCATGATTTCCGCACTTGCAGACCGCATCCGGGGCCTGGCGTCGCTGTTTTGGCGCGAGGTTGCCAAATTTGGGGCGGTGGGCGGTGTGGCCTTCGTCATTGACAACGGCCTGACGTATTACCTCATGCACGGCCCCATGACGGACAGCGAAGCGAAGGCGCGGTTCGTTGGCGCCACGGTGGCTACCGTCTTCTCGTGGATCGCCAACCGTTTCTGGACCTTCCGCCACCGACGCCAGGACAATGTGCTGCGCGAGTTCGTCATGTTCGTCCTCATCAACGGCATTGGCATCGGCATCTCCACCGGATTCACGGCCCTGGCCAAGTACGGGCTCGGCGTCACCGACAAGAACCTGCTGTTCCTGGCCGGTGTGGTGGGCATCCTGGTGGCCACCGTGGTGCGCTTCTTCGCCTACCGCTTCCTCGTGTTCAACAAGGAGCTGGACGAAGAGCCGGAATTCTCGCACGACCACGAGCTCATCGAAATGCACCACCACGGTGCGCCGGTGGCCGCAGACAACGAGCGCCAGCCGTCCGCGGACGGTCCGGCCAAGTCCTAGCTGGCCATTGCCGGCCCCTGGCCGGTGTCAGTTGCCGTGGATGCGTTCGGCGGTGAGCAGCTTGTCGGTCAGCTGGACGTCCGGATGGGTGATCACCACGGATCCGTCCTGCTTCCATGCCCCGAGGGCATCGGCCAGCGCCGACTCCAGGCCGTCCGCGGCCGGAATGTGCAGCCGAACGCCGCCGTCATGGCTGGCGGCGAATCCCTCCAGCAGGTCCCGCTGTAGGTGCTCACGGCCGTCCGATCCTGAGATGGCCCGCGCCAGGGGATCGGGATCGGCATGCGCCAGGAAAACATCTCCATGGAGGCGTACTTCGGCCGCGTAGTCGAGGCAGCCGCCGGCGAGCTCACCCGGCCACCGCATGGCCAGGGCGGGAAGCGCGACGGCGATCACGGCGTCGTAAGTCCCTTCTGCCGCTTCCTGCCCGGCCGCCTTTCCGTTCAGCAGGTCGGGGTCGGCAGTGACGAGGAAGTCGGCGCCCTCGCCCTCCAGGACGGTTTCCAGGCCCAGTTGCCACGCGGCAAGGGCCCACACCATCGTTTTCCAATGCGCGGGCAGGGCCAGCCTGATCTTCATGCCGGGCTCGGCATCGAGCTCATCCTGCAGCAGGTTGCTGGTCTTCGCTACCCAGTTGTCCAGGACCCGGCCGGAAAGTTCCACGCGCTCGCCCTCCGGCCCGTACCACGTCAGCCGCGGTGCAGTGGAGTTGCCTGAGCGGAGGCTGTTCATCAGCTGGATTGCCGGAGTAGTCATGCCTCCATCCTGCCACTGGCCGCCGTGCCGGTCATCCGGCGCGGTGGTGCCGACATCAGGGGGCCGGTGCCATATGAGATCTTTATCACACGAAGTAGTAAGCGGGCTTGCTAATTTCTTCGAAGGACGCTATTTTCGCGCGGCGACAGCGATTCCAGCCCGCTTTCCGTCCTTTTGGCCGGTGGGAGTGGGGGGTGGCGTCGCCAGGGGGTAAAAATTCCCGGGCGTGGCGTGCACGTGGTTCGCCGCGGTCACTGATTATTATCCCGGCTGCGGCTTGACTCGCCTTAGTTACACACGTGTAATTAGATATCTAAAGGCAACTGCGTAAATA
The DNA here is from genome assembly GCF_900105535.1 of Pseudarthrobacter equi. Classification (NCBI taxonomy): domain Bacteria; kingdom Bacillati; phylum Actinomycetota; class Actinomycetes; order Micrococcales; family Micrococcaceae; genus Pseudarthrobacter; species Pseudarthrobacter equi. Next base: position 1,695,402 of record NZ_LT629779.1, read on the forward strand.
CCGGCACACAACCGAGTGTCCACGTATCCAGGCAGTGGCTGCAACATCAGGAGGGTCGCCGTGGGGCAAGCAGAGCGTATCCAGGAAGATGCCGTCGTGGCCGGACAGGCTACGGCAAGGTACCGTGCCCGGGGGGTGCCCAGTGATTGGTACGTGGATCCCGCCGATCCCGCCGCCGCTGAACGCTACAACAGCAACACCGGCACTGCACTTGAAGACCAGGCCACTGCCTTCCTGGCAGCCCACGAAGCCCTTCTCGATGGCGGCGCGGAACCGGAAGACGAACTCGATCCGCCCATGGAACTCGCTGCTCCGGGAACGGTGCAGCCGGTGTGGATCGGCCTGCCGTTCCAGCAGGACTTCGACGACGAAGGGGAGCTGGGCTGGCAGACGGACGCCCTGTGCGCCCAAACCGATCCTGAAGCTTTCTTTCCGGAAAAGGGCGGCTCCACCCGTGACGCCAAGAAGGTCTGCGGTGCGTGCAACGTCCGCTCCCAGTGCCTGGAGTACGCGTTGGCCAATGACGAACGGTTCGGCATCTGGGGAGGCCTTTCCGAGCGTGAGCGCCGACGACTGAGGAAGCGAGCGGTCTAATTCACCAGGATGTCCATGTCACTGCCGTTGTGGTTGCCCACAACGGCAGTGCCTATCTCCCCAGAACGCTTGCAGGTCTAGCGGACCAGACCCGGCCGGTCGACTATGCAATAGGCGTCGATACAGGGTCCGGTGACGACTCCCGGACCCTTCTCGAAAACACCTTGGGCCGAGCCCATGTCGTCTCCCATGATCACGGGAAGGGCGGCATGGGCGCCGCTGTGTCCGCAGCCCTTTCGGAGCTGGCCCCGGGCGGGGCAGGCAGGGCCGACCGCAAACCGGAGTGGATCTGGCTGCTCCACGACGACGCCTCACCCGCCCCGGAGGCCCTGGCCGAACTGCTCGGTGCCGTGGAACGTGCGCCGTCAGTGACCGTTGCCGGCTGCAAGCAACTGGACTGGCACGAGGAACGTAAGCTCATCGACGTCGGGCTGTCCACCAGCAGGTGGGCGGAACGGCTGACGCTCATCGACGCCGACGAGCTTGACCAGGGCCAGTACGACGGCCGCAGCGACACCTTCGCCGTCAACTCGGCGGGTATGCTCGTGCGGCGGGACGTGTGGGAGCAGCTGGGCGGGTTCGACCCCGGGCTCCCGGGCACCGGGGACGACGTCGATTTTTGCTGGCGGAACCGCCTGGCAGGGCACCGGGTTGTCGTGGTACCGGCAGCCCGGATGTTCCACGTGGCGCACAGGCCGCACGGCCTGGGTAACCCGGCAGCAGCCAGAAAGGCCCAGGTACACCTGCGGCTGAAGCACGCGCCTTTGTGGATGGTCCCGGTGCATGCTGTGGGAGCCCTGCTCGGAAGCCTCTTCAGGCTGGTCCTGAGCATCGTGGTGAAGGACCCGGCCCACGGAATCACGCAAATCGCTGCCACCTTCGCCGCCCTGGTGCGGCCACGAACCATTGCCCGGGCAAGGAAGTCGGCGCGGCAGACCCGGCGCATCCGCCGGTCCGTGATCCGCAAGCTCCAGACGCCGCGACGGGAAGTCTGGAGCCACCGGCGTTCCCTGATGGAAGCCATTGGCGCGGACGACAACCCCGCAGATGAACTTGAACAGGACCCCCTGGCACACCAGCCCACGGGTGACTCCGCAGACGATTTCGCCGCACTGGCAACCCGGAAGCGCGGCTGGGTGGGCAACGGTGCCCTGGCCGCCTTCATCATCGCTTCCCTTGCCTCGCTGTTGGGCCTGGCAGGCCTTCTCCGTGCTGAGGCTGTGGCCGGCGGTGGCCTCATTCCCATCTCCACTGGCCTGGGGGACATTTGGCAGAACGCCTCCGGCTGGTGGATCAATCTTGGTGCGGGACTTCCCGGCCACGGAGACCCCTTCGACTACGTGCTGTGGATCCTGGGGGTACTGGGAGGCGGCAACGCGAACGCCGCCATGGCGTGGCTTATCATCCTTGGCACGCCACTGTCCGGACTGACGGCATGGTTCGCCGCAGGCGGGTTGACCACCCGGCGGCGACTTCGCCTGGTTGCCGCGCTGTTCTGGTCGGCTGCGCCGGCCCTGCAGGTTGCCCTGAACCAGGGGCGGGCCGGAGCCCTCGTGGCGCACCTGATGGTTCCCTTGGTTGTCCTGGCCCTGCTGCGGGCCACGGGTTCCGCCGTGGGCCACGGCCGCCATGCAGTACCGCAACCAGGCCTGCGTGCAGCTGACAAACCGGCCGTCCGGCCGGGAATCAACGGAACACCTTCCTGGACTGCCGCGGCCGCGGCGGGGCTTGCCCTCGCCGTCACGGTTGCTTCCGCGCCTTCCCTCCTGGTCCCGGCAGCCCTGGTCATCATTATCTGTGGGCTTCGGATGGGCCGCCGCGGCCGCACCGTTTGGTGGGCCCTCCTGCCCAGCGCTGCTTTGTTCATCCCGTTCGGCATTTCAGTTCTCGATAGGCCGCGTGCCCTGTTGGCCGACCCCGGCATGCCCCTGCCCTTCGCGGCTGCCCCGCTCTGGCAGCAGCTCCTGGGCCAGCCGCTGGCGTTCGACCCCGCCAAGGGGCTAGTGGGGTTGCCGCTCTTTGCGGACGGCGCGCTGCCGTGGGCCCTGGCATTGGTGGTCCTCCTGGCGGCACCGGTACTCATCCTTGCAGTCGTGGCCCTTTTCGCCACGGGACGCGGGTCCGGGACGGTGCGGGCGCTGTGGGCAGCGGCCACCATAGCGCTGGCCTGCGGATGGCTGGCCACCCAGGTGGCCACTGGTGCCACCGCTGACAGCCTCGTTAGCCCATTCACCGGACCTGCCGTGTCCGCCGCCGCGTTTGCCCTCCTGGGTGCGGGCCTGCTCGGAGCGGAACGGCTCCTGAACGCTGCCGGCCGGGCCGCCGCCAGGAAACCGCGCCGTGCAACGGCAGCCAATGCGGCCGTAGCAGTGGGCATGGCGGTGCTTCTTGTGGGGCCGGTCGTCAGCATGGCCGCATGGTCCGCCCAAAACCTGCTCCGGACCGGCACAGCGACCGCGGCGCCAGCCGTTCCCGAAGAATCCGAAGCACCCGGGCTCGGTACCGCCAGGCTCGTAGAGGCGGCCGGTATCCGCACCCTTCCAGCCACCGCAATCGACCGCGGAACCGGCGCTGAGCAGACACGGACACTGCTGATCGGTACCCGCGAAGACGGTACCTACGACGCGTCCCTGATGCGTGGTGCGGGAACCACGCTGGACAGCCTGTCCGCTATCGCCGCTGCCCGGGGCATCACGGGTGCTGCGGGAGCCGAAACGGTGCGCGGCGACGACGACGTCACAGCGTCCGTGCGGAGGGTAGTGGCCACGCTGGTTGCCGGGCAGGGCGTTGACCCGCGCGAAGACCTTGAGAAGCTCGGCGCCGGATTCGTGGTCCTGCGCTCCGCCGATACCGCGGCTCAACTGACCGCAAGCCGGATGGACGCAGTCCCGGGGCTTGTGGCTGTGGGACAGACCGACGTGGGCTGGCTCTGGCGCATCACGTCCCGGAACCAGTCCGCCACGCAGGCGGCGGAAGTTGCCCACCGTGTCCGGATTACAGACAGCAACGGCGCCACACTGGCCATGGTGCCATCGGGGGTGAACGACGTCGACACCTCCGTTTCCGGTGGCCCGGAAGGCCGTCTGGTTGTCCTGGCCGAACGCGCCGATGCCGGCTGGACCGCCTGGCTTGATGGCCGGAAGCTCACATCCACCACGTCAGGATGGGCGCAGGCGTTCACGCTGCCTGCTTCGGGCGGACAGCTGACAGTCCGCTACGAAAACCCCTGGTCCTGGTGGATTGGAGCAGCCCAGATCACGGTCATCGGCCTGACGGTCATGCTCGCCATTCCCATGCCGGTCAACAGGCCCAGGACCGGGCTGTCACGTGACGAAGGCGCCCTGCGTAAGGAAAAGCAGAATGCATGAGCACCCCACCCGTCCCGCCGCAGCCGATGCCGGATCGGGGCAGGACCGGAACGGCCTGCAAGGCCAGAAGGACTCCGGCGCGGCAGATGCCCCCGCCGGCGGGAAGCGGCGGAAGGCGGCCCTTGCGGGGGCTGCCACAGCCGTCCTTGTCCTGGCGTGCGCCGGAGGCGTCGTTGCCGCAGGTTCATTGCTGCCCAAGGCCGCTTCCAGCCGAAGCGTCCAGCCTGCTGCTGCCGCTGTTCCCGCCGGAACCAGCGTGGGTGTGTGCCCGGGCCCGGCCCGCCTCCTGGAAGGCACCGAAGCAGGAACCGATCCGCAGTTCAGCCCCGAGTCGGACACCGCCGCCACCAGCGTGACCGGCGCGGTACTGGGGACTGCGGGGGTGGTACCCGGAAGCCGGCTGTCGCGGCTGGACGGGGCCACCGCCGTCGAGATCGCCAAGGCTCCGGGCGCACCGGCGTCCGAAGGCCCGCGGCAGGAGCTGCTGGCCGGTACGGTGTCGGGCCGTGGCGTGGATTCGGTCACTGTCCTCAGCGCCGACGCCGTGGCCAACCAGAAGGCGTCCGCCGCGGGGGCCATGATCTTCAGGGCAACGGACGGTGACCTGCAGGGTTCGGCTGCGGCCAACTGCCTGCAGCCCTCCAACGACCAATGGCTTGCCGGAGCCAGTACCACCGTGGGCCGTACATCGGTGCTGGTCCTGAGCAATGCATCCAGCAGCCCGGCCACCGTCAGCCTCGAGCTGTTCGGCGGGAAGGGGCAGATCCAGGCGCCGGGAAGCCGCGGCCTGCTGGTGGCGCCGGGAACCACACGTTCAGTGGTGCTGGCCGGGCTGGCGCCCGGCGAGGAACAGCTGAGTGTCCGTGTCCGCAGCACCGGCGGTCCCATTGCGGCGGCCATCCAGCAGAGTGTCCTGCGCGGCCTGACACCCGGGGGAGTGGACTTCATCACGCCGGGCACCGCGCCTGCCGTCCGCCAGGTGATGACCGGCGTTGACATCCAGGACGCCGCCGGTATCGCCGCGCTGACCGGCAAGCCCGGGTATGCAGACGCCGCCCCCGCGCTGGAGATCACCGTGCCGGGGCCGTCCGACGCCGTGGTCGAGGTCAAGCTCTATGGCCGGGACGGCCAAAAGGCACTCCCCTCCGGCGGCGTGATCACAGCCAAAGCCAACTCCATTACCGAAGTATCCCTGGCCGGGGTGCCGGCCGGGAATTACACCGTAGCGGCGTCGTCCGACGTTTCGTTTGTGGCGGCAACGCGCATCACCCGCGGGCTGCAGGCGAACCAGCCCTCGGACCTCGCCTGGGCGGCATCCGGAATCCGGCTGGGCAGCCAGCATGTGGTGGCCGTGCCCAAGGGCGGCACCCGCCAGCTCGTATTCGGCGCCCTCGACGCCAGGGCCACCATCACCTACGCCGCGATTACCGCCGACGGCAAGGTAAAGGCACCGGCCACCGCCGACATCGCCGGCGGAACCACAGCCTCCATCACCGTTCCCAATGAGGCAGACGGTGCCGAGGTTGTGGGCTACGTGGTGTCAGCATCCGGCGACGCCGCGTACGGTGCGGTCTTGGTGGGACAGGATGGCCGCAGCGACGTCTCATCGCTGCCGTTCCAGGCTGCAGCCGCCGGACAGGAAACGGTCCCGGTAGCCCTGGGCTACTGACCCGCCTGCGCGTTCAATAGCGGCGCCGGTACACCGGGTCCAGGGTTTCGGGCGCCACGCCCAGCATCTCGGCAGTGTGCTCAACGACGACGTCGTGAACCATGTCCTGGAGTTCCTCCACACCCGGGCAGGCCTGTTCCACGACGCGCCGGTAGACGGTGATCAGCGGCCCGTCATCCCCGGCCGCCGGCGTGTAGGCGCCCATGGGTGCGGGTGCGCCGGTGGCGGCCAGGAGTTCCAGCTCCGGTGGAATCTCATCAACGCCGAACCTGACGCCGTCCAGGGTCTTTCCCCAGATATCGTGCAGCCGCTGGGCCGAGTCCAGCACCATGTCATCGAAGCGGTCGCCGCGCGTCCGGTAGCCGGGGTGGGTGGGAAGCATGACTTCCCCGCGCAGGCCACGGCCGTGACGGTTCCGCCGGCGCCGCATGAAGCTCCGGCCAGCTGCGGACGCCCCGGTGGTGGAATCGGCATCCGGGTCAGCCAACCGGACCGTCAGGCCTGAATTCTGGTTCGATGACTGCATACATTGACTTTAAACCCGGACCGGGGATTCCGCGACAGATTCGCCCCGCAGCGAAGGCGCGTCCGGGCACGGGCCCCAATGCGGCGTTTTGGCTTGGGCGCAGAGTAGTCTGTGATGTCGTGGGAGCTATCCGTCAGTGTTCAAGATCTGCCTGCCGCCAATCGGCGGTGGCCACCCTGACGTATGTGTACGCGGACTCCACCGCTGTCCTGGGTCCCCTTGCCACATACGCAGAACCGCATTGCTACGACCTCTGCGAACAACACGCCGACTCGCTGACCGTTCCCCGCGGCTGGGAGGTCCTGCGGCTGGCCATGCCCTCGACTCCGCAGCAGCCCGGCCCGGACGATCTCCTCGCCCTGGCCAACGCGGTACGGGAGGCGGCAGCGGTGCCGGCCCAGGCGCCGCAGCAACCCGCGCAGCGCGGCCAGCATTCCGCCTTGGAGGCGCCTGCCGGGGCCGAAGGGATCCGAAGGGGACACCTGCGCATCCTTCGCGAGCCGTCCTGAGCCCTTTCTGGCGGTAGGCTGGAACCTGCACACCATTTCCGCTACCGGCGCGAGCGCGCCCGCCAGGGAGCCTGAACCTATGCCAAAAATCAGTTCCGAACTGTTGTCTGTCCTGCGTTGCCCCGTCACGGGCTCGCCCCTGGTGCAGGAAGGCGAGGAACTGGTCGCCACGGCCGCGGCGGCGGACGGCGTGAAGCCCCGCTACGCCATCGAGGACGGCATTCCCCTCCTCCTGCCCCCGGAACTCCTGGCTGCCGCGACGGCCGCCGGGTCCGACCAGCACGACTCCGACCCCGCCGAAGGCGCCGTCCGCTAAAACCGCCGGCCCCGGTGCATTACTCCCGGAGCCCCGCCCTCAGCGGAACACGAACAACTTCCATTTCCAGGCCCTCCGGAAACGCTGATGCGGCCTTTTCATGATTTTCCCGGACACAGCAAAGGACCATCCATGACCTTCGATTACAAAGTTGCCGATATCTCCCTGGCCGAGGCCGGAAGGCACCAGATCCGCCTGGCCGAGCACGAGATGCCCGGCCTGATGTCCCTCCGCGAGGAATTCGGCGCCAGCCAGCCGCTGAAGGGTGCCCGCATCGCGGGCTCCCTGCACATGACTGTACAGACCGCCGTGCTGATCGAGACCCTCACCGCGCTCGGTGCCGAGGTCCGCTGGGCGTCCTGCAACATCTTCTCCACCCAGGACGAGGCCGCCGCAGCCGTCGTCGTGGGCAAGGGAACGGTGGAGGACCCCCAGGGCGTCCCGGTCTTCGCCTGGAAGGGCGAAACGCTTGAGGAATACTGGTGGACCGCAGAACAGATCCTCACCTGGCCGGGTGCCGAGACCAACCCGGAGCTCGGCCCCAACATGATCCTCGACGACGGCGGCGACGCCACCATGCTGGTGCACAAGGGCGTGGAGTTCGAAGCAGTCGGCAACGTTCCGTCAGCAGATCCCACCGACTCCGAGGAATATGGCATCTTCCTCGACGTCCTGCGCCGGTCGCTGGCAGCCGATCCGCAGAAGTGGACCCGGATCGCCGCCACCATCAAGGGCGTGAGCGAGGAAACCACCACCGGCGTCCACCGCCTGTACCAGCTCGCCGAGCAGGGAAAGCTGCTCTTCCCGGCCATCAACGTCAACGACTCCGTCACCAAGAGCAAGTTCGACAACAAGTACGGCATCCGCCACTCGCTCCCGGACGGCATCAACCGGGCAACTGACGTCCTCATGGGCGGCAAGGTCGCCGTCGTCTGCGGCTACGGCGACGTCGGCAAGGGCGCGGCGGAAGCCCTCCGTGGCCAGGGCTCACGCGTGATCGTCACCGAAATTGACCCCATCTGCGCACTCCAGGCAGCCATGGACGGCTACCAGGTGGCCAAGCTTGAATCCGTGCTCGCCCAGGGTGACATCTTCATCACCACCACGGGCAACAAGGACGTCATCATGGCCGAGCACATGGTGGGCATGAAGAACAAAGCGATCGTGGGCAACATCGGCCACTTCGACAACGAGATCGACATCGCCGGACTGGCCAAGGTCCCCGGCGTCAGCAAAGTGGAGATCAAGCCGCAGGTGCACGAATGGGTCTTTGACCAGGGCACCGGCTCCGAGCGTTCCATCATTGTCCTGTCCGAGGGGCGCCTGCTGAACCTGGGCAACGCCACCGGCCACCCCTCCTTCGTGATGAGCAACTCCTTTGCGAACCAGACCATCGCCCAGATCGAGCTGTGGACCAAGAAGGACCAGCCCGCTGACGAGCGCGAGTACGCGAACCAGGTCTACGTCCTGCCCAAGGTCCTGGACGAGAAGGTGGCCCGCCTGCACCTGGACGCCCTGGGTGTGGAACTGACCGAGCTGACGAAGGACCAGGCTGAGTACCTGGACATTGACGCCGCCGGCCCGTACAAGCCCGAGCACTACCGGTACTAGAAGCCGACGCCAACAAGCCGTTACCAAGAAGTAAGGTGCCCGGGCGCCCTCCGCGCCCGGGCCGTTACTTCCAGCGCCTAGGATCTGATAATGGAGCCTGAAGTCCAGCCCCGCCGCCCCCGGTCCCTCAAGAAGATGCTCATCATCGCCGTGGTGTGCATCCTCGCGGCTGCCGGCGGCGTGTTCGCCGCCGTCGCGCCCGGTCTTGCCGGCGGGGACCTGGAATCCGAAGCCGGGTCCGCTACCCGGACCTCTCCCGGCATCGCCTCACCGGTGGTGGCTGCGGTGAAGTCCGAGGCTTCCCCGGCCAACGGCGCCAAGCAGGTCAACCCCGCGGCCCCCGTGTCGTTGAAGATCAGCAACGGCACCATCGAGCGCGTAACGCTGACCAGCACTGCCGGCGAAAAGGTGGATGGCAGCATCGACCCTGCAGGCACCGGATGGACCGCCACCGCGCCGCTGAAGTTCAACACCGACTACAGCTACACGTTCGTGGTGAAGGACGGCGCGGGACGCGAAACGAGCACCACCCAGCAGTTCAGCACCGTCTCCAGTTCGCACGAGGCTGACGCCGCCGTGTACCCGCTGGACGGAATGAAGGTGGGCGTGGGCCAGCCGCTGCAGATCATCTTCAGCGAACCCGTACTCAACCGGGACGCCGTGGAGAAGGCCATCAAGATCACCAGCAGCGCCGGGCAGGTGGGCGCTTTCCACTGGTACAGCGACAAGATGGTGCGGTACCGGGCGGAAAACTTCTGGGCCGCGAATTCCACCGTCACCATGGACATGCAGATGTTCGGCGTGGACCTGGGCAACGGCCAGATCGCCAACTTCGACAAAAAAGTGAAGGTCAACATCGGGGACAAGAAGGTGGCCGTGGCGGACGCCACCGCACACACCTTCACCCTCAGCGTGAACGACCAGCCGGTGAAGACCCTGCCCGTCAGCATGGGGGACAAGCGGTTCCCGTCAGCCCGCGGCTACGGGGTCCTCATGGAAAAGAACCGGTTCGACCACTTCCGCGCCTCCAGCATCGGGCTGAAACCCGGCGACCCGGCCTACTACGGTGACGTGGATGTGGAGTACACCATAAGGCTGACGCTCAGCGGGGCCTACATCCACCAGGCGCTTGAATCCGCCTTCCCTTACATCGGCAATACGAACGTCTCGCACGGCTGCATCGGGTTCGCCCCCGACGGCGCCGCCTGGGTCTTCGACAACATGGGCACCGGCGACGTGGTCAACATCATTAACACCGAGGGGGACTACGCCGCCCACGATGACGGGTACGGCGACTGGAACATCCCCTGGGCTGAATACGACAACTGACGTCAGCTGCCGAAAGGCAGCCGCTGCAGCCGCTCGCCGACCTCCGTGTTGCGTTGGCGCTGCCGGGCAAGTTTGGTGAGTTCCCGGTTCCGCCGCTCGGCCACGACGGCGGCAAGGTAGTCGTCCGGGCCTGTCCCCGGCGGCGGCCCGGGGGCCACGTGGGCGGCGAGTTCGGTGGCGATGGACGCGGCCATGCCTGCCCGGGAGAGCGGCGCCATTCTGGCGGCCTGGCGGATGAACTGGGACGCCCGGCGTGCGGTGGCATCCGGTATGCGGCCGATGTCCGCCGTCCGGGCCCAGGCGCGCAGGCCTGGCGGGATGGAGACCGGAACCGGCCGCTCGGCAGCGACCCTGGTACGGATTGCGTAGGTTCCCGCCATCAGGTCGCCCAGCCGCCGTGACTTGTCGTTGAAAAGTGCCACGGCAAGGGCCAGGCCGCCGAACGTCAGGTAGACCTCGAGGAAGCCGGTCAGTCCACGGATCAGGGCGTGCCGGAAACGGATGGCCCCGCCGTCGTCCCGCACCACCCGGAGGCCTGCGGCAAGCTTGCCCAGGGACAGGCCCCGGCTCAGTGTTTCCAGCCCCACCGGGACAACCACCAGGCAGAAGACCACGCTGCACAGGACCAGCGCACGCATGGCGGCCTCGTCAAGGTCTTCGCCGGCTGTGGCGAGGCCGATCAGGATGACCACCAGTAGGACCACATTGAAGAGGACGTCGAGGAACAGTCCCAGGGCGCGCGCCGCAAAGGAGGCGGGGCGCAGTTCCAGGACCACGGCCTCACCGGTGATGATCGATCCCACGTGCGTATCCGTTTCCTTGCGGCTATGGTGCAGTCGGTCAAAGTCTAGTGCGGTGCCGCTAGGCTGGTGCCGTGGATATGGACGCCTTCTCCGCCGTCAACGCGGACAAGTGGTCGCGGCTGCACGAGCTTGCCCACAAGGGCAAGCTCAGCGGACCGGAGGCCGATGAGTTGCTTGCCCTGTACCAGGCCACATCCGCCCACCTGTCACTCATCCGCTCGGTTGCCCCGGAAAGCGGCCTGTCAGCATCCCTGTCAGCCACCCTGGCGCAGGCACGGACACGGTTCACCGGTGCACGGTCAAACCCCATGGCAGACCTCGAGCGGTTCTTCGTCCTCGCGCTGCCGGCAGCGTTCTACCGCCTGGCGTGGCTGACGCTTGCCTGTGGGGCCGCCTTCCTCATCATTGGCGCCGCCTACGCGGTCTGGATCGGATCGTCGCCCGAGGCCCTGCGCGCGGTGGCTTCGGAGGCTGCGGCCAAGCAGTACGTCGAAGAAGACTTCATTGACTACTACTCAGAGAACCCTGCCGCTTCCTTCGCAGGGGCAGTGTGGACCAACAACGCCTGGATCAGTGCCCAGGCTGTTGCCCTGGGCATCACCGGTGTGTGGGTGCCCATCATCCTCTTCACCAATGCCCAAGGCGTAGGTGTGGCGGCTGGCATTTTTGCCGCTGCCGGCAAGTCGGACGTCTTCTTCAGCTACATCCTTCCGCACGGCCTCATGGAACTCACCGCCGTCTTCATTGCCTGTGCCGCTGGCCTGCGGATCTTCTGGGCCATGGTGTCGCCGGGGCCACGAACCAGGCTGCGGGCTGTGGCGGAGGAAGGCCGTTCACTGGTCACCGTGGCGCTGGGCCTGGTCCTGGTGCTCTTCGTGTCCGGCCTCGTGGAAGGGTTCGTCACGCCCAGCCCGCTTCCAGTCTGGGCGAAGATTGCCATCGGCGCCGCCGTGCTGGCCTGCTACTGGACGTACGCCCTGGTATGGGGCCGCCGCGCCTACCTGGCGGGGGAGCGGGGCGACCTGCGCCGCGAGGATGCAGGCTACACCGAAATCGCTGCCTGAATCGTTGTAATTGCGCCGGGGTGGTTCCTCGCCCGCGTCAAGGAGCGGGCGGTAGGCTCGACAACAGATGAAGCGCGCCAGCCTATCCCAGCGCGGCGCGGACACCCCAACGGAAGTGACGCTGTTGTGAAAGACGAGACCCCGGCCCGCGCCAAAAGCGCCAAGCCGCAGCCCGAACCTTTCCTGGATACGTCAGGGGACTCGGACGAGCCCGCCTTCTCCTGGATGGCGGCTGACGCGGCGGACAACGGAGACACCGGCAAGGACACCACCCCGCGGGACCGGACCGTCAATGACGGCACCGGAAAGGAATCCCCGGCACTGGCGCGCACCGCCGACGGCGCCGGAAAGGGGAGCCCGACGCCGGCACGCACCGGGGATGGGACCGTCACGGAAGGCGCGGCCACGCCCGTGGACCAGCAGCCGGACAGCAGGTCCGGCCGCCGCGCCGCGGAAGCCGCCGACGAATCAGCCACCCAAAAACCTGCGGCCGTGCAGTCCCCTGCCGCCGGGACTTCCGCCGCAGGGTCCTCTGCTGCGGCACAATCCACCAGCAAGCCTGCCGGCAAGGGCGACGGCGGGTCGTTCCGCGAGCCGCTCCCCACGTCAGCGCTTTCTGTCCGCCCACCCGAAGAGGAAGTGGCGCGGCGCAACGCCGAGCGTGAGAGCGCGGCCAACGCCAAGCCGGTGGCACCGAGGGTCATGCAGGTCCTCCTTGCCATCTTCTTCCCGGTGGTCCTCCTGGTGCTCGCCGTCCGCGCAGTGACCAGCCCGCTGTTCCTGTGGATCGAATACAACCGCCCCGGGTTTCCCGGCGACGGCTACGGGTTCAGCACGGACGACAGGATGACCTACGGCTCCTACGCCGTCGACTACCTGAGCAACTGGGCCGGTCCGCGCTACCTCGGCGACCTGGTGCACCGCAGCGGCGACAAACTGTTCAAGGACGGCGAAGTCAGCCACATGGCCGACGTCAAGACCGTGATCCTTTCCACCTTCGGAGCGGGCACCCTGCTGCTGATCCTGGGCGTCATTGCCGTCCTGTATCTGCGCAAGCGCAGCGCCGGGGGAGTCCGGCGGGGCCTCTTCGCCGGGTCCATTGTCACGCTGGTCCTCATCCTGGGACTCGGCACGCTGGCGTTCCTGGGCTGGCAGCAGTTCTTCACCGAGTTCCACCGGATCTTCTTCGCTGACGGATCCTGGACCTTCAGCCTCGATGACACCCTGATCCGGCTGTTCCCCGGCCAGTTCTGGATGGACGCAGGCATTGTGATCGGGGGCCTGGTGCTCCTCGTGTCGCTGGTGACCCTGATCCTCACCTGGCCCACGCGCCGCCGTCGCGGCGTGGCCCGGACAGCGGAGGAACCCGCGGAGCCCGCTCAGGCGTAAAGTTTCGCTATCTCGGCGTCAAAATCGCTGACGACGGCGGACCGCTTCAGCTTCAGCGACGGCGTCAGGTGGCCGGATTCCACTGTGAACTCCGTGTCCAGGAGCGTGAACCGGCGGATGGATTCGGCCTTTGAGACCGAAAGGTTGGCGTGGTCCACCGCTTCCTGGACGGCCGCGAGGACCTCGGCGTCTGTGACGGCGGCCTGGCGCTCCAGTGGCTGCATCCCGCGCTCCGACCTCCAGTCGGCCAGCCCGTCCGGGTCCAGCGTGATCAGCGCCGACACGAACTTCTGGCCGTCACCCACCACCACGGCGTGGCCCACCAGCTGGTGCGCCCTGATGGTGTCTTCGAGTGGCCCAGGGGCGACGTTCTTTCCGCCGGCCGTGACCAGGATGTCCTTCTTCCGGCCCGTGACAGTGAGGAAGCCGTCCGGGTCCAGCTCCCCGAGGTCCCCGGTGCGGAAGAAGCCATCCACGAACGCCTCGGCATTGGCCTGTGGGTTGTTGTGGTACCCCTTGAACACGCCAATGCCTTTGACCAGGATCTCGCCATCCTGGGCCACCCTGATAGTGGTGCCTGGAATCGGAATGCCCACGGACCCGACGCGCGTCCGGGTGGGCGTGTTGGCTGTGCACGGCGCGGTGGTTTCGGTCAGGCCGTACCCTTCCAGCACCGGGATGCCTGCACCGCGAAAGAAGTGTGCGTCCTCCAGGGAAAGGTGGCTGGCTCCGGACACGGTGTAACCCACCTGGCCGCCCAGTGCCTGGCGCAGTCGGGGATAGAGCAGCCGGTCGAAAAGGCCGTGCCGGACCCGCAGGACGAACCCGGGCCCGGACCCCTCGCCGCGGCTTTGCCGGTCCTGTTCGGTGGAGTAGGAGATCGCTGCAGCCACGGCCGCGTGGAAGAGCCGGCCCTTCCCGGCCAGTGCTGCCTTATGCGCCGCGGTGGCGCGGACCTTTTCGAAGATCCGGGGGACCACCAGCAGGAAGGTGGGCTTGAACGTGCCCAGGTCCTCCAGCAGCTGCGCGGCGCCCTGGGTGTGTCCCAGGGTGGCCCCGGCGGAGAGGCAGACCACCTGCACCGCCCGGGCAAGGACGTGGGCGAGTGGCAGGAACATCAGGGTCCGGGACTGGTCCTGGACCAGGAGCTCCGGCAGGAATGCCACGATGTTCCGGGCCACCAGCGCGAAGTTGCCGTGGGTGATCTCGCACCCTTTGGGGCTGCCGGTGGTGCCGGACGTGTAGACCAGGGACGCGACGTCGTCGAGGCCCGCCGTGCTCCGCTGCCGTTCGAGTTCGGCGTCGCTGACTCCCGCCCCCGCAGCCGAAACGCTGGCGAGGTGCGGCGCTTCGCCGTCGTAATCCATGCGTATGACGTTGACCAAACGGTCCCGGAGCGTGGCCGAGCCGGCCACCACGCCGCTGACAAGTTCCGCCGTGGCATGGTCCTGGACAAAGACGCGGCGCGCTCCGGCATCGCGGAGGATCCAGTCCACCTGGCTGGCTGAGGATGTTTCGTAGATGGGTACGGTCACTCCGCCGGCGAACCAGATGGCGAAATCCACCAGGGTCCACTCGTAGGAGGTGGCAGACATGACGGCGACAGTGTCGCCCGGTTCGAGCCCGCCGGCGATCAGCCCCTTGGCGAGTGCGCTGACGTCCTGCAGGAACTTTCCGGCCGGTACATCCACCCACCCGTTCGGCCCTTTGCGCCGGTATAGAGCATGGGCGGGGTTGGCGGCGTGCCGTTCCAGCAACAGGTCGGTCACGTTGCTGGCGGCGTCCAGCCCGACCAACAGTTCAGTGCTTGCTTCTCTCACAACAGGTCTCCGTTCCGCAGCCAGGCCGCGGCAGCGGCGTCCATTTGGGGTCTGATGCCATCCTGCCCTAGATCCATGACGGCATCCACATGCGGACCCTCCAGGCGTCGTAGGGGATGACCTCCGCTGCCCATACAGGGTAGAAGAAGGCGGACAGCATGATCGCTGCCGCCACGAACAGGACCACCAGATACAGCCCCGAGCGGCGGCGCCACGGAGGATCGGACGCCCTGCCGAGGACAAGGCCCAGGCAATAGGCAAGAGCCAGCACCAGGAAGGGCTCGAAAGACACCGCGTAGAAATAGAACATCGTCCGGTCCGGATACATGAACCACGGCAGGTACCCTGCGGCAACGCCGGCCAGTATGGCGCCGGCGCGCCAGTCGCGCCGGCCCGCCCACCAGAACAGCAGGACAACCAGGGAGATGGCCGCAGCCCACCAGATCAGGGGGTTGCCCACGGACAGGATGGCCGAGGTGCACTTGGCGACGTCGCAGCCGGGGGTGCCCTGCTGCGGGGATTCATAGAAGAACGACGTCGGCCGGCCCAGTACCAGCCAGCTCCAGGCGCTGGCCTCGTAAGGATGCTCGGAACTCAGGCCCTGGTGGAAGGTGTAGGCCTCCTGGTGGTAATGGGCGAGTGACCGCACAGCGTCCGGCAACCAGCCCCACGTTGCTGAGGGGTTGTTTTCTGCCCAGTGGCGGAAGTAGCCGTTGTCGGACCGGAACCAGCCGATCCACGTCAGCGAGTAAACGACGGCGGCCACCGGAACCGTACTGAAGAACGCGGGGAGGCCGTCCTTGATGATTCCGCCGCTGATCCAGCCCCGGATGCCAGCCACCCGCCGCGCATTGAGGTCCCAGAAGACGGTGAGCAGCCCGAAGCCCGCCAGGAAGAACAGGCCGGACCACTTGGTGCCGACGGCCAGGCCAAGGCAGACGCCGGCGCTGATGCGCCACCAGCGGACGCCAAGCCACGGGCCGGACAGCAGTTCTGCCACCGGCGGACGTCCGCCGTTGCGTGCCGCGGCAGCGGCCAGCCGGGCAGCGAGCCTCCGCCGGCCATCGTCCCGGTCCATCAGGAGCGCCCCGAATGCCGCCAGGATCCAGAACATCAGGAAGATGTCCAGCAGTGAGGTGCGTGACATCACCAAGTGGTGTCCGTCCACCGCCAGCAGCAGGCCGGCGGCTCCGGCCAGAGGGAGTGACCTGAAGAGCTTGAGGGCGATGAGGGAGACCAGCAGCACCGAGAGGGTTCCGGTGAGGGCCGCCGCGAAGCGCCAGCCGAAGGGGTTGTCCGAGCCGAAAAGCGCCATTCCGGCGGCGATCATCCACTTGCCTACCGGCGGATGGACAACGTATTCGGGGGAGTTCAACAGGACATCCGGGTTGCCGGCATTAAAGGAGTCGTTCGCCTTGTCCGGCCAGCTGCGCTCGTAGCCGCTGATGAGGTAGGAGTAGGCGTCCTTGACGTAGTACGTCTCGTCGAAGACCAGCTTGTGCGGGGCGTCCAGGCGGAAGAAGCGGAGGATTCCCGCCACCACCGCCGTGAAGACGGGCACCAGGACGAACCAGATCCGCAGCGATGGCGGGTACTCCCGCCATGACCGGACATTGCCCAGCAGCCGCGCCCGGAGCCCGTCGGCGCTGAAGGCCTCCGCCGGACGGACCACCCACGGCCGGGACCTGCCGCGGCCGGACCGGAGCGGACCTTGTTCACCAACCCCTGAAAGGGTGCCTGCAGACGCCGCGGGAGCGGGTTGTCCGGCTCCGGATTCTCCGGCTCCGGGCCGCCGCGTCGAGGTCTGCGTCACGAGCCCCATGCTACCTTTTGCGGCTGGCAGTCCTTCCCAGCAGTAGGCTGGTGGCGTGGATTCTTCCCCCAACACCTCACCAGCCGCCAGCCCTGCTGCCCCAGGGCGCATCGTCCTTGCCGCCACGCCCATCGGAAATGTCGGCGACGCCTCCGCGCGCCTGGTTGAGCTCCTGGGGACAGCGGACATTGTTGCCGCGGAGGACACCCGCCGGCTGCACCGCCTGGTCCAAAGCCTCGGCGTCACTGTGGCCGGAAGGATCATCAGCTACCACGAGCACAACGAAGCGACCCGCACCGCGGAACTCCTCGACCAGGTCCGGACGGGCAGCACGCTGGTGATGGTGACCGACGCAGGAATGCCGTCGGTATCCGATCCTGGTTTCCGGTTGGTGGAAGGTGCGGTTGCCGCCGGACTGACGGTCACCGCCGTCCCCGGCCCGTCCGCCGTCCTTACTGCCCTGGCGCTGTCCGGCCTGCCGACTGACCGGTTTTGCTTTGAGGGTTTCCTCCCTCGGAAAGCCGGTGAACGCGCCGGACGGCTGGCAGACCTCACCGGTGAGCGCCGGACCATGGTGTTCTTCGAGGCGCCGCACCGGCTTGAGGCAATGCTCCGTGCGCTGCGCGAGCGTTTCGGGCCGGACCGGCCCGTCGCGGTCTGCCGGGAGCTGACCAAGACTTATGAGGAAGTCATCCGGGGCTCCCTCGATGAGCTGCTGCACTGGGCCGAAAACAACGAGGTCCGCGGCGAGATTGCCGTGGTCCTCGGTGGCGCGCCGGAGCAGGCCGCCGGCACGCCGGAGGACCACGTGGCGGCGGTGAACGAACTGGTGGCCCAGGGCATCAGGCTCAAGGAAGCAGTGGCTGCCGTGGCAGAGGACGTCAGGGTCAGCAAACGGGAGCTGTATTCGGCCGTCCTTGCCGCCCGCTGAGGCCACCTCGAACCCGTACGGCGCGTGCTGGGAAAGTGCTGTGCAGCTGCACAGTAAACCCGTGATTGGGCAGTGCGCCGGAGCGTAGACCCCTCCTCCGTGCCCGCAGTAGTGTGACAGTTAATCGGCCTCCGTCGCTCCGCCGCTACGGCAGGACACCACGGCCGCCACAACCCTACTGACGAGGGAGTCATCGTGACTGTTACTGCACAGGCCGCTGTTACCGCCGAGCGTGAAAGCCGGCTTCTGGCCTCCGTTCCCACCGGTTTGCTGATCAATGGCGAGTGGCGTGAAGCCGCTTCCGGGAAGACGTTCGACGTCGAGGATCCCGCGACCGGCAAGGTGCTTCTGAGCATTGCCGACGCCGGCGCCGAAGATGGTGCCGCGGCCCTGGACGCTGCGGTGGCTGCGCAGGAGTCCTGGGCAAAGGTTCCGCCGCGTGAGCGTGGGGAGATCCTGCGCCGGGCATTCGAGCTTGTGACCGAGCGCGCCGAGGACTTCGCGCTGCTGATGACCATGGAGATGGGCAAGCCCCTGGCCGAGGCCCGCGGCGAGGTCACCTACGGCGCAGAGTTCCTGCGTTGGTTCTCCGAGGAAGCGGTCCGCGCGTTCGGCCGCTACTCCGTTGCCCCTGACGGCAAGTCCCGCCTGCTGGTGACCAAGAAGCCTGTTGGCCCGTGCCTGCTGATCACGCCGTGGAACTTCCCGCTGGCCATGGCCACCCGCAAGATCGCACCGGCCGTCGCCGCCGGCTGCACCATGGTCCTGAAATCGGCCAACCTGACGCCACTGACGTCGCAGCTGTTCGCCGCCGTGATGCAGGAAGCCGGGCTGCCCGCCGGTGTCCTGAACGTCATTCCGACCTCAACCGCCGGCGCCACGACCGGTCCGCTGATCAAGGACGCCCGGCTGCGGAAGCTTTCCTTCACCGGGTCCACCGAAGTGGGCCGCCGGCTGCTTGCCGATGCGTCTGAAACCGTACTCCGGACCTCGATGGAACTCGGCGGCAATGCCCCGTTCGTCGTCTTCGAGGATGCTGACCTGGATGCTGCCGTCGCCGGTGCAATGCTGGCCAAGCTGCGCAACATGGGTGAGGCCTGCACCGCTGCAAACCGGTTCATCGTGCACGAATCCGTTGCCAGCGAGTTCGCGGAGAAGTTCGCCGCGAAGATGAAGGAGATGACCACCGCCCGCGGCACCGAGCCCGAGTCCAAGGTGGGCCCGCTGATCGATGCCAAGAGCCGCGACAAGGTCCACGAACTGGTTTCCGACGCCGTTGCCTCCGGCGCGAAGGCTGTCCTGGGCGGCGCCCCGGTGGATGGCCCCGGCTACTTCTACCAGCCCACCATCCTCTCGGGAGTCAGCGAAGGCACCCGGATCCTTTCGGAGGAAATCTTCGGCCCGGTGGCCCCCATCATCACGTTTTCCAGCGAGGACGACGCCGTACGCCTGGCCAACAACACCGAATATGGCCTGGTGGCGTACGTCTTCACCAAGGACCTCAACCGGGGCATCCGGATGGGTGAACGCCTCGAAACGGGCATGCTCGGCCTGAACGCCGGCGTGATTTCCAACGCCGCGGCACCGTTCGGCGGCGTCAAGCAGTCCGGCCTGGGCCGTGAAGGCGGGCTCGAAGGTATCGAGGAGTACCTCTACACCCAGTACATCGGCATCGCCGACCCCTACGCGGGCTAGCCTCCTCCGCCGGCAGGAGGCCCGGCGAACGTGGCGGGATCGCCGCAGTCAGTTGCCCTCCTGCTCGCGGATGCCGCCGTGCGCAGTCCACCCTGGTTCGACCGGGCGGGCGCGCACGGTGGCTTCTGCCATGGTCTCCGCGCGCCGCGTCCACGCGCGGCCCGCGAGCCTGGCTGGAGCGGTGGCGAGCCTGCCCAGCCGGCCCATGACGGAGGGCGGCAGCCACCTGGCCCGCCACCGCTGCAGCAGCGTTGCGTTGGCCCGCAGCGAATCCTCAAGCGGCCCCAGCTGTCCGGGCGCTTCGGCGGCACCAGGCGAACCCGCAGCGCGGCCGGGGACTGACGACCCGGCGTCGGATTCCAAGCGACCGTCAGCCTGCTCCGGCGGCCGGCCGTACCTGCGCCGTTCGAAGGCCGCCGTAACGGCGGCAACGGCACGGTGCGCCGCCTCATCCATGCCGTCCGGCTCGCCCAGCAGCGAACTGCGGAGGCGCGAGGCATAGGCGCGCGGTGATTCACTGGTGCCGGCCGGGAGACCGTAGTCCCGGCCAAGGTCCAGCAACTCGCTCCATGCCAGCGGAACGGCATCAGCGGCGTTCCTTGGCCGGAGGCGCCGCGCACGGATTCCGGCGCGCACCAGCCGCGGCGACGCCGCGAGCAGGAGCACGCCCAGCACGCCGCCTGTTCCCAGCAGCCAGGGCACCACCTGTGCGCCGGCGTCAGTGCTTCCGCCGCCAACACCCGGGGCCGGCACCGGAGTGGCACTGGGAGCCGGTGACGGAGCCGGGGCGGGATCGGGGACGAGGCCATCATTGTTTTCAACGGAGCCCGGTGCTGCAGGGGACGAGGTTTCGCTGGCGTAGTCCGGCACCACGCCACGGGACGGCGTGGGCTCGAACGGCACCCAGCCCAGTCCCTGGAAGTACAGTTCCGGCCAGGCGTGCGCATCCCGCGCGTCCACCTCGTACTCCGACAGCTCGCCCTGGCCGGCAACGGTTACCGTGGCACCGGTCAGCCTGCCCGGCGCATACCCCACCGCGATCCGGCTGGGGATCCCCTCCAACCGTGCCATCACCGCCATCGCCGAGGCGTAGTGGATGCAGTATCCGCTCTTCTGCTCCAGGAAGTCGGACAGGACGGACAGGCCGTTGCCGTCATAGCCGCCCTGCACAGGCGACTGCAGGGAATACGTGAACTCCGATGAACGCAGGTAGCGCTGGATGGCCATTGCTTTCTCATACGGCGTGGTGCCCGCACCGGCTACGCGCCCGGCGGTGGTCCGGACGATCTCCGGCACGTTCCCGGGGATCCGCGTGAAGTCGTCCGGAACGTCCCGCACCGGAGCGGAAGACCGCTCCAGCAGCGCTGCCGTCAGGTTGGGCACCGACGATGTCACCACGTACTCCTGGCGCCGGGAGGCTGTGGCGTCGGAGCCCTTGATGCTCAGTGTGGCGGGGTCCCAGGTCCACCGGCCGTTGAGGCCGCGGACCGTCTCCGGGGCGTAGGGGGCCGGAAGGTACGGGCTGCTGAAGGTGCCGGTGTCGATGGCCGTGACCTGCTGCTGTTCGTCGGCGAGGATCGCGTAGCCGGGATCGATCTGTCCGCCCAGTGGCAGCCGCGATGCGGTGCGGTCGTCCGGGCCCCAGGATTCGCCGTCGAAATGGTCCACCGTGACGGACCTCAGGTACAGGGGAGCGGTGGCACTGGTGGCGTAGGTGATCCGGCCGCTGCCGTCCGGTGTCCGCAGGCTGTTCCCCAGCGTGATCATGGGATTCAGGCCGGTTCCGGTTCCCCACGGATTGAGCCGTGAGCCCTGCGGGAAGGTGCCCTGGTCGAAGCCGGGGACAGCCAGCGGTACCACCAGGGTGGCGGCCAGCGCCACGGCTCCGGTGAGGGCGGCCCGGCGAAGCTGCCCCGGGTTCCGTGCAGTCCCGCCCTGGCTGCGGAAGTCGGGAGCAAACCACTGGCTGCAGGCCAGGATCATCAGGTAACCGGCCACCGTTGCAACGAATCCCCAGAAACCGACGCTTTGCGGCTTGATCATTGCCGGTACCACCAGGATGGCCAGCAGCCCCATGCCGGTGGCCGCGGGCATGCCGAGCGGGACGGCCAGGGCATCCACCAGGATCACTGCCAGTCCGAGGACGGCGCAGATCACCATGACGATGCCCACGTTGGGTGCAACGGGTGCGGTCTCCGACAGGACGGTTTCGCTGGCACGGCGGATCAGCTGGTTGACGTCGGAAAACGTCGCGGCGCTGGGAATCACCCCCAGAATGCTTGACCCGCGGAAGAACGTCAGCGTGAGGATGGCCCCGAGCGAGAGGAAGCCGCCCGCGGTGACCAGCAGCGGCGCTGCGCGCAGTGCCCGAAGCCCGGCAAGCGTAAAGCCCACCGCGCCAACGGTGGTGGCCACCGGCCAATACCAGGCCCAGCCACGCAGGACCCCGTTCAGGGACAGGGCAGCCCCGCAGACTGCCAGCACGATGGCTGCGGCCATGGCCCAGGGGTAGGCGCCCACGCGGGCGGGTCTTGAACCGTCAGTCGGTGTGGACTGCGTACCCGTTCCCGGAGTCCGGGCCGGCGCCATGGTCATCGGACCACCCCCGCGCCGCGGCTGGCGTCGCCGGCCGGGGCGGGCAACGGCATGTCCTGGTCGAACGATCCCCAGGCAGCAGCGGTGCCCACGGAGGCGGGGACGGCCACGGCGCGCCATCCGCCCTGTCGCAGGGTCTCCAGCGCGGGGGAGAAGTCTTCGGGTTTCTCAGCCACGATGACGGCAAAGGCATTGGTTCCGTAGCTGGCTGCGGGTGCCAGGGCGGTTGCCTCTTCGGGCGAAATGCGGCCCAGGACCGCAATCAGTGGCCCGCGCATGCGGTGCGCGGACAGCTTGTCCATGAGCCTGTCGTCGAAGGCGGCGGGTCCCGCATCCTGGCCATTGCGGCTGCGGGGGCGCAGCAGTGCCGGAGCGGAAACCGGCCCGGCGGACGGACGGAACCTGCCATTGGTCCGGACGTGGTGCGGCCCCGTGAGCTGGATGGCAGCGAGGCTCTCTGCGATGGACTGCAGCCCTGACGCGCCGCCGTATTCCTCTGACTCCGGTTCCGGCGCCGAGGGCGAATGCAGGAAGGCGGGCTCGCCGCGGACATCCAGGAAGCGCAGGCCGTAGTTCCGCTCTGCCAGGTGTGCGCTGATGGACATTGCCGCCACCACCGACCATTCAAACGTCCGGCTGGTCAGCATGGAATGCCCGTCCTGGCTGGCTTGGCCGGCCTGGCCGGCCAGACCGCCGGCAGCGGTGGAACCACTGGAGAATGCCCCGAACCGGTGGTCCAGGATAATCGTGGCCTCCGGCGTGGTGACGGATTCTTCCTGGCGGACCATCAGCGAACCGTGCCGGGCGGTGGCCGCCCAGTGGACCCTTCGCATGGGGTCGCCGTGACGGTATTCGCGCGTCATGACGTCGTCGTCGCTGGGGTTGGCGCGGGTCCTGGTTGCCGTCACGCCATCGTTCCCGCGCGCGCCGGCCAGGCCGGTAGCGGGGAGTACGACGGCGGCCGGCGTCACGGTGAGCGTGTCGCCGTCGTCGATGGACTGGCGGTGCAGTGACAACCCGAAGGGGTCCGTGAACTCGGCGGTGACCGGCCCAATGCGGAATTGGCCGCGCTGCTCCGAACGCAGGTGGTATTCATAGCGGCTGGTACCGCCGGATGCCGTACGCGAGGGAAACCTGAACGAGGGCGAAGAACCGAACCGCGGCGGCAAGCGTTCCTCCATGCTGGCCCGGCCGCTGCCTGCACCGGTCCGCGCCACGGCAAGGCGCACGGTGGTGGGGGAGGACGTTTCCACCGGCGAAGGATGGAACTCCCGATACACCCGGAAACGGGGCTTCACCAACCGGATACCGGCCAGCGAAACCAGCGGGAGGACCAGCAGCAGGATGCTGAGGGTCAGAAGGTCCCTGCGTCCCATGATCTGGGCGGCGGCAAGGGTGAAGCCCCCGGCAGCAAGCATGCCCCACCCCCGTGCGGTGAATAGGTGCTGGGGCAGTCTGTCCAGGAGGGCCATGGCGTACCGCTTAGCGGTTCCTGCCCGAACCTGCCACGGAAGCGGCGTTGCGGGCGGCCTGGCTCCGCGTTCCGGCGGCAGTGCCTGAACCCGCAGTGTTGCCGGCATCTGCGGGTGCCTGCGGAACCGGGAGTCGCGACAGGATGCCCTGCAGGACGGTGTGCGCTGTTTCGCCGGCGCCGGCAGCTTTGCGGTCCAGGATGATCCGGTGCGCCAGGACAGCCTCGGCCACCTGAATGACGTCGTCGGGGAGGACGAAGTCGCGGGCGTCCAGGGCTGCGGTCGCCTTCGCAGCGCGAAGCAACTGCAGCATGGATCGCGGACTGGCACCCAACCGCAGCAGCGGGCTCTCCCTGGTAGCCCTGCCGACGGACACGGTGTATTCCTTCACGGCCTGCGAGACGTAGACCTGCTGGACGGTGGTGATCATGGCCGCTACCTCCGCGGCGGTGACCACCGCTGAGACCTTTGCCAGCGGGGACGCCGCCTGATGGGTTTCGAGCATCTCGATTTCGGCGTCCTTGTCCGGGTAGCCCATGGAGATCCTGGCCATGAACCTGTCGCGCTGGGCCTCTGGCAGCGGGTAGGTGCCTTCCATCTCGATGGGGTTCTGGGTGGCAACCACCATGAACGGTTCATCAAGCCGGTAGGACGTGCCGTCCACCGTCACCTGGTGCTCCTCCATGCATTCGAGGAGGGCGGACTGGGTTTTCGCTGACGCCCGGTTGATCTCGTCGCCGATGACGATGTTGGCAAAAACTGCTCCCGGACGGAACTCGAAGAGCCTGGATGACTGGTTGTAAATGGACACGCCGGTCACGTCCGAGGGGAGCAGGTCCGGCGTGAACTGGATGCGGCTGACGGTGCAGTCAATGGTTTTGGCAAGGGTTTTGGCCAACAGGGTCTTGCCGACGCCTGGAACGTCTTCCAGCAGCAGGTGGCCCTGGGCGAGCAGGACGGTCAACGCAAGCTCCGCGGCGTCGGACTTCCCGTCGATCACCGTGTTGACAGTGCTGAGGATCCGCTGGCTGGCGTCGTGGAACGAGTCAGCGTCCATGGCGGCGGCACGGTGGCCGTTCAGGTGGCTGACGGGATCGGAAACGCCCGCCAGGTTGCGGTTCGCAGCGCTCACATCGTTGGCAGTGCGTCGGTAAGATTCCATCGGCAACCTTTCAGCCAGGGTTTCACCTGGACGGGACAGCAAGCCTGCCTTCGCCCGTCGGTGGGCGTTCTCATGTGCTCCCACCAGACTACTAACACAACTGCCTGGCCTGGCATAGAGTTCCGGCGAAATCGTGGTGCCCTCCGCCGTTAGGCTGGAGTGATGTGCAGTCCGCAGACCCCCGATGCCTACCGCGAACCCACAACGGAAGGCTCCCAGAGTGGCGCAGCGTCCCCGAAACGCGAATATCCGCCCGCGCCCGAACCGCTGCCGGTACCGGTAATGGATAACCACACGCACCTGGATTTTCCAGACGGAAAAGGGCCGGTAGGAATCACCGAAGCTATGGACGCTGCTGCCGCTGTGGGTGTCCAGGGGGCAGTCCAGGTGGGCTGCGACCTGGAATCGTCGCGGTTCACCGTTCAGGCGGTGCAGCAGGATGACCGGTTGCTGGGCGCTGTGGCGCTGCACCCCAATGATGCTCCCGGCTATGCCGCCCGCGGCGAACTCGAGGACGCTCTCGCTGAGATTGAAGAGCTGGCAGCCCACCCGCGGATCCGTGCCATCGGCGAGACGGGCCTAGACTTCTTCCGCACGGAAGGCGAGGGGCTTGCACATCAGCGGTACTCATTCCGGCGGCACATCGACATCGCCAAACGGCTGGACCTCACCCTCCAGATCCACGACCGGGACGCGCATGCCGACGTGGTGCAGGTCCTGGCGGAAGAGGGTGCTCCGGACCGGGTGGTATTCCATTGCTTCTCCGGCGATGAGGAGCTTGCCGCCATCTGCAACCGCGAGGGCTGGTACATGTCGTTCGCCGGAACACTGACCTTCCGGAACGCGGCCAACCTGCGGTCCGCGCTCGCGGTCGCAGACCCGGAACTCGTCCTGGTGGAAACAGACGCCCCGTTCCTGACCCCGCATCCGCACCGGGGCCGGCCCAACGCCAGCTACATGGTGCCGTACACCGTCCGGGCCATGGCTGAATTGACAGGCACGGACCTCTCGGAGCTGTGCACCCGGATCAGCTCAAATACGTTGGGGGCATACGGATCCTGGAGCTGAAAAGTGTCACATTGAGTGACCTTTGAGGCATACGTGGTATGCAAATTTGTTGGCCCGTTTATAACGCTACGGTTACAGTGGAAAACTATTAGCCGGGGTCGGGGAAGGCCAACGGGTAATTTAGCTTCCTTTTCAGCATCACAAGCCGGGATCCTGTCCCGTCCTGGCTGCTGGCGGGAAGCAGGCGGCGCAAAGGTGCCCGGACTGCTGTTCAAAGGCGGTGCCGGGCATTTTACTGCGCAAATCCCCGTGCCCGGATGGACCTAAAGTTACGGGCAATCGTGGTCAAGTTCTTCACATCGGATAGCAAGATCAGCTTTTTCAAGGTTGGAGCCCAGCTGCTGGTGCTTTGCACCCTGGTGGCGGGGCTCGTAGCCTTCGTCGGCAATAACAAAACCATCACGCTCAACGTCGATGGCAAGGTCTCTTCCGTCCAGACCTTCGGCGGCACCGTCGGCCAGGTGGTCAAGAGTGCCAACATCGAACTGAAGCCCGCAGACAGGGTTTCCCCGGCCATCGACGCCTCGGTCCACAACGGAACCGTGATCAACGTCAACCAGGCCAAGGAAGTCAAGGTCAGCCTCGACGGAGCTGAGAAAACGGTCAGCACCACCGCGCAGGACGTCGCGGGCCTGGTCACCGAACTCGGCGTGGCCAGCACCTCATCGCTCTCAGTCCCCAAGGACGCGCAGCTCGCACTCGCCGGTTCCTTCGTGTCCATCTCCACCCCCAAGTCCGTCAGCATTGTCGCCGACGGCAAGGTGAACACCACCACCACCACCGCGGCTACCGTAGGCGACGTGCTCGAAAGCGCCGGGCTGACCATCGGCGCCAACGACCGGACCTCCCAGCCTGCCAACGCCCACGTCGTCAACAACATGGTGATCAAGGTGTCCCGGGTTGATAACGGCCAGACCGCGAAGACCTCCGAGGACGTCCCCTTCGAGACCGTGACCACCGAAAACGCCGAGATGCTCAAGGGTGAGAAGGAAGTTACCCAGGCAGGCGCCGCTGGCAAGCTGGAGAAGACCTTCAAGCTGGTCCTCGTGGATGGCCGTGAAGCCTCCCGCACCCTCGTCTCTGAAGCCGTAGCCGTCCAGCCCGTCGCTGAGAAGGTCACGATCGGCACCAAGGCAAAGCCTGTCGCCCAGGCCGCTGCGGCCCCGGCCGCCGGCAACAACACCGGCGCTGCTGCTCCGGCCATGATGAACGAAGCCATGTGGGACAAGATCGCCCAGTGCGAGTCCACCGGCAACTGGAGCATCAACAGCGGTAACGGCTACTACGGCGGCCTGCAGTTCGACATCCGGACGTGGATCGGCGCCGGCGGCGGGGCCTATGCACCCAACGCCAGCCTGGCCACCAAGGCCCAGCAGATCGACATCGCCAACCGCGTGTACGCGCAGCGCGGCCTGCAGCCGTGGGGCTGCGGCTGGGCAGCCAGCAGCTAGCTGATCCGCTGCCAGCCCGTACTGGCATGGTCCACGCGTCGAAGCCGGGCCCGGGATTTTCCCGGGCCCGGCTTCGGCCGTTAACACGGCCGGCCCGGCGGAAACGGCCCGGCCACGCGGGATAGGATACCTAGGTGACTGAACCCAACCCCGCCGCGCCCGCACCGCTTTTCGGTGCATCCGACATTCGCCGGCTGGCAGGGGAGATCGGCGTCAGGCCCACCAAGACCCTGGGCCAGAACTTCGTCATCGACGGCAACACCATCCGCAGGATCGTGGCAGCAGCAGGAGTCGGGGCCGACGAGACGGTCCTGGAAGTCGGCCCGGGCCTCGGCTCACTGACACTGGGCCTGCTGGACGCCGCCGCGGCAGTGGTGGCTGTGGAGATCGATCCCGTCCTCGCCGCCAAGCTTCCCGCAACGGTGGCTGAATGGCGGCCGGCCGCGGTCGGAAATTTCCATCTCGTCGAGGCTGACGCCATGAAGGTCACGGAACTTCCTGTGGAACCTACGGCGCTGGTAGCCAACCTGCCCTACAACGTTGCGGTGCCCGTGGTCCTGCACCTCCTGGAGCATTTCCCCAGCCTGCAGCACGGCCTGGTCATGGTCCAGGACGAGGTAGCCGACCGGCTGGCCGCCGGTCCGGGGTCAAAGACCTATGGCGTTCCGTCCGTCAAGGCAGCCTGGTACAGCCAGATGCGCAAAGCCGGCGTGATCGGCATGAACGTATTCTGGCCCGCGCCCAAGATTCACAGCGGACTGGTCGCCTTCACCCGGCGCGAGCCGCCTGCCACCAGTGCAACCCGCAAACAGGTCTTTGCCGTGATTGATGCAGCTTTCGCCCAGCGTCGCAAGACCCTGCGCGCCGCGCTCAGCGGCTGGGCCGGGGGAGGACCTGAAGCCGAACGCTGCCTGCTGGCGGCCGGCGTTGACCCCACGGCACGCGGTGAGGTCATCGACATCGCCGCGTTCGCCCGAATCGCCGAAGCCAAGGAAGCGGGCGCGTGAACACGCCCGCCGTCCGGTTCGCGGCACGGACGGTCCGGGTCAAGGCTCCCGGAAAGATCAACGTCTCGCTGGACGTCGGCCCGCTCCGGCCCGATGGCTACCATTCCGTGGCCAGCGTCTACCTGGCCGTCTCCCTCTATGAAGAAGTCGCCGCCACCAGCACGGAAACGCCGGGCATCACGGTGAGCCTGAGCCCGGGCAGCACCCTTGACCTTGACGCCGTCGACATCCCCCTTGACGCCAGCAACCTGGCGTACAGGGCCGCCGCCATCATGGCTGACGTTTCCGAGCACGCCACCGGGGTCCACCTGGAAATCACCAAGAGGGTGCCCGTGGCCGGCGGAATGGGCGGGGGATCGGCGGACGCCGCCGCTACGCTCCTGGCCTGTGATGCCCTGTGGAACAGCGGCCTGTCCAGGGAGGAACTCGCGCACCTTGCTGCCGAACTCGGAGCCGACGTTCCGTTCTCCCTGCTCGGCGGAACGGCGGTAGGGCTCGGGGTTGGTGACCAGTTGTCGCCGGCACTCGCCAAGGCAAAGACCCACTGGGTCCTGGTTACCGCCGACTTCGGCCTGCCCACCCCGGAAGTCTTCCGGACCCTGGACAGGCTGCGTGAAGCCGAGGGCGTGGACGCGGACGAGCCCACCGGCGTCGACCCCCACATCCTGGCCGCGCTCCGCGGTGGCGACGCAGACGCCCTCAGCCGCATCCTGGTCAACGACCTCCAGCGGGCCTCCATTGAACTGGCCCCCTCACTGCGCGATACGCTGGGCATCGGCGAATCGCATGGCGCCATCGCCGGCATCGTGTCCGGCTCCGGGCCCACCGTGGCACTGCTCGCGGATGACTCCGTGGCAGCGGAAGCATTGGCGGAAGACCTGCAGCACCAAGGCCTTTCCGCCCTCGCCGTCCACGGTCCCGTTCCCGGTGCCCGCATCATCTCCGACACCCTTCTCTAGCAGCGCAACGCCCATCCGGGCAGCAGAAAGCAGTTCTTTTTGGCACACCTTCTTGGCGGCGAAAACCTCACGGTCTCCTTCGCGACCCGCACAGTCCTGGACGGCGTCACGCTCGGGCTCGAGGAGGGCGACCGCATCGGCATGGTGGGCCGGAACGGCGACGGCAAGTCCACCCTGATGCGGCTGCTCGCCCTGCGCTCCACCCCGGATTCCGGCCGCGTTACCAAACGCGGCGACGTCAACGTCGGCTACCTGGACCAGAGCGACGTGCTCGACGGCGACCTGACAGTGGGCGTGGCGATCGTCGGCGACCAGGCCGACTACGAGTGGGCTCGCAACCCGCAAATCCGTGAAGTCATGGGCGGCCTGGTGTCCGACGTCGACTGGCACGCCAACGTCCACGCGCTCTCCGGCGGGCAGAAGCGGCGGGTGGCCCTGGCCAAGCTGCTGATCGAGGACCACGATGTCATCATGCTCGACGAGCCAACCAACCACCTTGACGTCGAAGGTGTTGCCTGGCTGGCCCGCCACCTGAAATCGCGCTGGCGCGCCAACCAGGGCGCCTTCCTGGTGGTCACCCACGACCGCTGGTTCCTCGACGAAATCTGCACCAAGACGTGGGAGGTGCACGACGGGATCGTGGACCCCTTCGAAGGCGGCTACGCTGCATACGTCCTCGCCCGGGCCGAGCGGGACCGGATGGCCTCCGTGGTGGAAGGCAAGCGCCAGCAACTGGTCAAGAAGGAGCTCGCCTGGCTGCGCCGGGGAGCCCCCGCCCGCACCGCCAAGCCGAAGTTCCGGATCGAGGCGGCCAACGCGCTCATCGCCGACGTTCCCGCGCCGCGTGATTCCATGGCATTGAACAAGATGGCCACCGCGCGCCAGGGCAAAGACGTCCTGGACCTGGAACACGTCTCGCTGAACTTCCAGGGCGACGACGACGGGAGGAAGCTTTTCGACAACATCACCCTGCGACTGGCCCCGGGTGAGCGGCTGGGCCTGGTGGGCGTCAACGGCGCCGGCAAGACCACACTCCTGAAGCTCCTGAACGGCGAGATTGCCCCCGACGCCGGGAAGCTGAAGCGCGGCAAGACGGTGGTCACCGCGGTCCTCACCCAGGAAGTCAAGGAGCTCGACGACGTCGCTGACCTGCGTGTCATCGAGGTCATTGAGCGCGAGAAGCGTTCCTTCAACGTGGGCGGCAAGGAATTCACCGCCGGCCAGCTGGTGGAGCAGCTCGGGTTCACCAACCAGAAGCAGTGGACACCGGTCCGGGACCTCTCCGGTGGTGAGCGGCGCCGCCTGCAGCTGCTGCGGCTGCTGGTGGGCGAACCCAACGTGCTGATGCTCGACGAGCCCACCAACGACCTCGACACCGACACCCTCGCCGCCGTCGAGGACGTCCTGGACGGCTGGCCCGGAACCCTGGTGGTAGTCAGCCACGACCGTTACCTGCTGGAACGCGTCACCGACCACCAGATGGCGCTCCTTGGCGACGGCAAGCTCCGTGGCCTGCCCGGCGGCGTGGACCAGTACCTTGAACTCCGCGAGGCCGCCCTGGCCGGTTCCACCGTGACCGGCGGCGGAAACCCCGTCACCAGCGCCGGCGCCGCATCTGCGGCAACCGGGACCGGCCCCTCCGAAGCCGAAAAGCGCGAAGCCCGCAAGGCCCTCAACCGGATCGAGCGGCAGATCAAGAAGCTCGACCAAGAGGAAAAGAAGCTTCATGACCTGATGCTGAAGGCCACCGAGGCCGGCGACTTCGACAAGCTCGCCACCCAGAACAAGCAACTCAAGGACCTCACCGACGAAAAGGACACCCTGGAAATGGAGTGGCTCGAAGCCTCAGAACTCCTCGGCGACTGACAAAGGCAACGCGGCAACTCACGCCTCAGATTGCAGCTCCGGGTCCTTCTTGAGGCCGGTGAGGCCGTTCCAGGCGAGGTTGACCAGGTGCGCCGCGACGGTGTTCTTGTCGGGTTGGCGGCTGTCCTGCCACCACTGGCCGGTCATGGCCACCATGCCCACCAGCATCTGGGCATACATGGCGCCGTCCTGGCCGCTGAAGCCGCGCCGGGAGAACTCGTCGGACAGGATGTGCTCCACCCTGGCCGTGACGTGGGACAGCAGGGTGGAGAAAGCGCCCTCGGGCTGGGACGGGGGAGCGTCGCGCATGAGGATCCGGAACCCCTCAGTGCGGTCCTCGATGTAGGTGAGCAGGGCCAGGGCGGCGCGTTCAACCAGGACGCGCGGCTTGGCTTCGGCGGCCAGCGCGGTGTTGATGGCGTCCAGGAGGATGTGGAACTCGAAGTCCACCACCTGGGTGTAGAGGCCTTCCTTGGAGCCGAAGTGCTCGTAGATCACCGGTTTCGAGACGCCCGCGCAGGCGGCGATTTCTTCGATGGTGGTGCCGTCCAGCCCGCGGACTGCGAACAGGCCACGCCCCACGTCGATCAGCTGGTTCCGCCGCTGAAGGCCGGTCATCCGTGTCCGCGGAGGGTTGTTGCTCACATTTCCATCATGCCCTACCCCGGCGGGCCCGTTTTCCCGGTTTCCGGGGCGCCCGGCTCCCGGTCAACCGGGGCTGTGTCGCGCGCTGCCCCGAAGCCGTGGCAAAATAGGGACTTGTGCCCGGGGCCTTGTGCCGGAGGCATGGTCCGCCCTGGTGTAACGGCAGCACCCCGGCCTTTGGAGCCGTGGAGTATAGGTTCGAATCCTATGGGCGGAACTGCTGTGCGGGGAGTTCAGCAGGTAACTCCCGGTGCCGGGCCGGCGGAGGTTGGCCGGACACCATGACGCGCCAGCGCAACAAAGCGAGGAGAATCCGTACGTGATCCCTGAAAACACCGGTCCGGCCGCAGTCATCGTATTGGCAGCAGGTGCCGGTACCCGGATGAAGTCACGTACCCCCAAGATCCTCCACGAAATCGGTGGACGCTCGATGGTGGGCCACGCGCTCCTCGCCGCCCGCAGCATTGAACCCCGCCAGCTCGCTATCGTGGTCCGCCACGAACGAGACCTTGTGGCCGGGCACGTGGCGGAACTCGACCCGTCCGCGGCCATCGTGGACCAGGACGAGGTGCCCGGCACGGGCCGTGCCGTGGAGGTGGCGCTGCAGGCGCTGGACGCCAAGGAAGAGCTCACCGGCACCGTGGTGGTCACTTACGGTGACGTCCCGCTGCTCTCCGGCGGGCTGCTGGCCGAACTCGTCGCCACCCATGAACGGGACGCCAACGCGGTCACCGTGCTCACCGCAGTCCTGGACGACGCCACAGGCTACGGCCGGATCCTCCGCGGGGAAGACGGCACCGTGACCGGCATCCGCGAACACAAGGACTCCACCGACGCCGAGCGGCTGATCCGCGAGGTCAACTCCGGGATCTACGCCTTCGACGCCGCCGTGCTGCGCGAAGCACTGGGCAAGGTCACCACCGACAACGCCCAGGGCGAGAAATACCTCACCGACGTGCTGGGTCTGGCGCGCGAGGCAGGCGGCCGCGTTGCCGCCGTCGTCACCGCTGACCGCTGGCAGGTGGAGGGCGCCAACGACCGCGTCCAGCTCGCCGCCCTCGGTGCCGAACTGAACCGGCGCACCGTGGAGGCATGGATGCGCGCCGGCGTGACAGTGGTGGATCCTTCCACCACCTGGATCGACTCCTCCGTCACATTGGACGAGGACGTCCGCCTGCTGCCCAATACGCAACTGCACGGCTCCACCTCGGTGGCGCGGGATGCCGTCGTCGGACCCGACACCACGCTCACCGACGTTGAGGTGGGCGAGGGCGCAACGGTGATCCGCACCCACGGCTCCGGGTCGACGATCGGCCCGCGCGCCGCCGTCGGACCGTTCACTTACCTGCGCCCGGGCACCGTCCTTGGCGAAAAGGGCAAGATCGGCGCTTTCTACGAAACGAAGAACGTCACCATCGGACGCGGCTCCAAGCTGTCCCACCTGGGCTACGCAGGCGATGCTGAAATCGGCGAAGACACCAACATCGGCTGCGGCAACATCACGGCCAATTACGACGGCGAGAAGAAGCACCGCACCGTCATCGGCTCAGGCGTCAGGACGGGTTCGAATACGGTCTTCGTTGCACCGGTCACCGTGGGGGACGGCGCCTACAGCGGCGCCGGCGCGGTGATCCGCAGGGACGTCCCGGCAGGTGCGCTTGCGCTGAGCATCGCTGCCCAGCGCAACACCGAAGGGTGGGTCCCGGCCAACCGTCCCGGCAGCCGATCCGCCGAACTGGCCCAGGCGGCCATCAACAACTCCTCAAGTACCCCGGCATCTACAGAAGAGGGCAAGTAACAATGAGCGAAATTACGGCGCATGGCGAGAAGAAGCTGGTGCTCGCCACCGGGCGGGCACATCCGGAGCTGGCCCGGGAAATCGCCAAGGAGCTCGGCACCGACCTCCTCCCGGTGGACGCGTACGACTTCGCCAACGGCGAGATCTATGTCCGCGCCGGTGAAAGCGTCCGCGGCACTGACGCGTTCGTGATCCAGGCCCACCCGGCCCCGCTGAACAACCACCTCATGGAACAGCTGATCATGATTGATTCGCTGAAGCGGGCCTCCGCCAAGCGGATCACCGTGGTGTCGCCGTTCTACCCGTACGCCCGGCAGGACAAGAAGGGCCGCGGCCGCGAACCCATCTCCGCCCGCCTGGTGGCCGATCTTTACAAGACTGCCGGTGCGGACCGCATCATGAGCGTGGACCTGCACACCTCCCAGATCCAGGGCTTCTTCGACGGCCCCGTTGACCACCTGATGGCCATCCCGCTGCTGGCTGATTACATCCGCACCCGCGTTGATGCCGAAAACATCACCGTGGTTTCCCCGGACACCGGCCGGGTCCGCGTCGCCGAACAGTGGGCCGAGCGCCTGGGCGGTGCGCCCTTGGCTTTCGTCCACAAGAGCCGCGACCTGACAGTCCCCAACCAGGCCGTGTCCAAGACCGTTGTGGGCCAGATCGAGGGACGCACCTGCGTCCTGATCGACGACATGATCGATACCGGCGGAACCATCTCCGGCGCTGTCCAGGTGCTGAAGAACGCCGGCGCCAAGGATGTCATCATCGCCGCCACGCACGCCGTCTTCTCCGAGCCGGCGGCACAGCGCCTGTCCGAATCCGGCGCGCGTGAAGTGGTGGTCACCAACACCCTGCCGCTGAACTCGTCGCAGCGCTTCCCGCAGCTGACGGTGCTGTCCATCGCGCCGCTGATTGCCCGCGCCGTGCGTGAAGTGTTCGACGACGGTTCGGTCACCAGCCTGTTCGACGGCAACGCCTAGCACCAGCTTGACCCTGCCGGTGCCGGTACCGTTTTCAGTAAACGGTGCCGGCACTGGTAGGCTTTACCCCGAAACCTTGGCGAGGGAGAGTGGCCGCTTCGACGGCTCGCAGATCTCCGTGATCGACTGGGTCTGACCTGTCCTTCAGATGAAGAACAGCCTTCTTGGATTGGGCCGCCCCGGCCGCCCGGCGTTGAAGGTCATCCCAGACCTCCGCCCTCGCTGAACACCGTTTAGCCTTCAAGGAGATTCCATGTCTGAGCAGAAGCTCGCAGCAGAACTGCGCACCGAATTCGGCAAGGGTTACGCCCGCCGTGCACGGATGGCCAACCTGATCCCCGCCGTCATCTACGGCCACGGCGCAGAGCCCATCCACATCACCCTCCCCGCCAAGGCCACCACCCTGGCCGTCCGCACCGCCAACGCCCTGCTGTCCCTGGACATCAACGGCGAAGGCCACCTGGCCCTGGTCAAGGACATCCAGCGCGACCCGATCAAGCAGATCATCGAGCACATCGACCTCCTGACCGTCCGCAAGGGCGAGAAGGTCAACGTCGACGTTCCGGTCCACGTTGCAGGCGAGTCCGCACCGGGCACCGTCCACAACCTGGAACTGACCCTCGTGTCCCTCGAGGCTGAGGCAACCCACCTGCCCACCGCCGTCGAGGTCAGCATCGAAGGCCGCGCGGCCGGCGAGCACATCCACGCATCCGACCTCGTGCTGCCCAAGGGCACCGTCCTGCTGACCGACGCCGAGGCGCTGGTTGTGAACATCTCCGAGGAAGTTGAAATCGCCGAGGAGGAGGGCGAGCAGGCCGAGGCTCCCGCCGGCGAAGCTGCAGCCACCGGAGAAGCTGCTGCCGAGTAGCCTTCCGCCACTTGCGCCGATGGCCGGATCCCGCAGGGGTCCGGCCATTGCCATGCCTGAGCCGCGAGACCACCCACCTTAGGATTGATCCATGACTGATACCTGGCTCATTGTTGGCCTCGGCAACCCCGGCGCCCAGTACCAAGGGAACAGGCACAACGTCGGCCAGATGGTCCTCGACGAACTTGCCGGCCGGGTCGGCGCCGGGTTCAAGAGCCATAAAGCACGCGCCCAGGTAGTCGAAGGGCGCCTGGGCATCGGAGGCCCCCGCGTGGTGCTCGCCAAGCCCATGACGTATATGAACGTCTCCGGCGGGCCGGTGTCCGCGCTGGCAAATTTCTTCGGGATTTCACCGGACCACGTGGTGGCGGTCCACGATGAGATCGACATCCCCTTTAATACGGTGAAACTCAAGATCGGCGGCGGCGAAGGCGGCCACAACGGCCTGCGGGACATCTCCAAGGCGCTGGCCACCAAGGATTACCTCCGGGTCAGGGTTGGCGTGGGCCGCCCGCCCGGCCGCATGGACACGGCCGATTATGTGCTGCGCGATTTCGGAACTGCAGAGCTTAAGGAGCTCCCGTTCCTGCTGGACGAGGCGGCCGACGCCGTCGAATTGCTCCTGCAGGAGGGCCTCACCGCCGCGCAACAGAAGTTCCACCCGGCCAAGACAGCCGGATAACGGGTACCGGCCCGCGCCACAAAAAACTTAAAGTGGCTTTGACCTGTCTCGTTGTCCGCCGGGCAAGGTACTCTTCTTGCTATGCGGGGGAGCAAAGGGGCTACATTCCGCTATAGCTGGATGTAGGGGAACGTTCATGTCAATCGAGCCACTCAGCTGGGGGCGCGGGCCAGCACCCCTGGACGTCGGGTTGCGTACTCCGGCCCAGGGCAGTCCGGGGCCGCAATGGTCCGTGCCCGCCCGCAGCGCCAACCTCGAAACCGTCCGCACCGCACTGACCGCAGAGAACTCGCTGGGCGTCGTCATCACCGGCGGCCGCGGCGTCGGCAAATCATCCCTCGCCCGTGCCGCCGTCACGGACCTTGGCCCGGACGTCTGGTCGCTTCAGCTCCGCAGCGGACCCGCCGGCTCCACCACACCCTACGGATGCCTGTCCTTCCTCCTGGCACGCCTCCCGCAGGCCTATATGGGCTCGCCCACCGCCATCCTGCGCGGCATCACATCCCTGATCCGCAGTGACGCCGCCGGCAGGCCCTGCGTCATCACGCTGGACACCTCCGGCACCATCGACGATCTCAGCGCCGGCGTGCTCCTCAACGTGCTGTTGACCGGGACCGCCAAGATCATTGCCGTGGCGCCCAAGATCAGTGACCTCCCCGCGGACTTCCATTGGCTCCTCACGGACCGGCGGCTCACCGAGGTCCGGCTCAGCAACCTCAATGAGCTCCAGACACGGCAGGTCCTCCTTTCACTGCTGGGCCACCGCGTGTCCGCCTCCCTGGTCACCACGTACCACCAGATGGTGGGAGGCAATCCGCTGCTGCTCAAGGCCCTGGTCACAGAGCAGCAGCTGTCCGGCAACCTGGTGCTGTCCGACTCCGTCTGGACCCTGCGCGACAAAGTAGTCCTCGACGGCGCCGCCAGCCTCGACGACATCGTCCGATCCCGCTGGTCCCGGGAAACCGCGGAAACCCGCGAAGTCATAGAAATGCTGTCCTGCGCCCGGAGCGTGGAGCTGTCCCGGCTGACCTCGATCTACGGCGCCGACGTCGTGGCGGATATGGAAGACGGCGGACTGCTCGAAATCGACAACTCAGACCACCGCTGGGTCTCATTGCGGGAGAAATACATCGGGGACGTCGTGCGGACCTGGCTGAGCATCGCCCGGCGCCGCGAACTGCGTGCCGTGCTTCTTGGCGGTGTGGAGCCGGACCCGGCGGGCATGACCGTTGAAGAGCTGATGGCCTTTGCCGCCTGGACCCACGAGTGCGAGGCGGAACTGAGCCCCGCGCTGGCCCTTTCGGCAGCCGAGGCCGCCGTCCAGCTGTTCGACCCCCGGTTCGCGCTCACCTACGGCGAACTGCTTCGCCGCGGAGACCGGGAATGGGTTCCTGCCCAGCGGCAGCGCGCTGCTGCCTACCTGCAGCTGGACATGCCGGACCAGGCGCTGGCCGCCCTTGAGGACATTTCGCAGCCGGAGCTGGACGCCCTCGACCTCGAGGAGTACGCACAGGTGGCCGCGGCCAGGGCCAAGGTGATGATGGGCCTGCCCGAGCACGCGGACAAGGTGCCGTCACTGCTCGACGACGCCCGGGAGCGCCTGCTTGCCGGTACGGGTGCCGAGCGGCCGTCCTGGCCCGAACCGGCAGCCGTCGCAGCCAACCGCGTGGCCCTGAGCGCGTTCGAGTACCGGGCCTTCATGGGCGACTACGCGGAACTGATTCCCGAACTTGTTGCCGCCGCCGATCCCGAACTGAACCCGGACACCGGCTACCGCATGCACGCCGCGATCCTGCTGATGACCGCGCTGGTGCTCACCGGCCGTGAGATGGACGCGCTCGGCCTGATGCGCCAACTCGGCGGCCAGATCAGCGACGCCTCCCACGTGGTGGGGCTGCGGGAGCAGTACACCAAAGAGTCCTACATGGTGCTGCTGCTGGCGGGGCAGTGGCGGCGGTGCCTGGACTTCCTGGGCCCCCAGACCACGGACGAACCGTACCGGCTGCCCTACGGGACAGCTTCAAGCGAGCTGGGCGCCGGGATAGCGTACGTCTTCGCAGGTCGCGGCGCCGCAGCCCTGGACCTCCTGATCTCCGCCGGAGCGCAGCTGGAACTCCACCCCGTCCAGACCGCCCTCCGGTACACGTATGCCGCCACCGCCCTGGCCTACGCGCAGACCGGAAACGCTCCCCAGGCCCGCAAGTACCTGGGCAAGCTGCAACGGATCCCTGCAGCCGCCGGCTTCGCTGACGAGAGCGTCATCCGCTTCTGCGCACTGACGGCCGGCCGCTGGCTGAACGACGCCGACTCCGTGGCGCGGCTCAAGGAATCTGCACGGCGGAACCTCGGCGCGGGCCTTTACACCCTTGCAGGCGTCGAACTGCTGGCGGCCACGGTCAACGGCAGCGATGCCGATTTCCGGTTGCTCGAAGACATTGCCGGCCGCCGCCAGGGTCCGCTGGCCGAGGTCTCCCGGCTTATTGCCCTGGGCAGCCGCACCAAGGATGCCAAGACCCTCCTGGCCGGCGGAGAGCTTGCCGCCACCCTGGAGCTGGACGCCGTCGAGGCCCGGTGCATGGCCCTCGCGGTGGACTTCGCGCGCCAGGACGGCGACTCGATCTCGGCCCGCACAGCCCAGGCCCGCCTGGACATCCTGGCCACCACGGTTGCGAACCTCCCCATTGTGCCCAGCAGCGGCAGCCCATTGCTGACCAGCCGCGAACGGCAAATAGCGCGGCTTGCGGGCCGGGGTGCATCCAACCGCGACATTGCCCTGGAAATGGGCGTGTCAGTCCGGACTGTTGAGGGCCATCTGTACCAGGTCTTCACCAAGCTCGGCGTAACCTCCAGGGGTGATCTGACTGGACTCGTCTAACGGCCACAAAGCAGCAGCAAGCAGGGTCCTCACCGGACGCCGCGAACCGCTGGACAGGATCTGCAACATCGTCCGGAACCGCACCAGCCAGGCGGTGTTTGTCATGGCCGGCCCCGGCATCGGAAAGTCGTCCCTGGCCGAAGCCATTTCCGAACGCCTCGCCGGCGAGCTGAACATCCTGCGGATCCATGGAAGCTCCGCCCTTGCGGCGGTTCCGTTCGGTGTCCTGACGCCCTATACCGGTGACCTGACAGCCGAGGAATCCGTCTCCCCGGTGGCGGTGC
Source organism: Pseudarthrobacter equi (assembly GCF_900105535.1). Lineage (NCBI taxonomy): Bacteria > Bacillati > Actinomycetota > Actinomycetes > Micrococcales > Micrococcaceae > Pseudarthrobacter > Pseudarthrobacter equi. The sequence continues at coordinate 1,734,554 of NZ_LT629779.1, forward strand.
TGCGGTCCATGTGGAGCTATTTCGAAAAGCTGCGGGCCGGGAACAGCGCGCCCGTGCTGATGGTGCTGGACGACGCCCACTACCTTGACGATGCCTCCGCCGGCGTGGTGGCCGACCTCATTTCGGCCGGCTGGGCCACAGTGGTGGCGGCGGCAAGGCCGCGTCCGGGCTTGCCCCAGCCATTGGACCAGCTCTGGTATGACGGGCTCGCCGAACGGGTGGACCTGCGCCCGCTGAACAGGGAACAGATCGAAGAAGTCCTGGCCCACCTGCTGGACGGAACTGTTCCCGCCGCCACCATTGAAGCTGTCTGGGCAGCGTCAGGCGGGAACCCCCGCCTCCTCGATGCGCTGCTGCACGATGCCGCCGAAGCGGGAATCCTCTCGAAGCGCAACGGGATCTGGATCCTGCTGGGTGCCCTTCCCGCCGACGGACCTCGGCTCACAGCCGTGGTGGCCAAGGACCACCTGCGGCGCAACCCCGAGGAACAGGAAGCACTCAAGCTCATCGCACTGGCGGGTCCTGTGGGCCGCAAGGTCATCGAAGAAATCTGCGGGGCGCCGGTGGTCCGCTCACTGCTGGACCAGCAGATGGCCGTCGAAACGTCAGGCGTGCCTGCCGAGCTGTCCCTCTGGAACGGCCTCTTTTCCGACGCCATCAGGAACACCATCTCGGTCTCCCGCAGCCTCCAATTGCAGGAGAAAATCCAGTCCCGGCAGGACGGCACGGTCCTTCGCGGAGAGGGGCGGCTGCGGTCCGTGGAGTGGGCCATCGAAGTTGGAGTCAAAGTGTCCGAGGAGGACATGCTGGAGTCCGCCCGCGAAGCACTCCTGCTTTTCCGGAATGACAGCGCCCGTTCCATCGCGGCCCGGATCCAGGACCCGGGCGCACTGCCGCTCGCCCAGGCCATCCAGGCCCGGGCGCTCTACAACGACGGCGCCTACGCTGACGCCGCAGCCCTCCTCGACGAGTGCTGGGCACCGCTTGCCGATGATCCGCAGGGGCCGGCCGTCCTCCTGCTGCGGGTATCGGCCCACCAGGCAGCCGGGCAGTCCCTGGCGGTCCTGGCCGACGACGTGCTCAGCCAGGCTGCCCAGGCCGGGGAAGCAGGTCCCGCCTGGCCGGTGCAGCTCCTGCGCCTGCTCCAGTCGGGGGCCGAAGCGGACTGCCAGGCACTGGCGGACGAGGTGGAGGGCATCAGGGTCCAGGGCCTCTCCGAGACCAAGGCGGAACCGATGGCCGCGCTGGGGGAAGCGTTGCTGGCGCACGCACTCGCGGCGGCGGGCCGCCCCGGCGACGGCCTTGACGCCGCACTCCGGGCCGCGTCCGAGCTGTCCCCGCTCGAGGACAGCCTGTACTTCTTTCCGGAAGTGGTCCTCGGCAGGCTGGTGAGCTGTTACCTCGCCATGGGCGAATGGGAGTCCGCGGAGCGGGAACTCAACAGCTACGCCGCCGCCCATGCTGCAGGAGTGGCCACGTTCAACGGCAGCCTGCAGGTGCTGCGCGGGTACTCACTGCTGCGCCAGGGCCGGATGGAACGGGCCTACCAGGTGCTGCTCCCGGCCGTGGAGGCGCTTCGCCTTAACGACCCCCTGCAGCTGTTCGGCTTTGGGTCCGCCCTGGGGTACTACGTGGCTGCGCGGCTGGGGGACGCCGCGCAGGCCAAGCGGCTGGAACAGGACTATGCAGACGCCATGGCCGGCGGTCCCGCTGACCTCCTGGCCCGCGGCTATGCGATGGCCGCGGGAGAGTACCTTGCACACGACGGCAAAGGCCTGGCGTCGCTCCACACGCTGATGACCACCACCGAAGCTTCCGGCCGGGCCGGGCAGTTGCTCGAACTCCTCGCCATCTGCTGGGACCTGGGAGATCCCTCCGTCATTCCCATGGTGCAGGAAGCAGCGGGCGGCCTGCAGGGGCGCTGGGCCGAAGCGATGCTGACCCTTGCCACCGGGTGGGAAGCCGCCGATGGCGACGCCCTGATGGTGACAGCGGCTTCGCTGGAGGAATCCGGCTTCGTCAACCTTGCCCGTGAGGCCTACGCCCGTGCCAGTGCCGTTCTTGACCAGACGGGGGAGCGCCGCCGGTCCCGGCAGGCCGTGGCTCAGCGTGAAAAGTGCGACCACGAGCTGGGGGAGCGGTTCCGCGAGGGCCGTTTCATCGCGGCGGCTCCCACAGTGCACCTCACGCGACGGGAGCAGGACATCGTGGAACTCGCCGTCCAGGGCCTCACGGACCGCGAGATCGCCCAGCGCCTCATGGTCTCCGTCCGCACTGTCGAAGGCCATCTGTACCGCACCTACGTCAAGCTGGGCGTGCGGAGCCGCGACGAACTGGAAACCGCCCTTCCCCGGTAGCTGCCGCCGTCGCGCCGTACCTCTTACCTGCGGGCCCTGCACCCTGTCTTTCGCCGGGGTGTGGGGCGACTCCGCGCGCCCTCCTGCTGACACCGGAGCCACCCGTGGCCCTGCCTTAACGCCGTGCATCGGCGGCCCGGCGGGTATCGACACTCAGTGTCCCCGTAGTGGCACCTGCCGGAATTCGAGTACACCCTACTCGTGTGCACGCCGGCCCCACGGGATTTACTTAAGGAGGCAAAGCACACGGCAGTAAAGAGCCGCACGGGTTGCCGAAACACATCAAGGCCTCATTGAACTTCCGGCCCACGCGGCCGGACCGAGACGGGGCCGGCGACGTCAGAGTCTTCTGAGACCGAGACTCTCCCCCCAGCCGTCGCCGGCCCTCCGCTCCGCGGGCTGAAGCCCGGAGCGGCTGTGGCGGCTGACCCCTCCGGGCGGCCGCCACAGCCGTGCTGTGGGACAATTGAGTGTCAACCGCTGGCATCTCAAGGAGCACGTCTTGGCCGTAGTATCAACGCCCGCCACCCTGGAGCGGTCCGTTCCGGTCATGGATAACGCCGAGGTCCTCCGCATCCGCAACGACTTCCCGGTCCTCAACCAGATGGTCAACGGCAAGCCCCTGGTCTATCTCGATTCCGGTGCGACATCCCAGAACCCGCTCAGCGTGATCGAAGCCGAGCAGGAGTTCTACGAGCAGCGCAACGCGGCAGTGCACCGCGGCGCCCACCACCTTGCGGTCGAAGCCACCGAGGCCTTCGAAGATGCGCGCCAGACCGTGGCGGACCTCGTCGGGGCAGACTATTCCGAAACTGTCTGGACCTCCAACGCCACAGAGGGCCTCAACCTCATTTCCTACGCGCTGTCCAACGCCGCGCTCTGGGCTGCCCAGGGCCGGGGGGACTCGGCACTGAAGGGCCTTGCCCTGAAACCGGGCGACGAAATAGTGGTCACCGAAATGGAGCACCACGCCAACCTCATCCCGTGGCAGGAACTGGCGTTCCGCACCGGGGCGACGCTCCGCTACCTGCCCATCGACGATGCCGGCCGGCTCAGCCTGGAGCAGGCCGCAGGGATCATCGGGAGCCGTACCAGGGTGCTGGCCTTCACGCACGCCTCCAACGTCCTCGGAACCATCAATCCGGTCCGTGAACTGGTGGCCCTGGCCCGCGCTTCCAATGCCCTGGTAGTCCTGGACGCCTGCCAGTCCGCGCCGCACATGCCCCTGGACGTCAAAGAGCTTGACGTGGACTTCGCTGTTTTCTCCGGCCATAAGATGCTCGCACCCACGGGCATCGGCGTGCTGTACGGCAGGCAGGAACTCCTGGACATCCTTCCACCGTTCCTCACCGGCGGCTCCATGATCACCACGGTCACCATGGAACGGGCAGAATACCTCCCGGCTCCGCAGCGCTTCGAGGCCGGAACGCAGCGCATTTCACAGGCGGTGGCCCTGGCCGCCGCCGCCAACTACCTCACGGAGACCGGCCTGGACCGGATCCACCGGTGGGAAATGGACCTTGGCCAGCGAATGGTGGCAGGCCTTGAGGCGCTTCCCGGGATCCGGGTCCTGGGTCCGGCAGCCGGCGAGGAACGCATCGGGCTGGCCGCGTTCGACGTCGAAGGCGTCCACGCCCACGACGTCGGACAGTTCCTGGACTCGATGGGCATCGCCGTCCGGGTAGGCCACCACTGCGCCCAGCCGCTGCACCGGCGGCTGGGGCTGACCGCCACCACCCGCGCCAGCGCCTACCTGTACAACACCACCGACGACGTAGACCAGTTCCTGGACGCCGTGGCGGGCGTGCGGGCCTACTTCCGCGCTTAGCCGCCAGAACCGAAGGTATGCAATGAGCCTTGACCAGTTGTACCAGCAGATTATCCTTGACCACTCCAAGGCCCGGCACGGCAGCGGCCTGGCCGAAACCCCAGCGCCAGGCGGTGCTTCCACCGGGCAGTCCCACCAGCTGAACCCGGTCTGCGGCGACGAGGTGACCCTGCGGCTCGCCGTGGCCGACGGAAAAGTGGCCCAGGTTTCCTGGGACGGCGCCGGCTGCTCCATCTCCATGGCCTCGGCCTCGGTCTTCAGCGACCTCGCCGAAGGCATGACGGTGGCGGAGGTGCACGAGGTGATCGACAGTTTCCGCGAGGTACTCAGGTCGCGGGGCAAGATCCCGGCCGATCCTGAACTGCTGGGGGATGCCGCCGCATTTGAGGGCGTCGCGAGGTACGCGGCCCGCGTGAAATGCGCCATGATTTCCTGGGTGGCCGCGGAGGATGCCCTGAACCAGGCGTCCTGACCCGGCCGGCCGCAACGCGTGCTGCAGCCTGCAGGCACGCACTGCCCGCAAACACCAAGAGGTCCGCTTCCCGGTGGGAAGTGGACCTCTTGGGTTAAAACGAGGGCGGGTTATTAACCCAGCAGCCCCAGGACACCGATGACGGCTGTCGCCGCTCCCAGCACCATCGAGATGCTGACCAGCACCACGTGCACCGTCAGGAATTTGGTGGCTTTGCCGGCGGCATCGCGTGCCCGTGGGTCCTTCATGACCCGGCGCAGGAACTGCGGCCAGACGGCCAGCGACCAAACACCGGCGATAATCAGGACCAGCGCGGCGAAGACAGGGAGCTGCATGAACTAGTGGCTTTCGAGCCAGGCCTGCGCCTGGGTGGCCTGCAGGTTCAGTGCCTTTGCCACCATGGGCTCGGCGGCGTCGGCGATCTTGCCGCCCAGGAACGGCACGGAGGACTTGACCTCGCCCTCCAGTTCCACCCGCGTTCCGCTGGCTTCGGCCACCAGGCGCTGGACAGCGGTCACGTCAACGGGGGCACCGGCAACCTTGAGGGAGATGTTGCTCTTGCGGGAGCCATCGGCGGCCGGGGCATCCCAGGTCTCCACCTGGGTCACCTTCAGGTGCTCGCCGACGAACTTCCGGGCGATCTCGGGAAGGCGGGTGGTGGGCAGCGTCCGCACCAGCGTGGCGCTGAAGGCGCCGGCAATGTCACCGTCAACGGTGAACGATTCCAGGTTTCCGCCTACCAGCTGGCTGACGTGGCGCTGGAAATCCTCGTTCACCAGGACAGCGGCAACGCTGTCAACGGGGTGCGGAACGGTGGTGGTGGCGCTCAGGGCCATGGGTCCTCCTGGGACGTCGCGATCGGATGAGGCTCCAAACATCCTACGGGGTTGCGGCCGGCCGTTCCGCATTGACCAGCTCCTGGGCAGCGGCCGTAATGTTCCGTGCCATCGCCGGGAAGATGAAGCTGTGGAAGGGGAGCACGGCCAGCCAGTACAGCCTGCCGCTGAGGCCTTTCGGGAAGAAAATGGCCCGCTGCCGGTAACGGCTTCCGTCACCATCGGGTTCCACGGCGAGCTCCAGCCAGGCCCGTCCCGGCGCCCGCATCTCGGCACGCAGGCGCAGCAGCTTGCCCCTGTCGATGCTTTCCACCCGCCACCAGTCCACTACCTCGCCCGCGTGCAGGGTGTGCGGGTGGCGGCGGCCGCGCAGCAGCCCGGCTCCGCCCGTCAGCTTGTCCAGCCAGCCGCGGACCTGCCAGGCCAGCGGCAGCGAGTACCACCCGTTCCTGCCGCCGATGCCCTCGATGACCGTCCACACGTGGGCAGGGTCCACGTCACCGTGGAAGGTCCGCTCGTCAATGTACACCTTGTGCCCCGCCCATTCCGGGTCGCTGGGCAGGGGATCGGAATCCGCGCCGGCATTCGCCCACGTGGTCTCCACCTGTCCGTCCCGCTCCTTGCCCAGGGCCAGGGCCACCGCAGTTCGGTAGGGGGTGAGGCCGCCGTCGGGCTGCGGAATGTACCCGTCGACGTCGTGCTCGTTGGACACCGCGTCATGCTGGAGCGACTGGACCAGCGGGACCGCCATGGACCACGGGATGGGCGTGGTGAGCGCCACCCATATGCCTGCCAGCTTCGGTGCGGGAATGGGCAGCGCCAACACCACCCGGTAGGGCAGTCCCGCCTCCGAGGCGTATTCCTGCATCATCCTGGCGTAGGTCAGCACCTGGCGGCAGCCGATATCGAAAGTCCGGTTGATGGTGCCCTCCAGGGACGCGGCAGCAACCAGGTAGTAGAGGACGTCGCGCACGGCAATGGCTTCGATCCTGTTCCGGACCCAGCTGGGTGCGGGCATGAGCGGAAGGGTTTCGGAGAGGTGCCGGATCATTTCGAAGGAGGCAGAGCCGGAACCGATCACGACGCCGGCCTGGAACACGATGGCGTCCACCGCGCTGTCCAGGAATACCTGGCCCACCGCTTCCCGGGACCGCATGTGGGTGGAGAGTTCCACGCCCTTCGGGTGCAGCCCGCCCAGGTAGACGATCCTGCTTACCCCGGCGGCCACTGCGGCTTCGGCGGCGGTCCGGGCCATGGCCTGTTCCTTGGACTCAAAGCCCGCCCCGGCCGCCATCGAATGGACCAGGTAATAGAAGACGTCGACGCCGGCCAGCGCCTGGCGCAGCGCGTCGCCGTCGTCCAGGCTGCTTTGCACCACCTCCACCTGGTTCCGCCAGGGCACGCCCGCGATCTTGTCCGGGGAGCGCACCAGCACCTTGACGGTGTGGCCGGCCTCGAGGAGCTTGGGCACCAGGCGGCCCCCGATGTAGCCGGTGGCCCCGGTGACCAGGACCGTCCGGGGCGAAGCTGGGCCCCCGTGCGCCGGTACGGGCGAATCTGTGGTGCTGTCTCCGGTCATGCTGGCTCCTGTTTGTCCTCAGCTGTGTTCTGCGTTAGCAGTTCGGAGCCGCCGCCGTTATGGACGGCCGCTCCCGGAAAAAGGTCCGGCCCTGCCAGCGTAGCCCGCCGGAGCCCGGGCGCCTGCGTCAGCGAAGCCGTGGAAAATCCGTCCAAACCGGAATGTCACCGGTGCGCGGTAGGCTGGGGTTACCCGGGATTCGCAGCGAATTTCGGGTTTTCGCGTTGCCTGCGATCTTCCGTGAATACCCCAGGAGCAGCTGTCATGAGCCTTCCCGTTACCGCCACGCACGGCCCCACGCTCGATGGGCTGCGCCGTGCATTGGCCCCGGACCAGTCTTTCGCCCGTGTCCGGGCTGAGGCCGGACGCGGGTTCGCCGTCAGGGGACAGGACTACCAAATCAGCGCGCCCGCAGGTTTGCGGCCCGTGCTGCTCGCGGAGATGGCGGATGGCCTGGCTGCCGCCGCGGCAGGGCAGGAAGGCGCCGCCGATCCCGGCGTGGTCCTCGCGGTGACAGCCACCGGCCGTGAGGCAGAGGACCTGGCGGCGGCGTTGCGCGCCTACCTCCCCGCGGACTCCGTGGCCGAGTTCCCCAGCTGGGAAACCCTCCCGCATGAGCGACTCTCGCCCCGGTCGGACACGGTGGGGCGCCGGCTCTCGGTCCTGCGCCGGCTGGCGCATCCGGAAAGTTCGACGGCGGAGCGGCTGCGCGTGGTGGTGGCTCCCGTCCGCGCCGTGGTCCAGCCCGTGGTGGCCGGGCTGGGAGACCTGGTCCCGGTCACGCTGAGGGTGGGCCAGGATGTTTCGTTCACCGACGTGGTGCGAAGCCTTGCCGACGCCGCGTACGCGCGCGTGGACATGGTGACCCACCGCGGTGAATTCGCGGTCCGCGGCGGCATCATCGATGTCTTTCCGCCCACAGAGGACCACCCCATCCGCGTGGAGTTCTTCGGTGACGAGGTGGACCAGATGCGCTGGTTTGCCGTGGCGGACCAGCGCTCGCTGTCCGCCCCCGGCATCCACCACCCCACGGAACTGCATGCCCCGCCCTGCAGGGAAATCCTCATCACCGCGTCCGTCATGTCACGGGCCGCGAAGCTGAAGGCTGAGCTGCCTGCCGCCGCGGACATGCTGGAAAAGATCGCCGGCGGTATCGCGGTCGAAGGCATGGAATCCTTGGCGCCGGTGCTGGTAGACGCCATGGTGCCCTTCGTGGACCAGCTGCCGGCGGAGTCCATCGCCGTCGTCATCGAACCCGAGAAGGTGCGAACCCGCGCCCACGACCTTTCGGCCACCAACGAGGAATTCCTTGAGGCAGCGTGGTCCACGGCGTCCGACGGCGGTGCCGCGCCATTGGACCTCAGCTCGCAGGCATCGGCCGCGCTGCATTCGGCGAGCTTCCGTTCGCTCGCGGAGACCCGCGGGGCAGCGCTGGGGCATGGCGTTTCCTGGTGGTCCATCACGTCACTGGCGCAGGATGCGGAACTCCTTCCCGAGATCGACGTCCTGAACCTGCACGCCCGCGAACCTCGCGGCTACCAGGGCGACGTGGCGGAGATGATGGCTTTTATCGGCTCGCATGTCCGCGACCAGTGGCGGATCGTGGTGGCCACCGAAGGCCCCGGCCCGGCCCAGCGCCTGGCGGAACTCTTCCACGAAAACGACATCCCCTGCGCCCGCGTGGACAGCCTTGACCACGAGCCCCAGGCGGGCATCATCGAGGTGACCACTGCCGCCGTCGGCCGCGGCTTCGTCCTTGACGGGCTGAAACTGGGCCTGCTCACCGAAGCCGACCTGTTGGGCCGCACCTCCGCCGGGTCCACCAAGGACATGCGGCGCATGCCCTCCAAGCGGCGCAACGCCGTCGACCCCCTGCAGCTCGTGGCGGGGGACCATGTGGTCCACGAACAGCACGGCATCGGCCGGTTCGTGGAACTGCTGCAACGCAAGGTGGCCGGCGGCAGCGACGGCGTCCGGGAATACCTGGTCCTGGAGTATGCGCCGTCCAAGCGCGGGGCCCCGGGTGACCGGCTGTTCGTCCCCACGGATCAGCTGGACCAGGTGACCCGCTACGTGGGCGGGGACACTCCGGTGCTGAGCAAGATGGGCGGTGCGGACTGGGCCAGCACCAAGTCCAAGGCACGCAAGGCCGTCAAGGAGATCGCCGGTGAGCTGATCCGGCTGTACTCGGCCCGGATGGCCTCGCGCGGCCACGCCTTCGGCCCTGACACCCCTTGGCAGCGCGAGCTCGAGGAAGCTTTCCCGTACGTGGAGACCCCGGACCAGCTGACCACCATCAACGAGGTCAAGGCGGACATGGAGCGGGAAATTCCCATGGACCGCCTGGTGTCCGGCGACGTTGGCTACGGCAAGACCGAGATCGCCGTCCGTGCTGCGTTCAAGGCGGTGCAGGACGGCAAGCAGGTGGCCGTCCTGGTGCCCACCACGCTGCTGGCCCAGCAGCACTACGAGACGTTCACGGAGCGTTTCTCCGGCTTCCCGCTGCGGGTCAAGCCGCTGTCCCGTTTCCAGTCCGCCAAGGAGTCCAAGGAGACCGCCGAGGGCGTGAAGAGCGGTGCGGTGGACGTGGTGATCGGCACGCACCGGCTGCTGTCCAAAGACTTCGAGTTCAAGGACCTCGGCCTGGTGATCGTGGATGAGGAACAGCGGTTCGGCGTGGAGCACAAGGAAGCGCTGAAGAAGATGCGCACCAACGTGGACGTCCTGGCCATGAGCGCCACCCCCATTCCCCGGACGCTGGAGATGTCCCTGACCGGCATCCGGGAGACGTCCACCCTGGCCACGCCGCCGGAGGAGCGGCACCCTGTGCTGACCTACGTTGGCCCGTACACGGACAAGCAGACCTCGGCCGCCATCCGCCGCGAGCTGATGCGCGAAGGCCAGGTGTTCCTGGTGCACAACCGGGTGTCCACCATTGAGCGGACCGCGGCCAAGATCCGTGAACTGGTGCCCGAGGCCCGGGTGGAGGTGGCGCACGGCAAGATGTCCGAGAGCCGCCTGGAACAGATCATCGTGGATTTCTGGGAACGCCGGTTCGACGTCCTGGTGTGCACCACCATCATCGAAACGGGCCTGGACATCTCCAACGCCAACACCCTGATCGTGGATGGCGCGGACAAGTACGGGCTGTCCCAGCTGCACCAGCTCCGCGGCCGTGTGGGCCGTGGCCGTGAACGCGCCTACGCGTACTTCCTGTACCCGTCGGAGAAGCCTCTGGGCGAGGTGGCGCTGGAACGGCTCAAGGCCGTGGCGGCGCACAACGAACTGGGCGCCGGCATGCAGCTGGCCATGAAGGACCTGGAGATCCGCGGCGCCGGAAACCTGCTGGGTGGCGAGCAGTCGGGCCACATCCAGGGGGTGGGCTTCGACCTGTACATCCGGCTGGTGGGCGAGGCCGTGGCGGACTTCCGCGGCGAGGCTGAGGAAAAGGCCGCCGAGATGAAGATCGAACTGCCGGTCAACGCGCACCTGCCGCACGATTACGTGCCCGGCGAGCGGCTCCGGCTGGAGGCGTACCGCAAGCTGGCCGCAGCCCTCACCAACGAGGCCATCGACGAGGTCAAGGCCGAGCTGGTGGACCGCTACGGCGAGCTGCCGCTGCCTGCGCAGAACCTGGTGGAGGTGGCGCGCTTCCGTGTGGGTGCCAGGGAAGCAGGACTGTCCGACGTCGCGCTGCAGGGCAACTTCATCAAGTTCGCGCCGGCATCGCTTCCCGAGTCCAAGGTGATGCGGCTGACCCGGATGTACCCGGGGTCCCAGTCCAAGCCGGCGTTGGACGCCATCCTCATCCCCAAGCCCAAGACGGCCCGGATCGGTGGCCGGGACCTCCAGGACGCCGAGATCCTGGAGTGGGCCAACGGAGTCATCCGCAACATCTTCTCCGACCAGCCGCTTTCCGTCACCCCTTCAGCGGGCTAGGCCGTGATGGGAGGTCACCACGCCGCGTCGGGAGCCGCGGCGTGGGTAGCTGTTGCGTCCACCGGCCCGTACACGCTGGGCTGGTACCCGCTGGACCCCACGGGGATCCTCATCGGCGGCATGGCCACGGCCGGCACCGCGCTGGTCTGCGACTGGGACCACCGGTCCAGCACCGTGGCCCACTCGCTGCCGCCGTTGTCCAATGCCATAGCAAGGGGCATCGAAACCGCCAGCGGCGGCCACCGCCAGGGCACCCACTCGGTCCTGGGCGCCGCCGGGTTCGTGCTCCTTGCCGGTGTGGCCGCGCAGGTGCAGATGGAAACCCCCTGGGGGCTGCTGTCCGTGGGCGCAGGGCTGCTGTGCATGTTCCTGATCAACATCGCGGCCAAGGCCCTGAAGCTGTTTCCGAAGAGCGGGTTCATCTCCAACTGGATTTTCGCCTTGGTGATGGCCGGGCTGGTCACGGTGTACGCGCCGCACCAGTGGACCTGGCTGCCCATGTCGATGCTCATCGGCGTGGTGGTCCACATCGTGGGAGACCTCATCACCACCGGGGGAGTGCCGCTGCTGTGGCCCCTGGTGATCCGGCCGCCGAAACTATTGCGGAAGGTGCCACTGCTGCGGAACGTCTGGCGGCCGAACGGGGCGCTGTCACTGCCCCTGCTGGGCCGGGCGGGGTCCAAGCGCGAGTGGCTGGTGCTGATCCCCGTCAGCGCCTACGCCATGGTGGGACTGACTGTGGCGGGCTGGGCCATTGCCCAGAACCAGTGGCCGCGGGTGGTGGCAGCTGCCGCCGCCTGGATCGCCCCTTGGTTCGCCTGAGGGCAGGCGCACAGGCGTGGAACAGCAAAAGACCCCCGGACGGCGTCCGGGGGTCTTTGTGCGTGGGCAGGCTTAGTGTTCGCCGGCGGAATCCGAGCGGCCGAGGATGGTCTGCGGAATCCAGAAGGCCAGGGCGAACAGGCCCAGGCAGACGGCCATCGGCCACGGGTTGCCAAGCGTCAGGAAGGACAGCGAGTACACGGCGCCGAGGAAGAGGGCCATCATGATCACGAACACGACGATGGTGCCGGCCAGCTTGTTTTCATTCTGGGGAGTGCGGACAGTGCCCGTGTTCGCTGTGCCCTCGTTGGACGCGTTGATCTTGCTGGACATTCGTTCCTCCTCGGCCCCTCGGGGCTTGATTGTGGCGCGTCCGGCGGCCGTCAGTACGCGGACGAACCCTGTTCACCCTTGACGATGGCAATTCCGGAGCTGGCGCCGATACGTGTTGCACCTGCTGCAATCATAGCCTGAGCGTCTGCCAGCGACCGCACGCCGCCCGAGGCCTTGACGCCCAGTTCAGGCCCCACGGTCCTGCGCATGAGTGCCACATCCCCGGCCGTGGCGCCCCCTCCGTTGAAACCGGTGGAGGTCTTGACGAAATCGGCTCCGGCCGCCACAGCTGCCTCGCAGGCGAGGACTTTCTGGTCGTCGGACAGGAGCGAGGTCTCGATGATCACCTTCAGGATGGCACCGCTGGCGTGCACTGCCTCGGCAACGGAGGCGATGTCCTCGGTCAGGGCGCCCTTGTCCTCGGCGCGGGCGGCCGCGATATTGATCACCATGTCCACTTCGTCGGCCCCGTCCAGCACCGCGCCGCGGGCTTCGAAGGTCTTCACGTCGGTGGGGGTTGCCCCCAGCGGGAAGCCCACCACGGAGCAGGTCAGGACGCCGGAGCCCTTCAGTGCCTTCTTGACGGTCTTGACCCAGACAGGGTTGACACAGACAGACTTGAAACCGTATTCAGCGGCTTCGGCACAGACCTGGAGGACGTCGGCCTCGGAGGCTTCGGGCTTCAGCAGCGTGTGGTCGATGTAGGAAGCAATATTCCCGGCCGCAGCGGCAGCGGGTTGAACGGAAGGGGTGGCTTCGTTGCTCATGATGGTCCTCTCGGGGCCTCGCCCGGGCGTCGTGGGCCCGGTGCGTCCTTGACTCGCGTTTCGGAAACCATCTTGTCACAGGTGCCCACGCTGCAACCCGCGCTGCGCCAGGCGTCAGGCGGCTGCCTGAAGGGACCGCGCCGGCGACGGCACCGCAGCTGCTGCTTCCCGTGATGCCTCGGGCGAGTGCGAGGCTGCCGAGGCCGCCGTGAGCAGTTGCGTGGCGCAGGCCCCCGCAGCGGAAGCCGCGGCCACCAGCAAGCCCAGCCGTACGCCGTCGAACGCTGCCGCGTCCCCGATTGCCCAGATACCGGGAACCGAAGTCCGGAAGTCCTGGCTGATGACGATGCCTCCGGTGGCGGCCGTCCGCAGGCCCGCGCTGGCGGCAAGGCCGTCGCAGGACACGCGGTCCTCGGCCAGGACCACCAGATCCCCGGACATGCTGCTGCCGTCCTCGAAGACCACGGCGGAAGCGGCCAGGCCAAAGGTTGAGGTTCCGGGCACGACGGCGGCCGGCCGGGCGGTGGTGCGGACCGGACGGACGCCCTTGGCGCGCAGCACGGCCTCAGCCTGGCCTGCGGCCGCCCCGGTGCCCACCAGGATCCCGAGCGGACGGCGCCCCAGTTCCCGGGTGACTTCCTGCACCCGGTCCGCAATGCGGGCGGCGTCGTCGATGGTGGAGTAGCTCAGGCACTGTGCGGCGCCCTCGACGGGCGCTGCCACGGGGGCCGAACCTGTGGCGATGACCAGTTGGTCGTAGGCGAACTCCATGCCGTCAGCCGTGGCCACGGTGCGGTTATCGGCGTCGATGTGGCTGGCCGGCTGGCCGAAGCGGACCGACACCTGCGGCAGCAGGGCAAGTTCCAGCAGATCCTCGGGGGCGTCGTCCCGGTTGCTCAGGACGGTGATACTGCCAGCGAACCGGCCCTGGTCCAGCTGCCGGACCAGGGCGCGGGCAGCCGGACCTGCTCCGGCGATGACGATGCGGGTGGCGGCGGAGGTGGACGTGGTGGGTGCCGGAGCGGACATGTGCTGGCCCTTTCGCTGGCGGCCGGGAAACGGCCGGAAGTTCATGATGGAACCCAGCGTAGGCGTGCGCCTTTTCCGGCTTGTTTCCCGCCAGTTGCCGTTCAGCACCCCGGTGTTCGCCAGTATTTACCGGCCGGTAACAGAACCGGTGACGTGCATCTCATTGCGCCCGACTTGGACACATTCGGGCTGGCCAGCGCCGTTACCCGCCGTTGCCCGGCGGCCTTCGCCGCCGGCCGAAACGGCTAGACGCGGATCCGGTATCCCCGCTTGACCACGGTTTCGATGAGCTTGCCGTCGGGCAGGGAAGACCGGAGCCGGCTGACGGTCATGTCCAGTGCGTGCACCGAACCGCGCAGTTCCAGCAGGTCGGACAACGCCTCCCGGGAAAGGACCGCCCCGCCGGCGCCGAGCAGGGCACGGAGCAGCAGCAGGGGAGCGGGAGCGAGCTCCACCGCCTGGCCGTCGATGCGCAGGCTGCGGCCGCGGAGCTCGATGTTGCCGGACCGGGTGTCCAGCCGGCGCACATGGTTCAGCGCCAGGTGCTCGACGACCAGCCGGATCAGCGCACCCATCCGGAAACGCTCCGGGATCAGCGGTTTCACCCCGGCGTCCAGCAGCGGCTGGGCGGTCACGGGGCCCACCACGGCGGTGGTCACGTTGGTCTTCAGGCTCTCGATCAGCTGCTTGTAGACGCCCATTTCGTGGGCGGTGCTCCACATGGCGTCGACGGCGGGTGCGCTGGTGAAGGTGAGGACATCGAGGTTTCCGCTGCAGGCGGCCTCGATGAGGCGGGGGAGCCGGTCGGCGCCGTCCGGCTTGACCCAGCGGTACGGCGTGACGGTCAGGACGGTGGCACCGGACATGCGCAGCCGTTCCAGCTGGCGGACGTCCGTGTAGCCGTGCAGCTGGACCGCGACGGTCTTGCCGCGCACTCCCTCCGCCAGCAGCATGTCCACCAGCGTTGCGGTGGTTTCGTCACTGCTGATTCCGACGTCGGCGAGGCCGGCCGCGCGGACGGCGCCACGGGCCTTGGGGCCACGGACGAACATCCGGCAGGCGCCCAGGGTTTCGAGCAGCTGGTCGCCGATGCCGAACGTGTCCGCCGCCTCGCACCAGCGGCGCATGCCGTAGGCGGTGGTGGCGATGCACAGGTCCGGTTTGGCCGCGATGATGGTGCGGGTGTCCTCGATGAGGCGGAGGTCCTCCTGCACCGGAGCGATCTTGAGGGCCGGGGCATGGATCACCTCGGCGCCGCGGCGCTCAAGGGCGTCGATCAGGTCCTGGGAGCGCCGGTGCGAGGTCACACCGATGCGGAAGCCCTCCAGCGGTGATTCGGCCGCCTGGGCCTCCGCGGTGTCGACCGCCCCGGTGGCCTCTGCCGTTTCGGCCGGTGCAAGTGCGTTCATGGGGGTCAATCCTTTCACGAACCGAGCAGCGAGGCCGCCAGCCGGTCCAGGTCGGCTGCGGTCTCAGCGTGCCCGCGGTTGGCTTCAGCCACCCGCACCACCTCGCCGATCACCAGGACGGCGGGGTTGCTGCAGCCTGCAGCAGCCGAGGCGATGGAGCCGAGGTCGGCGATGGTGGTGCGCTGGCCGGGACGGTAACCCCGTTCCACCACTGCCATGGGCATATCGGCGCGCATGCCCGCCCGGCGGAGTCCTGCAGCCAGATGGTGCAGGGTTCCGATGCCCATCAGCACCACGATGGTGCCGCCCAGGCCGGCAAGGTGATGATGCTCCTTCTCGGTAAGCGGGGCGTGCCCGGACACCACCGTGAACATGTGGCTCACGTTGCGGTGCGTCACGGGGATACCCGCCGCGGCAGGCACGGAGATGGCGCTGGTGACACCGGACACCACCTGGACCTTCAGCCCGGCAGCGACGCAGGCCGCGACTTCCTCGCCGCCGCGGCCGAACACATACGGATCACCGCCCTTGAGGCGGACCACGTTATTGCCGGCCAGGGCGCTGTCCACCATGAGCTTTTCGATATCGGACTGGCCTACCTTGTGGTGCCCGGGCTTCTTTCCCACATCCACCAGCTCGGCGCTTGTCAGGGCGGGCAGGTCCTGGCAAGGTGCCAGACGGTCGTAGAACACCACGTCCGCGTCGCGGAGCGCCTTGACGGCGGCAACGGTCAGGAGCTCGGTGGTGCCGGGTCCGCCGCCCACCAGGGTCACATGCCCGGCGGCGCCCGCTGCCGGTTCCGTGGCGACCGGGACGCCGGCAGCCCGGTATTGCTGGAGCAGCGGCTCCCAGCCCGGCTGCCCGTCGTCGACCGCGGCCACCAGGAACGGCTTCTCCGGGGGCGTGGCGGTGCCGTGCGGGCCGGCAAGGCGGCGGACGACGGCGCCCGCGGCTTCGTAGCGCCGTACGGCCTGCCGCGCGGCGGTGTCTGTTCCGGTCACCAGGACCTCGCGGCCCGTGAGGTCGATGCTGAGCTGCATGGTTATGCCTCGTTTCCGACGGGTGCAGGTGTGCCGGGACGGACCGCGATGGAGGCTCCGAGGAGGACCGGCTGCTGGGCAGCTGCCGCCTTCTCTTCGGCAGTGGCGGGGCGCATCTGGCCACGCTCATCCGGGACGAAGGTGATGGAGTCGTCCTTCTGGTCCGGTGCGTTCACGAAGGAACGGAACCGGCGTAGGCGCTCCGGGTCCTTCAGGGTGTCGGCCCACTCGTCGATGTAGGTGTCAACGTGCTTGGCCATGGCCGCCTCAAGGTCCTCGGCGATGCCCAGGGTGTCCTTGACCACCACGTCCTCGACGTGCTTGATGCCGCCGTCGAGTTCCTCCTGCCAGCGCGCGGTGCGCTGCAGGCGGTCGGCGGTGCGGATGTAGTACATGAAGTAGCGGTCGATGTACTTGATCAGGGTTTCGTCGTCGAGGTCCTTGGCCAGCAGCTGGGCGTGCGCCGGGGTGGCACCGCCGTTGCCGCCGACGTAGAGGTTCCAGCCGTCCGCCGTCGCGATGACGCCCACGTCCTTGCCGCGGGCCTCGGCGCATTCGCGGGCGCAGCCGGAGACGCCCATCTTGAGCTTGTGCGGGCTGCGGAGGCCGCGGTACCGCAGCTCCAGCTGGATGGCCATGGCCACGGAGTCCTGCACGCCGAAGCGGCACCAGGTGGAACCGACGCAGGACTTTACCGTACGCAGGCTCTTGCCGTACGCCTGCCCGGATTCGAAGCCGGCGTCCACCAGTTCCTTCCAGATTTCCGGCAGCTCCTCCAGCCGTGCACCGAACATGTCGATCCGCTGGCCGCCGGTGATCTTGGTGTACAGGTTGTACTTTTCCGCCACGGCGGCGATCACGCCCAGCTTCTTGGGGGTGATTTCACCACCGGCGATGCGGGGCACCACCGAATAGGTGCCGTCCTTCTGCATGTTGGCCAGGGCGCGGTCGTTGGTGTCCTGCAGGGTGCCGCGGCCGGCGTCGAGGACGTAGGCGCTGTTCTGGCTGGCGAGGATGTTGGCGATGGTGGGCTTGCAGATGTCGCAGCCTTCGCCGGTACCGTACTTGGCCATGATCTCTTCGAAGGAGGTCAGTTCCAGGACACGGATGGTCTCGAAGAGTTCTTGGCGCGACAGTTCGATGTGCTCGCAGAGGGCCTTGGAAACCTCGACGCCGGACTTGGTCAGCTCGGTTTCCAGCAGCTTCTTCAGCATCGGAACACAGGAACCGCACTGGGTGCCGGCCCGGGTGCAGCCCTTGAGCTCGCCGAGTTCCTGGACGGGTGCGTTGCCTTCGCAGGCGCCGCAGCCGTTGATGGTGTCCCGGATAGTCCCGGCCGTGACGTTGTTGCAGGAGCACAGGGTGGCGTCGTCCGGCAGTTCGGTTTCCGGGGCGTCGCCGCCGCCGGCTGCGCTGAGGAACGCGCCCGGCTCGGCGGGGAGTTCGCGGCCCAGGAGCGGGCGCAGGCTCATGTACGGTGAGGCGTCGCCGACGAAGATGCCGCCCAGCAGGGTCTTGGCGTCATCGGTGGTGACGATCTTCTGGTAGACGCCGCGGGCGGGATCGGCGTAGACGATCTCCAGGGCGTGCTCGGTCTTCGCGAAGGCGTCGCCGAAGCTGGCTACATCAACCCCGGAGAGCTTGAGCTTGGTGGCGGTGTCGAAACCGGGGAAGGTGGCGTCCCCGCCGTGCAGCCGGTCCGCCACGATCTCGGCCATGGTGTTGGCCGGGGCCACCAGGCCCAGGCACATGCCGCCGTAGTTGGCTACTTCGCCGATGGCCCAGATGCCCGGGATTTCGGTGGCGCAGTAGTCGTTGATGACCACGCCGCCGCGGGGGCCCAGGCTGAAGACCTGTTCTTCTCCCTCGGCGGCGCGGAATAGTTCGTCACGGGGACGGACGCCGATGGCGACGATCACGATGTCGGCGTCGACGATGCGGCCGTCGGCCATGAGGACGCCGGTGACCTGGCCGTCGTCGTCGGAAAGTACTTCGGAAGGGTAGACGCCTCCGTGGACCTCAAAGCCCTTGGCTTTGATGAGCCGGCCCATGGCCTGGCCCGCGCCTTCGTCGAGCTGGGTGGCCATCAGCCACTGCGATCCGTCGATGACGATGGGGGTTGCGCCCAGCTGCTCGGTCCCGGCGGCGGATTCCAGGCCCAGGAGGCCGCCGCCGATGGTGACGGCGTTGACTTTGCGGCCCAGCTTTACCGTGAGTTCCGCGATGGTTTTGTTGATGGCCCAGACATCTTCAAGAGTCCGGTAGACGTGGGTGAGCTCGTTGCCCGGAATGGGAAGCCGTGCGGCGTTCGAGCCGGTGGCAACCACCAGCTCGTCGTACTCGAAGACGCTGCCGGCTGCGGTTTCCACGGACTTGGCTTCTGCATTGATACGGACCACGCGCTCGCCGGTCCTCAGGTCGAGGGAGCCGTGGTCCCACATCGACGCGGTACCCAGCGTCAGGTCCACCCCGCCATCGGTGAGGGCCTTTGACAGGGCCACCCGGTCGTAAGGGAGGTGGGCCTCTTCGGTAAGGACAGTGACATGCCAGCCATCGAGGCCGCGGGCATGCATGGCGTCCGCAAAACGGTGGGCCGCGGGGCCGCCGCCGGCGACGACGATGCGACGCGGAGTCTCGGTGCTTGAAGTCTGTTCGGTCACTGTGGGCCTTTCGCATGGGCCGCAGACGGTGCTCCGCGGCTTTCTCTGTCGAGCAGTCCAACCAGACTAGGGAGGGGCAGTTTCGCTTCAGTTTCCCAATTGTTTCGTCAACTTAACTTCTGCATCACGAACGCATTTCCGGCCGGGATAGGTCTCTTTTACGCCCCGGACACATTTGGCGCATGCCGCGGAAACACCCGGCGCCTAGCGTGGAACACGGCCGCTCAGGCTGCCACCAAGAGACATCAGGACAAGCAGCGCAGGGAGAGGAGCCGGACATGACGGCAACACTGGAACTCGGGACACTCGACGCCGAAGCAGCGGACACCGCGGCAGGCTGGCACCGTGTCTGCCGCCTTGAGGACCTCGAACCCGCATGGGGAGAAGCAGCCCTGGTGGGCGGCCGGCAGGTGGCGCTTTTCCGCACCCTGGCTGGCGGCGTTTTCGCAGTGGCCCAGCAGGACCCGGCCACGGGTTCGCACGTGATGGCCCGCGGAATCCTCGGTTCGAAGGGATCCCGGCCCACCATCGCGTCCCCGCTGCACAAAGAGGTCTACGACCTCGAAACGGGCGAATGCTTCAGTACCCCGGGCCTACGGATCGAGGCCTTCGGCACCCGCGTCAGCGACGGCTTCGTCGAGGTGGAGCTGTAACAGGGGCGGACATACGTACCACCACAGAGGGGCGCCCCAGGGCGCCCCTTCAGCGGTTTAAAGACCCAGCGCCTCGCTGACGTCGCGGAGGACCTCATCCAGCGCTGCCCGTGCTGCCTGCCGGGCTTCGGGCAGTTCCGCGGCGGATCCCACCTGGTGGATCACCTCGAGGTAGCACTTGAGCTTGGGTTCGGTGCCGCTGGGCCGGATGATCACGCGGGTGAGGTTGCGCGTCACGTACAGCAGGCCATCGGTGGGCGGCAGTTGGTCGGAGCCGACGGAGAGGTCGGTGGAGACCTCGACTGCCGATGAGCCAAAGGATTCCGGCGGGGAAACCCGGAGCCGGTTCATCATGGCATCCAGCAGGCCAAGGTCCGCCACCCTGATGCTCAACTGGTCACTGGCATGCAGGCCGTGCTGCAGGTAGAGCTCATCGAGGGTGTCAAAGATGGTCTTGCCGTCGGCCTTGGCGGTGGCGGCCAGTTCGGCGATGAGGACTGCCGCGGAGATGCCGTCTTTGTCCTTGACCAGGTCCGGCGCCACGCAATAGCCCAGGGCCTCCTCGTACCCGTAGACCAGGCCGGGGACGCGGGAAATCCACTTGAAGCCCGTCAGGGTTTCCTCGTGGTCGAATCCTGCCGCCGCGGCGATGCGGGACAGCAGCCGCGAGGACACAATGGAGTTGGCGAACACCCCCGGGCTTTCCCCGTCAGCGGTTTCCACGCCCGCGGCCGCATGCCGTGCGGCGACGTGCGCGCCCAGGAGGGCGCCCACTTCGTCGCCGCGCAGCATCCGCCAGGCGCCGGTGTCCGGGTCCTTGGCGGCCACCGCGGCACGGTCGGCATCCGGGTCGTTGGCCAGGACGATGTCCGCGTCGAGGCGGTCTGCCGTTTCCAGGGCCAGGTCCAGCGCGCCGGGTTCCTCCGGGTTGGGGAAACTCACGGTGGGAAAGTCCGGGTCAGGTTCGGCCTGCTCCTTGACCAGGGTGACATCCCCGAAACCTGCGGCGTTCAGCACCGCGAGTGCCGTCTCCCCGCCGACGCCGTGCATGGGCGTCAGCACGATCCGCAGGTCCCGGGCCGGGAAGAGGTCCGGGAGGGCGAGTCCCGCCGTCTCGGACTGGTACCCGGCCGCGAGCGATCCATCCAGCACCGTCCAGCCATCCGCGGCCAGCTGGATGGTGTCCAGGGCGCCCACCGCGCTGATCCGGGCAGCGATTTCGGCGTCGTACGGTGCCACGATCTGGGCACCGTTGCCGTTTTCCGCCACGGCGTGGCGTCCCAGGTACACCTTGTAGCCGTTGTCCTGGGGCGGGTTGTGGCTTGCCGTGACCATCACGCCGCCGTCGCATTCCAGCGCGCGGACGGCATAGGCGAGCAGGGGAGTGGGCAGCGCCGCCGGCATCAGGAAGGTTTCGATTCCTGCCGCGGTGAAGATGGCCGCAGTCTCCGCTGCGAACACATCCGAGTTATGGCGGGCGTCATAGCCGACGACGGCGCGTGGCTGGCTTCCCGGGGATGCCTTCGCCACGGCGCCGGCAAGGAAGTCCGCCAGGCCGGCGGCCGAACGGCGCACCACCACGCGGTTCATCCGGTTGGGCCCGGGACCGAGGGCGGCACGGAGCCCGGCGGTGCCGAACTGCAGGGTGCCGCGGAAGCTGTCCTGGAGTTCCTGCCGGGCGGCGGGGTCTCCGTCTGCCGACGCCCGGACGAGTTCCAGGAGCTCGGCCGACGTTGCCGGATCCGGGTCTTGGGCGGCCCACTCGCGGGCATCGTTGAGCAGGCGAACATCGGCATCGGAGGACGTCATGGGCATAACGCTATCGTCATTGGCGCTGCCCGTGCGGCACCGAAGCCTCAGTGCCGCGCCCCACGGATCAGAGTTTGGCGATGATTCCGGCGAGCAGGGCCGAAATTCTCGGACCCGCGGCCTGGCCGGATTCCAGCACCTCCTGGTGGCTGAGCGGCTGGGGGCTGATCCCGGCTGCCAGGTTGGTGACCAGCGAAATGCCGAACACTTCCATGCCGGCGTGGCGCCCGGCGATGGCCTCCAGCGCGGTGGACATGCCGATCAGGTCGGCGCCGATGCGCTTGGCGTACTGGACTTCCGCCGGAGTCTCGTAGTGCGGGCCGGGGAACTGTGCGTAGACGCCTTCGTCGAGGCTGGAATCCACCTCGCGGGCCAGCCCGCGGATCCGTGCGGAGTAAAGATCTGTCAGGTCCACGAACGTGGCGCCTTCCAGCGGCGAAGCGGCGGTGAGGTTGATGTGATCCTTGATGAGTACGGGGGTGCCCGGCGCCCAGTCCTCGTTGAGGCCGCCGCAGCCGTTGGTGAGGACCAGGGTGCTGCAGCCGGCGGCGGCCGCGGTGCGGATCCCGTGGACTACAGCGCGGACGCCCTTGCCTTCGTAGTAATGGGTCCGGGCGCCGAGGACCAGTGCACGCTTGCCTTCGGTGGTCAGGATGGACCGGATGGTTCCCACGTGCCCTTCGACGGCGGGTGCATGGAAACCGGGCACCTCTTCCGCTGACAGGGTGGCAATGGTTTCGCCGATCAGGTCAGCAGCACCGCCCCAGCCGGAGCCAAGCACCAGGGCGACGTCGTGGGTGTCCACCCCGGTTTCCTCGGCAATGTAGTCGGCAGCAGCGCGCGCGGCGGCGAAGGGGTCCGTGTTCAGGAAGTCAGTTGTACTCACTGGTACAAGGTATCCTGCCGGTTCCGCTCCGCCCACCCCCTGGCCCGCACCCTTGAGAGACCGGTTTCTTTGGTGGTCAGCCGAGGATGCGGGAGAATAATCGTTTGTGACTACGCACCCAGATTTCAGTTCACCCCGGATCGCGATCCTGGGAGGTGGTCCAGGCGGATACGAAGCCGCGATGGTGGCCGCCTCGCTGGGGGCGCAGGTCACCATCATCGAGCGCGCAGGCCTGGGCGGATCCGCGGTCCTGACCGACGTCGTCCCCTCCAAGACCCTCATCGCCACGGCGGACCTGATGACCCGCGTTGCCGAAGCCGGCGAGCTGGGCGTTAAGTTCGACGTCGACGGCGGCGACTTCGTCCCCGTGATGCGGGCCGACCTGAAGCACATCAATGACCGCCTCCTCAACCTGGCCCGCAGCCAGTCCAAGGACATCCATGATGCCCTGGCCAGCCAGAACGTCCGGATCCTCGCCGGCTCCGGCCGGCTCCTGGACAACCACACCATCGAGGTCCTGACCGCGGAGGGCACCGAAACCATCGAGGCGGACACCATCCTGCTGGCCGTCGGCGCCCACCCGCGCGAACTGGCCACCGCCCGTCCCGACGGCGAACGCATCCTCAACTGGACCCAGCTGTACAACCTCGATGAACTTCCCGAGGAACTCATTGTGGTGGGTTCCGGCGTTACCGGCGCCGAGTTCGCCTCCGCCTACAACGGCCTGGGCTCCAAGGTGACGCTGGTATCCAGCCGTGACAGGGTGCTCCCGGGCTCGGACGTTGACGCCGCCGTGGTCCTCGAGGAAGTCTTCGAACGCCGCGGTGTCCGCGTGCTGTCCCGCTCACGCGCCGAATCGGTGGAGCGGACCGACGACGGCGTGGTGGTCACGCTCAGTGACGGCACCAAGGTCACCGGCAGCCACTGCCTCTTGTGCCTGGGGTCCATCCCCAACACCGACGGCATCGGACTCGAGGAAGCCGGCGTCGCCGTCAGCGAAAGCGGCCACATCAAGGTGGACGGCGTCTCCCGTACCAGTGCCCCGAACGTCTACGCCGCCGGTGACTGCACCGGCGTCCTGCCGCTGGCCTCCGTGGCCGCCATGCAGGGCCGGATCGCCGTGGCCCACTTCATGGGCGACGGCGTGACTCCGCTGAAGCTGCATCAGGTGGCCTCCAACATCTTCACCTCGCCGGAAATCGCCAACGTGGGTGTCTCGGAAGCCGAGATCGACTCCGGAAAGTACCAGGGCGACGTCGTGAAGCTCTCAATGCGCAGCAACGCCCGCGCCAAGATGCGTAACGCCAAGGACGGGTTCGTGAAGATCTTCGCCCGGAAGGGCTCCGGCACCGTGATCGGCGGTGTGGTGGTGGGCCCGAACGCGTCGGAGCTGATCTTCCCCATCGCCATCGCCGTGAAGCAGAAGCTCCACGTCGACGACGTTGCCAGCACCTTCACGGTGTACCCGTCGCTGACCGGCTCCATTTCCGAAGCCGCCCGGCGCCTCCACGTCCACATGTAGGTCAGGAGGCGGCGGGGACGGCTGGGGAGAAGTGCTTCTCGATCAGGCCCTTGATGTCCTCGTGGCAGCCGCCGCACCCGGTCCCGGCGCGGGTTGCCTTGGACACCTCGGCCACCGTGGCGCAGCCTTCCTCCACGGCGCCCTGGATCACCGCGCCGCTGACCCCGGCGCAGCGGCACACGGTTCCGGCAGGATCCGCTGAGCCGCTGCCCGGCAGCTGGTCCGGACCGTCCAGCCTCAGCAGCAGCGACCGGTCCGCCGGCAGTTCCGCGTTCCGTTCGAAGAGCCCCACCAGCTCTGCCGCGGTGCGGGGCATGCCCACCGCCACGAGTCCCTCCAGCACGCCGCCGCGCGTGGTCATCTTGACGTAGCGGCCGTGCTCGGGATCCGCCCACTGGGCGATCTGCAGGCGGGGCCGGCCGTTGACGGCACCGGCGGTGAGCGCTTCCTCGTCCCAGGGATCGGCGCCGTTGTCCCCGGCGACGGCCATGTTCAGGCCGCGCGCCTTGAGGACGATGATGCCCGGCTGCTCGGCCGGCAGTTCCGGCAGGAGTTTGGCGTCTTCGATCAGGCCCGCTGCCAGGAGCGTCAGGTATTCGGCCAGCCACTCGGCCTGGCGCCAGCCCGGGCCCACCAGCCCTGACGGGCCGGAAGCGGTGCGGCATGCGGCGCAGCCGGGGTCCGGGCAGCGCACCTCGGCGCAGTCGCCGATCGCGAAGATGCGCGGTTCGTGGTGGGCCCGCAACCGGTGGTCCACCAGGATGCCCGCGGCCGTGGAGAGACCGCACCCCTCCGCCAGCTCGGTGCGGGGACGCACGCCGCACGAGATGACCAGGAGGTCGCCGTCGATTGCGGAACCGTCATCGAGCAGCAAAGCCGAAAAACCGCCGTCGGGCGCGTTGTGTTCCACACCGGTGGAGCGCGCGTTGCCGGCCATCCGCACGCCGCAGCGCCGCAGGCCCGCCGCCAGGACAGCGCCGCCGCCCTGGTCGATGGTGCGGCCCAGCGGGTGCGGTCCGTTGTGCACCACGGTCACGGTGGCGCCTTCCTCAGCCGCTGCGAGCGCCGTTTCCAGGCCCAGGACGCCGCCGCCGAGGACTACAACGCGCTTGCCGCCGTCCACGGCCTGCCGCAGGACGCCGGCGTCGCGGAGGTCCCGAAGCGCGGTAACGCCGGCGGGCAGGACCGGTGAGGCGGGGTCCGGGTTGATTCCGGTGAGGTTGGGGATCACGGGCCGGGAACCGGTGGCGAATACCAGCCGGTCGTAGTGGACGGGCGTGCCGTCCGAGAGCAGGACCTGCTGGCGGGCGCGGTCCACGCGCCGGACGCGGGTGCCCAGCCGGACCTCCACGCCGTCCGCAGCGAGTGCCCCGGCGTCCGAGAGGGCCAGGGCATCGGCGGTGGTGCGGCCAACCCCGAGGTCGGCCACCAGAACGCGGTTGTAGGCAGCTTCGGTCTCTTCACCCACCACTGTCAGTGCTACCTGGCCTGCGCGTACGGCGGGCAGCAGCTCATCAACCAGCCGGGCGGCCACCGGCCCGAATCCCACAATGACAATCTGCTCGCTCATGAGGCCTCCATCGTCTGAAGCACTTTGCTGGATACAGGTGCGGCCACCGGCCGGACCCACACCTTGTTGAATTTGAATTCGGGCATCCCGGAGATGGGGTCGGTGGCCGCCTCGGTGAGGCGGTTGGCACTTTGCAGTTCGGGGAAGTGGAACGGCAGGAAGACCGTCTCGCTGCGGATGGCGGTGCTGAGTTCGGCCCGGCACACCACTTCGCCGCGTTCATTGGCCACTGCCACGAATGACCCTTCGGTGACGCCCATCGCGGCGGCCGCGGCCGGGTGGATCTGCATCCTGGCCTCAGGCTGCGCGGCCAGGAGCGCCGCGACCCGCCGCGTCTGGGCGCCGGACTGGTAGTGCTCCAGGAGGCGGCCGGTGATGAGGGTGAAGGGCTTGGCGTCCGCCGCGTTTTCATTTTCCGGGAGCGGGTTTTCAGCAGGCGTACGACGGCGGCGCGGCAGTACCGGGGTCATCACGGCTTTGCCGTCGGCGTGGGCGAAGCTCTCTTGGAAGAGCTTGGGCGTTCCGGTGCTGCCGGCAGGGTACGGCCAGTAGGCGGCTTCCCCGCGGTCCAGCATGGCGTAGTCGATGCCGGAGTAGTCGGCCAGCCCGCCGGCAGATGCCAGGCGCAGTTCCTCGAAGACGGTTTCGGGGTCCTCGCTGTATGTGGATGGTGCTTCGAGCCGTTCGGCGAGCCGGGCCATGATCCACAGCTCGCTGCGCGCGCCGGCAGGCGGTGTGAGGGCCCGGCGGCGGCGGAGGACGCGGCCTTCGAGGTTGGTCAGGGTGCCTTCCTCCTCCGCCCACTGGAGGACCGGGAGGACCAGGTCTGCCATGGCTGCCGTCTCGGACATGAAGAAGTCGCAGACCATCAGGAAGTCCAGGCTGCGGAGGCCCTCGATGACGGCGTTGGCGTCCGGCGAGGCGACCGCAATGTTGGAGGCGTGGACGAAAAGGCAACGGACGCCGTCGTTCTTTCCCAGCGACTTCAGCAGCTGGACTGCCGGAAGGCCCGGGCCGGGGATGAGCTCCTCGGGAACGCCCCACACGCCGGCCACGTGGGCGCGGGCGGCGGGGTCGGTGATCTTGCGGTAGCCGGGCAGCTGGTCGGCTTTCTGCCCGTGCTCCCGGCCGCCCTGGCCGTTGCCCTGGCCGGTCAGCGTGCCATAGCCGCTGCGGGCCGAACCAGGCAGGCCGAGCAGGAGGCTGAGGTTGATGGCGGCGGTGGCGGTATCGGTGCCGTCCACGTGCTGCTCCACGCCGCGGCCGGTGAGGATGTAGCTGCCGCCTTTGCCGGCCCCTGCGGCAAGCCTGCGGGCTGTTTCCCGGATGAGGTCGGCCGGCACACCGGTGAGGGACTGGACCCGTTCTGGCCAGAAGGAGGCGACGCTGCGGGCTACGGCGCTGTAGCCCGAGGTGCGCTCACTGACATAGGCGCTGTCCACCAGGTTTTCGTGGATGACCACGTGGGAGAGGCCCAGCAGCAGGGTGAGGTCCGTGCCCGGAAGGGGCTGGAGGTGGAGGCCGCCGCCGTCGGCCGTGAAATCTGCCGTGGCGGAACGGCGCGGATCCACCACGATCAGGCCGCCGGCGTCGCGGGCGCCCTTGAGGTGCTGGACGAAGGGCGGCATGGTTTCGGCCACGTTGGAGCCGAGCATCAGGATGGTGCTGGCCGTGTCCAGCGCTTCAAGCGGGAAGGGCAGGCCGCGGTCCACGCCGAAGGCGCGCATCCCGGCGGCAGCCGCGGAGGACATGCAGAAGCGGCCGTTGTAGTCGATCCGCGAGGTGCCCAGTGCCAGCCTGGCGAACTTACCCAGCTGGTACGCCTTCTCGTTGGTGAGGCCGCCGCCCCCAAAGACGCCGACGGCGTCTGCACCGTAGCGGGCGCGGGCGTCCCTCACCGCCGCGGCGGCGAGGTCCAGGGCCTGGTCCCAGGAGATGGGCCGGTGCACGCCGTCCGTTCCCTTGAGCAGGGGCTCGGTGATGCGTCCGGGGTGGTTGAGGAGATTCGCGGAGGTCCAGCCCTTGCGGCACAGGCCGCCACGGTTGGTGGGGAAGTCGCGCCCCTGGACCTCGAGTGGTGCAGCGGGTGCCGTGGTGAGGGCCACGGGGACCGGCCCCGGCTGTGCAGCCGGGGCCGGTCCTGTGGGGGACGTGAGCGTCATGGCGCACTGCAGGGCGCAGTAGGGGCAGTGCGTGTCGGCGCTTGTGGTCATGGTTAGACGTGTCCCATCGCGTTTCGGTTGGCGTTGCGGATGTAGCTGGCCCAGCAGACCACCAGCATCAGGGCGTAGGCCCCCACGAAGCCGTAGAAGGCCGGGGTGTAGGATCCGCTGGCGGTGTTGGACGCGTTCAGTACCTGCGGGATGAGGAACCCGCCGTAGGCGCCGATCGCGGAGATCAGGCCGAGTGCTGAGGAAGCCAGCCGCTGGGTGGCCACGGAGCTGGCTCCGCTGCGTGCAGCCCGGCTGTTGGTGGCGAAGATGACCGGGATCATCCGGTAGGTTGCGCCGTTGCCGAAGCCGCTGGCGGTGAAGAGCATCAGGAACAGGACCAGGAAGAGCCAGAAGTTCTTCAGTGGCAGCGTCCAGATCATGGTCAGGGTGATCACGGCCATGGAGGCGAAGGCTGAAACGGTCATCCGGGCGCCGCCCATGCGGTCAGCCATGCGTCCGCCGTAGGGCCGGGCGAGCGAGCCCACCAGCGGGCCCAGGAAGGCGAGCGAGAGGGCCACGGTTCCCACGCCGATGGTGGAGAACTCCGGGAAGTAATCCTTGATCAGCTTGGGGAACACGCCGGCGAAGCCGATGAACGAGCCGAAGGTGCCGATGTACAGGAACGCCATGACCCACAGGTGCGGTTCCTTCAGTGCGGCCACGGATCCGGCCACATCGCCCTTGGCGCTGGTGAGGTTGTTCATGTACTTGTAGGCGCCGAAGGCGGCCAGCAGGATGAACGGGACCCACATCAGGCCGGCCATGGGCAGGTTGACGGTGCCGGCGGCCAGGAGGGTGATCACGATGGGAACGGCGAGCTGCGCGACGGCGGCACCGAGGTTTCCGCCTGCGGCGTTCAGGCCCAGGGCCCAGCCCTTTTCGCGTGCCGGGTAGAAGAAGGTGATGTTGGCCATGGAGCTGGCGAAGTTGCCGCCGCCGAAGCCGGCCAGGGCTGCCACCAAGAGCATCACGCCGAACGGTGTCTCCGGGTTGGAGACGCACATCGCAAGCCCGATCGAGGGGATCAGGAGCAGCAGGGCGGAGACGATGGTCCAGTTCCGGCCGCCGAAGCGGGGAACCATGAAGGTGTAGGGAATGCGAAGGGTGGCGCCCACCAAGCTGGGCATCGAGATCAGCCAGAAGATCTCTGATGTGGTGAAGGTGAAGCCTGCTGCCGGGAGCTGGACCACCACGATGGACCACAGCTGCCAGACAACGAAGCCGAGGAACTCGGCGAAAATGGACCAGTTCAGGTTGCGGCGGGCGATGGAGCGGCCGGCGGTTTCCCACTGTTCCTTGTTCTCGGCGTCCCAGTTGGCGATCCAGCGGCCGGGGCGGAATTCAAGGGCTGGTGCGGTTGCGGTGCGGGTAGTGCCGGGCTGTGCGCTGGCGGATGCTGCGGCTGATTCCGGGGACGAGGCGTCCAGATCAACGGAATTGCCGGTGCCGGCATCTGCGGTGCGGTCAACAGTCACGGGTTACCTCCTTTGGGGGGATGTTGTTCCTCAAAGGTAGGGACGGCGCGTTTCACGGACCGACGCCGGATGTTAACGGGCTGTGACATTTGCCTATCTGTGCCCGCCGGACGCCGTTAGGATGCGAAGGTGCCCAAAAAGTGAGACGCACAGCACAGGTCCAAATACTGGACCTTTCGTCCATTGACTGGACCAGCGGAACTAATATTGAACTCTAACTATTTCGCGCCGGGGCAGCCCGCTGTATCCGGCCGGTTTCTCACGAAAGCGTTTACACATGTCTTCCACCGACACCTCCACGGTGCCCGGTTCACCCCAGCCGGTGAACTCCCGCGGCCGTGTGATCGTCGCCAGCCTGATCGGCACCACGGTCGAGTTCTATGATTTCTATGTCTACGCAACTGCGGCGGTCCTCGTCTTCCCGCAGCTGTTCTTCCCCGGCCAGAACGAGACAACCCAGCTCCTGAGCTCCTTCGCGGTTTTCGGTGTGGCCTTCGTCGCCCGCCCGCTGGGGTCCATCGTCTTCGGGCACTTCGGCGACAAGTTCGGCCGCAAGGGGACCCTGGTGGCCTCGCTGCTCACCATGGGCATTGCCACCTTCCTCATCGGATGCCTGCCCACTGCGCTGGTACCGGGCTGGGAGTTCTGGGCACCGGCGCTGCTGGTAGTCATGCGCTTCGCCCAGGGCCTGGCCCTTGGCGGCGAATGGAGCGGGGCGGCCCTGCTGGCCACTGAGAACGCACCGGCCAACAAGCGCGCCATCTACGGCACGTTCCCGCAGCTCGGCGCTCCCATCGGCTTCATCATCGCCAACGTCATCTTCCTGGTGGCCAGCTACACGCTCTCACCCGCTGCCTTCCAGGCCTGGGGTTGGCGTGTTCCGTTCCTGCTCAGCGCAGTCATGGTGATCA
The DNA here is from genome assembly GCF_900105535.1 of Pseudarthrobacter equi. Taxonomy (NCBI): domain Bacteria; kingdom Bacillati; phylum Actinomycetota; class Actinomycetes; order Micrococcales; family Micrococcaceae; genus Pseudarthrobacter; species Pseudarthrobacter equi. Next base: position 1,764,664 of record NZ_LT629779.1, read on the forward strand.
TCGGCCTCTACGTGCGGCTGAAGCTGATCGAAACCCCGGCGTTCACCAAAGTGATCGAGTCCAACGAGGTCGCCAAGCTGCCCCTGGGCCGCGTCTTCAAGACCAGCTGGCGCCAGCTGATCCTGGGTACCTTCATCATGCTCGCCACGTACGTGCTCTTCTACCTGATGACCACGTTCACCCTGACCTACGGCACACGTGCCTCCAGCCTCGACGCGGCCAAGGCGGCCGCCGAGAAGGCCGGAAAGCCGATGTCCGAAGCCGCCGCGGCGGCGTTTGTTCCGGGCCTGGGCTACACCCGCAACGATTTCCTCTGGATGCTGATTGCCGGCGTCGTGTTCTTCGGCATCTTCACCCTGGTTTCCGGTCCGCTTGCTGAGAAGTATGGCCGCCGGAAGATGCTGATCGGTGTTACCGCCGGCATCTTCGCCTTCGGCCTGCTCTTCGTTCCGCTGTTCAGCGGCGGCTTCGTGGGCACCATGGCCCTGCTGATCCTGGGCTTCTCGCTCATGGGACTGACCTTCGGGCCGATGGGCGCGCTCCTGCCGGAGCTGTTCCCCACGAACGTCCGCTACACGGGATCGGCCATCAGCTACAACTTCTCCAGCATCCTGGGTGCGGCAGTTGCGCCGTTCATCGCCGTGGCGCTGTGGGAGCTCGCCGACGGCAGCCCGGTACTGGTGGGTGTCTACCTGACGTCCATGGCCGTGCTGACCCTCATCGCGCTGTTCGTCAGCAAGGAAACCCGGGACCTCGACTACGAGAACAACGTAGCCTGACCCCAGCCTTGCAGGAATGCCCGGACAGTCCCTGGACTGTCCGGGCATTTTCCTTTTCTGAAGGGTTCCTCCGGCGGCCTTCGCCGCTCCGAGGTTGCCTCGCCTTTGGACATGGACACGGACACGGACATGGCATGTACGTACGACGGCGGCGCCACGGGTTGCTGTTCGTTTGGGGTGCAGTAAGCAGTTCACCGGGGGAGTCCCATCCCTGCTTCCGGGTTTTGCACATAGGGCTTTGGGGGCGTGGGGAATGTCAGTGGGTGCTGGAAGACTTTGGTCATGGAGACGGTTGGCGTGGCGGCAGCGGAGATGGTGCACACAGCTGCCGCCGCGCCACCTGCTTTCCAGCACACGTCCGCGCCCGGCTCAGTTGTCCCTGTCCCGTTTGCTGCTGACGCCCGTCCTGTGGCCCCGCATGCCCCGGCCGTCCATGTCCCTCCTCCCGCCGGCCCAGGGTCTGCAAATTCCCAACCCGCCGCGACTCCCCAACCTGCTGCCAGCCGGCCGGCGAACGTGCCAACCACCGTACAAACTTCGGCCGCCCATGTTCCTTCGCCTGCGGAACCGCGACCGGCCGCATGCCACTCGTCGGGTGTTGCTGCCCCGAGCGTGGTTGATGCGTTGAGGATTTTGGCGGTGGTGCCGTTTGCTGCTGATGGTGCGGGGATGATCGACCAGCTCCGGCAGCTTGAGGATGTGAAGGCTGTAGCGGCGGCGAGGCAGACCGAGATCACTGTGGCTTTTGACCTGGCCCAGCGGCGGGAGCAGGCTGCTGCCGGTGTTCCGGCCGACGAACAGGGCGCCGGGGTCGGGGCGCAGGTGGCGCTGGCACGCCGGGAATCCCCGTCCCGGGGTGGGCGGCTGCTGGGACTGGCCAGGACCCTGACCGGGATGCCCCGCACTTTCGCGGCGTTCCGGTCCGGGCGGTTGAGTGAGTGGCGTACCACCTTGGTCGTGAAGGAAACCATCTGCCTCTCACCCGAGGACCGTGCAGGGGTGGATGAGGAACTCGCCGCCGATACCGGCACCTTCGATGGTGCCGGGGACCGGACCATCGTCTCCGCGGTCAAGGCCGCCGCCTACCGGCGGGATCCTGCTTCCGTGGCCAGGCGCGCCGCAAAAGCCGTGGGTGCACGGACGGTCAGCCTGCGCCCGGCGCCGGACACCATGGCCCGCCTGACCGCGCTGCTGCCCGTCGCCGAGGGCGTAGCGGTCTTCGCCGCGCTCACCAGGGAAGCCGGCACCCTCCGTTCAGCCGGGGACGGCCGGTCCACGGGCCAGGCCATGGCCGACACCCTCGTTGAACGGGTCACCGGGGCCCCGGGCGGGATCAGCGGGGTCGAGGTCCAGCTCGTCATGACCGACCGCACCCTCCTCCAGGCCGACTCCGAACCCGCCCGACTTACCGGTTACGGCATCGTCCCCGCCCAATGGGCCCGCGAACTGGCCACCGGAGACCACTCAGGTACCTGCACCACAACCGGCGGCGGTATGGATAGGACCGGCAGCCGGAGCCGGAGCCGCAGCCGCAGTGGCAGCGGTACGACCGGCACTGGTATCAGCGGCGCACCCGGGAACCCTGCCGGCAACAGAGCGGGTGAGGAAACCGGAGACCAGCCCGAGTCCGCGATGGCTGTGTGGGTCCGGCGGCTCTACACCGCCCCCGGCACCGGTGACCTCATCGGGATGGACTCCAAAGCCCGGCTCTTCCCGGCAGGACTCAAACGCTTCCTCCAAATCCGCGACGACACCTGCCGGACCCCGTACTGTGACGCACCTATCCGCCACCACGACCACATCAGCCCTTGGCGCCACGGCGGCGACACCACAGCCTCCAACGGCCAAGGACTCTGCGAGGCCTGCAACCACACCAAGGAAAGCCCCGGCTGGAGTTCAACACCCGTCCCAGTGCCCGAAACCGCGCAGCTTCCTTGCCCCGCACTTTTTCCCGACGGACCCCCCGAGATCAGGCAAGTCGCGCGCCACACCGTGAAGCTCCGGACCCCCACCGGCCACATCTATCACTCCACCGCACCGCCACCGCCCGGGACAGCCTTCACCCACGCCAGCAGCCCGGGCAAACATGCAGGGGCAGCCCGAGCCCCGGCGCGGGCACCCGGCAAGCCCCCGCCCCCACGACCATCCGTCCAAGTTCTGGGCCGCGTCATCAAGCCGGCGCCACCTAACAGCGGGCACGCTGACTGAACCTCCAAGGCGAGCCAAGGAACCACATGAAGGGGATGCGGTTGCCAGTGATCCGCCCTGCCCGGATAATCGCTCCCGGAAACCCGGAAACCCGGAAACCCGGAAACCCGGAAACCCGGAAACCCGGAAACCCGGAAACCCGGAAACCCGGAAACCCGGAAACGGGGGAATCCGGAATACCGGCAGCTCAGGCCGCGTAACGCTCCACGAAGTTCCGCAGGATCTTCATCGGCTCGGTCACGGTGAACTTCCGGGCATCGGCCATCAGGTCTTCGGCGGACTCCGGAGGAAAGTAGCCGGCGTCGCGGTAAATGTCGATGCGCGTTACCAGGCCCTCCGCATCGAGTTCGGGGTGGAACTGGGTGGCGTAGAGGTTTGACCGGACCCGGAACATCTGCACGGGGCAGGCTGCGGATCCTGCCAGGCGAACCGCATGGTCGGGCAGCGAACTGCAGGCTTCCTTGTGGCCAGCAAAAGCGGTGAACGCCTGCGGCATCCCCTTCAGCAGCGGGTCCTGCAAGCCGGCATCGGTGAGGCCGATCTCCACGGCCGCGAGCGGCTCGCCGTACGTCCGGTCGATTACGGCGCCTTGGTGCCTGCCCAGTGTCCCCACCCCGTAACACGCACCCAGGAACGGGAAATCGCGGGCCACCAGCTGGTCCAGCAGGCCTGACAGTTCCTGTTCGACCCTGTGCTGGACGGGGCTCTTGCCCTCGGGCGGATCGCTGGAGGTGAACGGACTGCCGCCCACAATCACGCCGGAGTATTCGGAGAGGTCCAGTTCGGGCAGGGGAGCCGCTTCAAGCCGGATCCGTCGCAGCTCGCGCTCCTCCAGGCCGCCGTACCTCAGGTAGGCGGCGTACTCATCATCGGCGGCGGCGTCCTCGGCCCGGGAGGCCAGGAGCAGGAAAGACAACACCTGCTAAGTGTGCCTGCAATGGCCCGCCATACGCCAGCAGCCCGGAGCGGATAGCTCCGGGCTGCTGGGTGGTGTGGAAAGGCTAATCCGTAGTCTGCCCGGTCGGGTCGGACTCTTGAGCCGCCGGGCGGCGCGCTACCGGCTGGTTCAGCCGGCCGTCGCCTGGGCCAGCGACCTGCGGGACTGGGGCCGCGCAGCCGGATCGGCATGGCGGTGCACCAGCTTCCAGTAGCCCTCCTCGCGGCGGAAGATGCTGGTTACCCGGAGGGCGAACTCCTCGGTAGCCGCAGCACCGTCCAGCCGGGCACGGAAGTGCTCGGTTTCCACCAGGTAGGCGGTGTCGCGCGCCGTGTACGACGTGATGGTGTCGAAGCCGAGCATCTCGCCGTCCTGGAATTGCCGGGCGGCCTGGTCCAGCCGGGCTTCAACCTGTGCCCAACCCTTAGCGATGCCGCCGAAGGGGTTGGCGAGCGTTACGTCCTCGAGCCGGGAGTAGAGGTCCTTGATGGGATCGGTGTTGCCCCGGGTGATCTCCGGAACCGCCTCGTGGTAGCGGGCCACTTCTTCCTGGAAACTGGGTGCCAGCATGGGTGCCTCCGGCCCGTCAGTCTTCGATGGTGGCGATCACGGCGCCCGCGGACACCGTCTCGCCTGCTACAGCCTTCAGGCCCGTGATGGTTCCGGAACGGTGCGCCGTGAGGGGCTGCTCCATCTTCATGGCCTCCAGGACCACTACCAGGTCACCCTCGGCTACAACATCGCCCTCAGACACAGCCACCTTCACGATGGTGCCCTGCATGGGGGAGGTGAGGGCGTTGCCGGTTGCGGCAGCGGGGCCGCCGGACCGTGCGCGCTTCTTGGACTTACCGGACTTCGCCGCAGGAGCGGCGCCGGCGCCCAGGGAACCCAGGGAGGCCGGGAGTACCACTTCGAGGCGCTTGCCGCCTACCTCGACCACCACGCGCTGGCGTTCTTCGGCGTCCTCGGTTTCGGCGGCGCCGTGGGGGTTCCAGGCCGGCAGATCGTTGTTGAACTCCGTCTCGATCCAACGCGTGTGCACCTTGAAGGGGCCCTCCGCCGGAGCGAAATCGGGGTTGCTGACCACGGCGAGGTCGAACGGGATGACGGTGGGAATGCCTTCCACCACCATCTCCTCCAGGGCGCGGCGTGAGCGCTGCAGGGCCTGGGTGCGGGTAGCCCCGGTGACCACCAGCTTGGACAGCATGGAGTCGAAGTTGCCGCTGATGACGTCACCCTGCTCCACACCGGAATCAATCCGGATGCCGGGGCCGGTCGGGTTCTTCAGCGTGGCAATGGTGCCCGGGGCGGGCATGAAGTTCCGGCCCGGATCTTCACCGGTAATGCGGAACTCGATGGAGTGGCCGCGGACCTCGGGGTCGCCGTAGCCCAGCTCCTCGCCGCGGGCCAGGCGGAACTGTTCGCGGACCAGGTCGATGCCGGTGACTTCCTCTGACACGCAGTGCTCCACCTGCAGGCGGGTGTTGACCTCAAGGAAGGAGATGGTGCCGTCCTGGCCCACCAGGAATTCACAGGTACCGGCACCGAGGTAGCCGGCCTCCTTCAGGATGGCCTTGGAGGATTCGTACAGTCGCTGGTTCTGCTCGGGGGTGAGGAAGGGCGCCGGGGCTTCTTCGACGAGCTTCTGGTTGCGGCGCTGCAACGAGCAGTCGCGGGTGGACACCACCACAACGTTGCCGTGGGCGTCGGCGAGGCACTGGGTTTCAACGTGCCGGGGAGCGTCCAGGAAGCGCTCGATGAAGCATTCGCCGCGTCCGAAGGCTGCGGTGGCCTCACGGACCGCGGACTCGAACAGTTCGGGGATTTCTTCGCGGGTGCGAGCCACCTTGATTCCGCGTCCGCCGCCGCCGAAAGCAGCCTTGATGGCCACGGGCAGGCCGAACTTGTCCACGAACTCGAGAATCTCCTCGGCCGACTGCACAGGATCGGCGGTGCCGGGAACCTGGGGCGCACCCACCTTTTCAGCGATGTGGCGGGCCTGGACCTTGTCGCCCAAGGCGGAAATCGCTTCGGGGGACGGGCCGATCCAGGTGATGCCGGCCTCGATCACGCGGGCCGCGAACTCGGCGTTTTCGGCCAGGAAGCCGTAGCCGGGGTGGATGGCATCCGCACCGGACTGCCGGGCGGCGTCGATGATCTTGTCCATCACCAGGTACGACTCGGCGGCGGTGTTACCGCCCAGGGCATAGGCTTCGTCAGCAAGGCGGACGTGCAGGGCGTCGCGGTCCGGGTCGGCGTAGATCGCCACGGAGGCGATGCCCTCGTCGCGGGCGGCGCGGATGATGCGCACCGCGATTTCACCGCGGTTGGCGATCAGCACCTTGGTGAGGCTCTGCTGCGTGGTACCGGCGGACTGCTCCATATTTGCTGACAAGGCGTCTCCTTCTTTCCTTCAGGGAGCCTAGCGCGGTTTTGGAGGTTCCGCCGATATTACTTGCGGAATCCGCGTGTAAACCGTCAATGCTTTGTAGGGAAGCTACAAGTCCGGTGTAATTTGCCGCCTTTCAGCGCGGTGGCCAGAGATCGGTGATGCGCACGTTTGCAGCGGCCAGCAGCCCCCGGAGGGTGGAAACGGACAGGCCGACGACGGCGTGCGGGTCGCCGTCGACCTTCCGGATGAAGGCCCCGCCCAGGCCGTCAATGGTGAAAGACCCAGCGCAGTGCAGCGGCTCGCCGGTGGCGATGTACGCGTCGATTTCCGCAGCGTCCATGTCCAGGAAGGCGACCTCGGCCGAGGCAACCGCGCCGAGGGTGGCGCCGGATCCGACGCCGTCACCGCCGTCGTCGTCCGTGTCCGTATCCCGGCAGTCCACCAGCCAGTGTCCTGTGTGCAGCACCCCGGAGCTGCCGCTCATCCGGAGCATCCGCTCCCGCGCGACGTCGGCCGTGTAGGGCTTGCCGTGCGCCTCGCCGTCGAACTCGAATACCGAGTCGCAGCCAAGGACCAATGCGCCCTCGGAGTCCGGGAGCGCCGCCACGGCCTCGGCCTTGGCCCGGGCCAGCAGGAGGGCGGTGTCGTGCGGATCAGTCACGCCGTAGCGCGCCTGCACGGCGTCCTCATCCACGTCGGAGACCAGCACGGTGTGCCGGATGCCGGCTTCGGCCAGGAGTTTGGTGCGGGCGGGGGACTGGGAGGCAAGTATCAGGCGGACCACGGAATCAGCCTAGTGGACCAGCTCTGCGGACGCCTTCGCGTTCTCCGGCCGGCTGAGCTTGGCGCCTTCCACGTCCACGTCCGGCAGGAGGCGGTCCAGCCAGCGCGGGAGCCACCAGGACTTTTCGCCGAGCAGGTACATGACGGCGGGGACAATGGTCATCCGGACCACGAACGCATCCAGCAGCACACCGAACGCCATCGCGAAGCCGAGCGGCCGGACCATGGTGAGGTGGCTGAAGATGAAGCCCGCGAACACGCTGACCATGATGATGGCGGCGGCGGTCACCACGGCGGCGGCGTGGCGGAAGCCCACCCGCACGGCCTCCTTCGCGGTGGATCCGTGCATGTACGCCTCGCGCATGCCGGAAGCGATGAACACCTGGTAGTCCATGGCCAGGCCGAACAGTACGCCGATCAGGATGATCGGCAGGAAGCTCAGGACTGCGCCGGGGTTGGCGACATCGAACACGGTGCCCAGCCAGCCCCACTGGTAGACGGCCACCACGGCGCCGAACGCGGCAGCCAGCGAAAGCAGGAAGCCGCCCGTGGCCAGGAGCGGCACCACGATGGAGCGGAACACCAGCAGCAGCAGGATCAGGGACAGCCCGACGACGATGGCCAGGTAGGGCGGCAGGGCGTCACCGAGCTTGGTGGAGACGTCGATGTTGCCGGCGGTCTGCCCGGTGAGGCCCATGGCTACGTCGTAGTCGGCCTTGATTTCGCCGTTCAGGCCGCGGAGTTCCGAGACGACCTTGACCGTGCTGGCGCTGGCCGGGCCTTCCTCCGGGATGACCTGGAAGACGGCGGTGCGGCGGTCTTCGCTGATGGCTACCGGTACGGCTGCCACCACGTTGTCCACTGACCGGAGCTTGTCCGCAATGTCGTACTGCAGGGTGGTGGCTGCGGCCTCGTCCAGCCCGGCGGGGAACTCTCCTACGGCAACGATGGGGCCGGTGACGCCTTCGCCGAAACTGCGGGCAGTGACGTCGTAGGCCTGGTAGGCCTCGGAATCCACCGGTTCGGAGCCGCCGTCGGGCAGGGCGAGCTGCAGCTGGGTGGCCGGGAGGGCCAGCGTGCCCAGCAGGATGACGCCGGCCACCATGGCGAGCACGGGGTGCCGGGTTACCAGGCCGCCCCAGCCGCGGGTGCTGCGTTCGCGGTCCTTGGCGTCGTCGGCCGCTTCGTGGCCGGGCTCTGCGTTGTGGGCGTTGGCCTTGGCCCAGGCCCGCTTGGAGATGATGCGGCGGCCGATGAGGGACAGCATGGCCGGGGTGAGGGTGATGGCGACGAGGACCGCCACCGCCACCGTGCCGGCGGCCGCCAGGCCCATGACGGAAAGGAACGGCAGGCCGGGGACCACCAGGGCGGCGAGGGCGATGATGACGGTCAGGCCTGCGAACACCACGGCGTTGCCGGATGTCCCCGTGGCGCGGGCCACGGATTCCTCGGGATCCATGCCGGCCAGGAGCTGGGTGCGGTGCCGGTTGACGATGAACAGTGAGTAGTCGATGCCGACGGCGAGGCCCAGCATAAGCGCCAGCATGGGGGAGATGGAGCTCATGTCGAAGAGGCCGGACAACGCGAAGGTGATGCCTACGCCCACGCCGACGCCGATGATCGCCATCAGGAGCGGGAGGCCGGCCGCCACCAGGGTGCCGAGCATGATGATCAGCACCAAGGCTGCGACGGCGATGCCGATGATTTCCGCGATGCCGAACAGCTCGGAGATGTCCTCGGTGATTTCCTTGCTGGCCAGGGCTGTGACGCCTGCGGCGGAGGTCGCGTGCGCGATGTCCTGTACCTGTTGCCGGACCTCGGGGCTCAGCCCGTTGATGGAGCCGTTGAACTGCACCTGGGCTACGGCAGCCTTGCCATCCTCGGAGACGAAGCGGATGGCCGAGGATGCTTCGGCCTGCCGCTTGCCCAGTTCCAGCTTGGCCTTGCTGGCCTCGAGTTCCTTCGCTCCGGCGTCGTATTTTGCCTGGCCCTCGGCCGCTGCGGCCTTCTGCTGGCCCAGTTGAGCCTCGATTGCGGCTGCCGGTGCGCCGGCGGCCACCATCTGCTGCTCTGCCGCCTCCAGCTGTGCCTTTCCGGCGTCCAGCTGCGTCTTGGAGGCATCCAGCCTGGCCTTCCCTGCGGCCAGCTGCTGCTCACCGTCGGTGATGGCCTGCCCGGCCTGGTCCACCTGGGCCTGGGTGGCGAACGGGTCCACGGTGCCGCGGACCTCCGGGAGCGTTTCGAGCTTCTTCAGGGCGTCAGTGACCGCCGCCCGGCTGGCGTCGGTGAAGCCGCCGTCGGGTGCTTCGAAAACGATCGTGGCCGTGCCGCCGGATGCGGACGGAAGGTCTTCCTTCAGCTTGTCCGCGATTCGCTGCGTTTCCGTACCGGGGATCTGGAAATTGTTGGACAGCGTGCCGTGGAATGCCGCGGCGGAACCGCCGACGGCAACCAGTGCCACGAGCCATAACGAAAGGACCAGCCAGCGCCGGCGGTAGGAGAACTTGCCAAGGCGGTAGAGCAGCAGTGCCATGAGGGAAACCGATCTGGTCAGGAGGAGTGGGCGGCTGATGGGGCTGACGGGCGGGCCGGGGTGGCCGGCGCGGTGGAAGTGCCGGCACCAGCCGGCGGGGTGAAGCCGGAGCCCAGGAGGGCCATGGCGTCGATAAGGAGTTGCCGGAGTTCGGCGAGGGAAGCGGGCGACAGGTCGGGTCCGCGGCGGCTGAACCAGACCTCCATGGCGGCCTTTCCGCAGGAGATGACGGAGCCGGCCAGGGCATGGACGTACAGTTCGTCCGACCCATCCGGCGTTGCTGCCACCCGGTCGCGTGCCACGGTGAAGACCTGGGCGCGGCAGTGGTCCCAGGCCTCGAGTTCGGTGTGGGCCATCAGTTGGCTGTGCTGGGTCAGGGCGAACAGCTCGGCCAGGGGCTCCACCGTCCTGGGGTCCGCCAGGGCCATGAGGGCAGCCTGTGCCGCCTCCAGCAGCGGTTCCTCCGCCGGCCGCAGCTGCAGTTGCCGGATGACAATATCCAGGAAGCCGTGGGTCACGGACGCCAGGGCTGCGTCGGTGCTGTTGAAGTAGTTGAAGAAGGTGCGTCGGGAGATGCCGGCAGCCTCGGCGATGTCTTCGGCCGTGAAGCCGCCGGGCCCCTTGGACCGGAGCAGCGCCAGCGCGGCGTCCGTAATGGCCTGCCGGGTTGCTGCCTTGTTCAGTTCGCGGCGTGAGGGAGCCGCGGGCGCGTCAGGCGGGGACGAGGGTGAATTCACGCTCTTACACTACGTGCAATTTTGCACAGAGGGCAAGTTAAATTCACAGGAGAATGAAAGGCTCCCAACAGCCTTTACCGAACCTGCGCACGGATGCTTGGTAGGACCCGGAAAGGGTCTAACCACAGCAGCCGTCTGGCGACGGCGGAGCAGGAGAAGAGAATGTCACGCAGGAAGAAGATGGCGCTCGGCCTGTCGGCCGCGGCGCTTGCCGTGGGTGCCGGCATTGGGGTGGCGGGAGTTGCCTCTGCCACGACGACGCCAACCCCCTCACCGAGCGCCAGTTCCAGTGCCTCTGCCGATGCCGGCACAGGCACGGGCTCCGGCACGGGCCATGACGGCATGGGCCGCCACGGAGGACGCGGAGGTGAACGCGGCGGCGTCCAGGCGTCGGCACTGGCGGAGAAGCTTGGTGTGGACGAGGCGAAAGTCACTGACGCATTGAAGGCTTTCCGTGAGGCCAACAAGCCCAGTGGACCGCCGGCCGAGGGCGAGAAGCCTGACATGGCCGCCCGCGAAGCTGCGCTGGCCAAGTCCCTGGCAGCATCGCTCGGAATTGACGAGGCCAAGGTAACGGCGGCGCTCGACGAGCTCCGTACCGAGGCACAGGCAGACCGGGCCGCAGCGTTGAAGACCCGCCTGGACCAGGCCGTCACGGATGGAAAGCTGACCCAGGCCGAGGCGGACGCCGTGACCAAGGCGGTCCAGAACGGGGTGATCGGCGGCGGCGGACACTGACCGCGCGCCTAAGGGCCCCGGCTGGCCGGGGTTAGCGTCCAGGGGCAACAGCCCGGGACAACAGGAAGTCCCCGGGAGAATTCCCGGGGACTTCCTGTGATTGCACATTCGTGGCGCCTGGCGGCACCGGCGTTGACTATGCCTTGGCGTCCTGCAGTTCGCGGGGCGCGGTGTCGGCAGCAGTACCGTCCGTTGCGGCACCGTTGTTGGCGGCGTCGTCGTCAACGAAGGGGGTGCCGTTGCGGGGCGCGTTGTACAGCGCTTCGTCCAGGATGCCCTGGCGCTTGGCCACGATGGTGGGGACCAGGGCCTGGCCTGCCACGTTGACGGCGGTACGGCCCATGTCCAGGATCGGGTCGATGGCAAGGAGCAGTCCGACGCCGGCCAGCGGCAGTCCCAGCGTTGAGAGCGTCAGCGTCAGCATCACCACGGCGCCGGTGGTGCCGGCCGTCGCAGCGGATCCCAGGACGGAGACCAGGGCGATCAGCAGGTACTGGCTGAAGTCGAGCTGGATGCCGAAGAACTGGGCCACGAAGATGGCGGAGATGGCCGGGTAGATCGCGGCGCAGCCGTCCATCTTGGTGGTGGCGCCCAGCGGGACGGCGAACGAGGCGTAGCCGCGGGGGACGCCCAGGCTGCGCTCGGTGACGCGCTGGGTGAGCGGCAGGGTTCCCACGGACGAGCGGGAAACGAAGGCCAGCTGGACGGCCGGCCAGACACCGGAGAAGTACTGCTTGACGGACAGGCCGTGGGTGCGGACCAGGATGGGGTACACAACGAACAGCACCAGGGCCAGTCCGGCGTAGATGGCAACCGTGAACTTGCCCAGGGAGCCGATGGTGTCCCAGCCGTAAACGGCGACGGCGTTACCGATCAGGCCGACGGTGCCCAGCGGCGCGATGCGGATGATCCACCAAAGGACCTTCTGGATCACGGCGAGGGCGGAGGCGTTGAGGTTCAGGAAGGGCTCGGCTGCCTTGCCCACCTTGAGGGCGGCAACGCCGACGGCGATGGCGATCACCAGGATCTGCAGCACGTTGAAGCTGACGGAGGTGGTTACGGCCCCGGATTCGGCAACCGTGGAACTCGCGCCCAGGCCGAGGAAGTTCTTCGGGAAGAGACCGATCAGGAAGGACCACCAGTCGCCGGACTTACCTGCGTACTTGGCTTCCTCAGTGATTCCGGTGTTGGCGCCGGGCTGCAGCAGGACGCCCAGGCCGATGCCGATCAGCACCGCGATCAGGGACGTGATGGCGAACCACAGCAGGGTGTTCCAAGCCAGCCGGGCGGCGTTGGAAACCTGGCGAAGGTTGGAGATGGAGCTCACCACGGCCGTGAAGATCAAGGGTACGACGGCGGTCTGCAGCAGCGACACGTAGCTGGAGCCGATGGTCTGCAGTGTTGCGCCGAGGCCGTTGGGGTTGGTCTTGGTGCTGCCGGTGTACTTGGCCAGCAGGCCGAGGGCCAGGCCCACGATGAGTGCGGCGATGATTTGGAAGCCGAACGATCCAGCCCACTTGGGAAGCTGGAAGCCCGTCTTCCCTGCGGGGGAGGGGGTGCTTGTCTGAGTGCTCACCCGAATACGCTAGGTCCGAAGCCAATATCACGTCGAAACAATATTGAGAAATATTACGCATGCCCAGGCTCGGGAAGAAACAGAAAATCCCGGAAAACCAAGGAAGGCGGCGGGTTTTGTTACTTATTCCCGGGAGAGGTGTGCTTAACATCTCGCCGTGCCGTGCGGTGCGGTGCGCAAAGCTCGGTGAGGGAGCCTTCCGGCAGCTTGTGTCATAGCGACGAAGGAATCTCAATGATGTTGTCAGCGGATTTGGACTTTCCCAGCTGGACTGCGGTCGGCAAGGTTCCCGCGCCGGCGTGCACAAACGGAGGCGCTCTGGGTCCTGCTAGCGTTGCAAAAATGACGACTCATCAGATCGCCCTTGGTGCGATCAATATGGAGGCCCAGGATCCAGCCGCGCTTGCCGAATTTTGGGCGTCCGTAACCGGCGCCTTGCCCTCGCCCGGTGGTGACAGCGTCTACCTGCCACCTGCTGGTCCCGGAGGGTTCGCGATGTTCTTCCAACCCATGAAGGGTCCCCGCCCCGAGCACCAAGCGTTCCACCTCGACCTGACTGTCCCCTGGGGGTCACGACAGGCAGAGGTCGATCGCCTCCTGAGCCTCGGGGCCACCTACCGGTGGGACGTCCTGGATGAATTCCCACACGTGCAGTGGACAACTCTGGCTGATTTGGAGGGGAACCTCTTCTGCGTGGCCGAACACCCACCTGCAGACCAACAGGGTGCGTGAGCCGACCCGGGCGGCGGCATCTCCTTTAACCGACCTTGGGTAACGGGACGGCCCGAAGCACCCCCGTCGTTTTCTCATCGCGAAGGACTCAGGCAGCCAGAGAGTGCGCCCTCGCCGCCCCGGACCAGGCCCCGGCCACGCAGGCAGTTATGAGAGCAGCGCCCGCCGTAGCGTATCGAGTCCAACAGAGCCGATGTTCAGGGCCTTGGTGTGGAACTCCTTGAGGTCGAACCCTGGCCGTGACTCAAGTTCCGCGCGGATCTGTTCCCAGAGGCGCTGGCCCACTTTGTAGGAGGGCGCCTGGCCTGGCCAGCCCAGGTAGCGGGTGAACTCGAAGTTGAGCTGTCCTTCGCTGATGGGCAGGTTGGCTTTGAGGAACCCGTATCCCTTGTCCGGGGTCCACGTGCCGGTGCCCCAGCGTGCGGGCACCTCCAGTTCCAGGTGGACGCCGATGTCGAACACCACCCGGGCTGCGCGCATCCTTTGCATGTCCAGCATTCCCATGTGGTCGCCCGCGTCGTCGAGGTATCCGAGTTCCTGCATGAGCTTTTCCGCGTAGAGGGCCCAGCCTTCGCCGTGCCCGGAGGTCCAGCAGATGTTGCGCCGCCACTTGTTGAGCAGTTCGCGCCGGTAGGTGGCGGTGGCCACCTGAAGGTGGTGGCCGGGGACGCCTTCGTGGTAGACGGTGGTGGTTTCGGCCCAAGTGGTGAAGGTGTCCTCGCCCGCGGGAACGGACCACCACATCCGTCCGGGGCGGGTGAAGTCGTCGGAGGGGCCGGTGTAGTAGATGCCGCCTTCATCGGTGGGGGCGATGAGGCATTCCAGTTTCTTCATGACGTCCGGGATGTCGAAGTGGACGCCGGCCAGCTCCGCGACGGCCTTGTCGGAGAGTTCCTGCATCCAGACTTTGAGCGCGTCGGTGCCTTTGATCTGCCGGGCAGGATCGTTGTTCAGGATTTCTTTGGCTTCGGCGATGGAGGCGCCGGCCTTGATGGTCCCGGCCACCACCTCCTGTTCAGCGATCAGGCGGTCCAGTTCCTGCACGCCCCAGGCGTACGTTTCCTCCAGGTCCACGGTGGCGCCCAGGAAGGACCGTGATGCCAGCGCATAGCGGGCCTTACCCACTGCGTCTTTCTCCGGTGCGGCGGGCAGCAGGTTGGTGCGGAGGAACTCGGCAAGCCCGGTGTAGGCGCGGCGGGCGGCGGCAGCCCCGGCGTCGAGCTTCTCCTGCAGGGCGGTGCCCAGCGGGCCGGTTTCGGTGGCGGCGCCGGCGGCGAGCTTGGCGAAGAATCCGTCTGCGGCGGCGTACTTCGTGGCCTGTTCGATGACGATGTTCACCTGGCGGGCCGCGGCCACCCGGCCGGCGTCGCGCGCAAGGCGCAGGGACTCGATGTAGCCTTCGACGGCGGCGGGCACGTTCTGCGCGCGGCCGGCGATGTGCTCCCAGTCCTGATCCGTGGCGGTGGGCATGAGGTCGAAAATCGCGCGGATGTCCTGCGCGGGCGAGGCAATGTTGTTCAGGTCCGCGTACTCCCACCCGGAGGCGTGGATCAGCAGCTGCAGCCCAAGCCGCTCGCGCATGGCGTCCAGCGTGACGGCGTCAACGTCATCCTCAGGCTCCAGGCCCTCAAGGTCGGTAAGCGCCCTGCGGGCCACCTCTGCGAACTCGGCGATGCCTGCGGGCGAGAAATCCTGGTACTCGGTTTCGCGGCCCGGCAGTCCCAGGGTGGTCGCCAGCGACGGATTCAGGCGGACGAGGGTGTCCGTATAGGCGTCCGCGACGGCGTCGATGCGGGTGTGCGGACGTGCGGCGGGGGAAGTGTCGGTAGTCACCATCCGAGACTAGCCCGGCGGCGCGCCCCGGGCGAGGAACGCGCCGGTGCGGGCCCCCGCCGTCGCCGGTGGCTAGCCCTTGCTGCGCTTCCAGGCGCCCGGGCCGGGCGTTGGGGCAAGGCCCAGCCGTTGCCGCCGCGCCCAGTGCCGTGCGGTTGGCGCGGCAGGCTTGGCCGCTTCCTGGCCGCCGAGGGAGAGTACGACGGCGGTGAGCGCAGCGAGTTCCTCGGCGTTCGGCTGCCCCTTGACAACAGAGAGCAGGGGAGCCGCGGCGGTTTCTTCTGGGTCCGGCGTTCCGGTGGCACTCACAGCGGGATGTTCCCATGCTTCTTGGCCGGGAGGCTGGCGCGCTTGTCGCGGAGGGCGCGCAGGCCCCGGACAATCTGCAGCCGGGTATCGGACGGCGCGATCACGGCGTCGACGTAGCCGAGTTCGGCCGCCTGGTAGGGGTTCAGGAGTTCTTCCTCGTATTGCCGGATGACCTCGGCGCGGCGGGCTTCGACGTCGCCGCCGTCCTCGGCTACTGCAGCGAGGTCGCGGCGGTAAAGGATGTTGACGGCGCCCTGTGCGCCCATCACGCCGATCTGCGCGGTAGGCCACGCCAGGTTGAGGTCCGCCCCGAGCTTCTTGGAACCCATGACGATGTACGCGCCGCCATAGGCCTTGCGGGTGATGACCGTCAGCTTGGGCACAGTGGCCTCGGCGTACGCGTAGAGCAGCTTGGCGCCGCGGCGGATGATGCCCTGGAACTCCTGGTCCTTGCCCGGCAGGAAGCCCGGAACGTCCACCAGCGTGATGATGGGGATGTTGAAGGCGTCGCAGTTGCGGACGAAGCGGGCCGCTTTTTCGGAGGCGGCGATGTCCAGGGTTCCCGCGAACTGCAGCGGCTGGTTGGCCACGATTCCCACGGTGTGGCCTTCCACCCGGCCGTAGCCGATCATGACGTTCGGCGCGTAGAGGGCCTGCATCTCCAGGAAATGGCCGTCGTCGACGATCTGCTCAACCACTGCACGCATGTCGTAGGGCTGGTTGGCCGAATCGGGAATCAGCGTGTCGAGGGCGAGGTCGTCGTCGTTGACCGCGTTTTCCTGGGCGTGTTCGAGGACCGGGGCCTCGGACAGGTTGTTGGAGGGCAGGAAGTCCAGGAGTTCGCGGACGAACTCGATTGCGTCCCCTTCATCCGAGGCGAGGTACGTGGACGTGCCGGTGGTGGCGTTGTGCTGGCGCGCCCCGCCGAGGGTTTCCATGTCCACATCCTCGCCCGTGACGGTCTTGATGACGTCGGGGCCGGTAATGAACATGTGGGACGTCTTGTCCACCATCACCACATAGTCGGTGAGGGCGGGGGAGTAGGCGGCGCCGCCGGCGGAGGGGCCCATGATGAGGGAGATCTGGGGCACGACGCCGGACGCGTGCACGTTGTTCCGGAAGATATCGGCGAACATGGCCAGCGAGGCGACGCCTTCCTGGATGCGGGCGCCGCCGCCGTCGAGGATGCCAACCACCGGGCAGCCGTTGCGCAGGGCGAATTCCTGCACCTTGACGATCTTCTCGCCGTTGACCTGGCTCAGCGAACCGCCGTACACGCTGAAGTCCTGGCTGTAGACCGCCACGGGACGGCCGTCCACGGTTCCGTAGCCGGACACCAGGCCGTCGCCGAGGGGCTTCTTCTTTTCCATGCCGAAGGCGGTGGAGCGGTGCACTGCGAGGGCGTCGAACTCGACGAACGAGTCCTCATCCAGCAGCAGGGCGATGCGCTCGCGTGCGGTGTTCTTCCCGCGCGCATGCTGCTTTTCGACGGCCTCGGGGCCGGAGGGCTGTTCGGCACGTGCCTGGCGGTCGCGGAAATCGGCAATCTTTCCCGCTGTCGTTGTCAGATCGTGGCTCATCAAGTATCTCCGGCTCTGTTGCAGATTGGTTCAGTGTCGCTGAGTCTGTTGACGGGCTGTGCTCTGGAGGCGCTTAAGTAGCTTCCACACAAAAAACGAACCCTGCTGGCAAGTCTAATGACGGTTTGAGTGCCCGCGGCTGTAGGGAACCTACAATTTTCTGCCGTGCCCTCACCCGGACCACTATGTTACTCGCCGGTAACTTATCTGGGTTACAGTGTTTCCATGACTTCGAGCAACGACGCTTTGACCGCTGCCGCCAGCCCCTACCGGGCCTCCGGTTCGCTTCGCGGGAAGACCATCCTGATGTCCGGGGGCAGCCGCGGCATCGGCCTTGCCATCGCGCGGCGGGCGGCGGCGGACGGCGCCAACATCGTCCTGATGGCCAAAACCGGCGAACCCCACCCCAAACTCGCCGGCACGGTGTTTACCGCCGCGCAGGAACTGACCGAGGCGGGCGGCGGTGCACTGCCCCTGGTGGGGGATGTCCGCAACGACCAGGACGTGGCCCGCGCCGTGGCCGAGGCCGTGGACCGCTTCGGCGGCATCGACGTCGTTGTTAACAACGCCTCCGCCATTGACCTGTCCACCACCGATGCCGTGGACATGAAAAAGTACGACCTCATGCAGGACATCAACGTCCGCGGGACCTTCCTGCTCTCCAAGCTCGCGCTGCCGGCGCTGCGCGCGTCCGGCAATGCGCACATCCTCACGCTGTCCCCGCCACTGAACCTGGATCCACACTGGGCCGGCCGGCACCTGGCCTACACCATGGCCAAATACGGGATGAGCCTGACCACGCTGGGCCTGGCCGAGGAGCTGAAGGACCACCGGATCAGCGTCAATTCGCTGTGGCCCTGCACCCTGATCGACACGGCCGCGATCAGGAACATGCCGCAGGGCGAGGCCATCGTCCAGGCCGCACGCGGACCCCAGATCATGGCCGACGCCGCCCACGCCATCCTGACCGGAAGCAACCTGCCCGCAGGCGGGCAGGCCACGGGCAATTTCTACACCGACGAGCAGGTGCTGGCGGCGGCAGGGGTTTCCGATTTCCGCCCCTACAGCCTGGGGGCCCCGGAGGACCGGCTGGTTCCGGACATTTTCCTGTAGCGGCAAGGGGCAGGCCGCCGGTGCGGCGGCATTCCCTGGCTCGGTAGGATTTAGCTATGGCTGAAGCGCATATCCCCGGTATCCCGTTGGACAGGTCGGAGCTGGGCGATCAGCGCTTCCTGTCCGCCGCCGGCATCGCCCGGCTCGACGTGGTGGACTCCACCGGCTCCACCAACGCCGACCTGCTCCGGGCAGTGACTGTGGAGCCCGCGTCCTGGCCGGATCTGTCCGTGCTGACGGCCGAGTACCAGACCGCTGCCCGGGGACGCCTGGAAAGGCACTGGGAAGCGCCGCCCCTAAGTTCGGTCTCCGTTTCCGTTGTGCTGCGGCCCGTTAATGCCGAGGGCCGGCCGCTGCCAACGCAGAGCTACTCATGGCTCTCGCTCATTGCGGCCCTGGCGCTCCGCGAAACCCTGCTGGAAACGGCGGGCATCCCGGCCGAACTCAAATGGCCCAATGATGTCCTGGTCCGCGGCCGGAAGATTGCCGGCATCCTGGCCCAGATGGGCCCCATGGCGGACGGCACCGTCCCGCCGGTGGTGCTGGGCACCGGCCTGAACGTCACCCTTCACGAGGACGAACTGCCGGTCCCCACGGCCACCTCGGTGTTCCTTGAGGGGGCGCAGACCACCGACCGGACCCAGCTGCTGAAGAGCTACCTGTCCCACTTTGCGGTGCTCTACCGGAGTTTTTGCAACGCCGACGGCGACCCCACGGCAGGCATGGCAGGCGGCCCGTCCCTGCATAAGCGCGTCGAGTCCGTCATGGTGACGCTGGGCCGGCAGGTACGGGCGCAGCTGCCGGGCGACCACGAGATCATTGGCCATGCTTCCCGCCTGGACGAATACGGCTCACTGCTGGTGGTGGACAAGGATTCACGCGAGCATGTGGTCACCGCGGGGGACGTGGTGCACCTGCGGCCCTGGACCGCACCGGAAGACGCCGGCCAAGGTGGTTATGCGTAAGGACCTCGTTCCCGGCGAACAGGTCATCGTCACCACCCGCCCGCAACCCAGGAAACTGGCCGGCCCCGCCGCCGCATTCATCATCGCCCCCGCGGTGGCGGCATTCGCGTCCGCCTGGATCGTGCGCGGGGAAGCCCGGCGCCTGGTTCCGGCCCTGGAGGCACGCTGGACCCCGTGGCTGGTGACGGCCTGCGTGCTGGCTGCGGCGTGGGTGTGGCTGGGCTACTGCCTCCCGCGGCTGATGCGCTGGCACGCGACACGCTATACCCTCACGAGCCGGCGGATGGTGGCCAGGTCCGGCATCTTCCGGCGGCGCGAAGAGCAGGTCAACCTCCTCTCCGTCCGCAACCTCACAGTCCACGAGGGCGTGCTTCAACGCCTCCTGCGCTCCGGGAATATATCCTTGGAAACCGGGTATGAGGGCGTGACGACATTCCGGGACGTGCCGGAGGCCGCCAGGTTCCGGGATTTCATCCTTGACGCCATCGGGGAACTGCCCGATGAGCGCCTCCCGCCCGGAGATGCAGGGGATTACCCTTCCGGGGCAGTGCCGACGGAAATGAGAGAAGGTGGACGGAATGAACGATGAGGACCAGCAGGAGCTCGTGGATCCGGTCACGCCGTCCCCTGCCACTGACCCGCACCCTCCCACCGGAGCGATGTCCGCAGAGCGCCTGGCCATGAAAGCCCTCGAAGCGCGGCTGCTCGGCGGCGAACGCAAGCTCCGCCGTCGCGAGGTGGCAGCGGGCGCAGGCCTGTCCCTGCTGTCCGCGCGCAAACTCTGGCGCGCACTGGGGTTCCCGAACTTCGGTGACGAGGACGTTGCCTTCACCGAACGCGACCAGGCGGCACTGTCAACCGTGGTGGACCTCGTCCGCAGCGGAAAGCTGACCGAGGAAGCGGCCATTTCCGTCACCCGCGCCATCGGCCAGATGACGGACCGCATGGTGGTGTGGCAGATCGAAGCCCTGGTGGAGGACCTCGTCCACGAACAGGGGGTCACCGATGCGGTCGCCCGCAAGCGGCTGGTCAACGAGCTACCGGCACTGGTGGATGCCCTCGAGGAAGTGCTGGTCTATTCGTGGCGGCGCCAGCTCAATGCCGGCATCCAGCGTCTGGCCGTCCGGGCCGAAGCGGGACTGCAGGCCAGCGAAGAAGGCCGCGAAGGCGACGAGGACGATGCGCCGTTGCCGCTGGCGCGGGCCGTAGGCTTCGCCGACCTGGTGTCCTACACCAGCCTCTCGCGCCGGATGAACGAGAAGACACTGGCCCGCCTGGTGCAGCGGTTCGAGAACAAGTGCGCCGAGATTATTTCCGTCGGCGGCGGCCGCCTGGTCAAGACCGTGGGCGACGAAGTCCTCTACATCGCCGAGACCCCAGCGGCCGGCGCCGAGATCTCCCTGGCCCTGGCGCAGGCTTTCACAGAGGACGAAATCCTGCCGGAAGCCCGGGTAGCCATGGTCTGGGGCAGGATCCTGTCCCGGCTTGGCGATATCTACGGCCCCACCGTTAACCTCGCTGCCCGGCTTACCACCCTGGCTGATCCCGGCACGGTGCTGGTGGACTCCATGACCGCGTCAGCACTCGAACATGACGAACGGTTCGTCATGCTGCCCCAACCGCCGGAAAACGTCCGTGGTTTCGGCGAAATCAAGCCGGTCCGCCTGACCCGTGGCCTGGGCAAGGGCCTGATCGTCGACTGACCTTCTTCACCTGCCGTCAAAGCGGGGGATGGTTTGTCCATTTGATAGCTAGACAGGCTATATTTGTTCTGCCCGGCTGCCGCATGCCGGTCATCGGCCGTTGCCGGACTTCACGGGGGGAACCGTTCCATGAGACTTCGCGGACGAGCGCGCGCAAAAGCTGCTGCTGCGCCCCGGCGCCGGCCGTTTCTCCAGTCCCCCCTTTTCAGCACCTCCGCCATGGGGCTTGCCCTCGCCGCCCTCGTTGTTGGTGCCGTGCTCTATCCGGGGTTTAAGACCACTGAGGTGGAGTTGAATGACGGTGGTGTGTGGGTGGTGTCGAAGTCTAAGAATGCGGTGGGGCGGTTGAATTATCCGTCGCGTGTTTTGGATGGGGCGGTGACTCCTGCGTCGTCGACGTTTGATATTTTGCAGGATGCCGGTGAGGTGTTTGTTGATGATGAGTCTGGTTCGACGTTGAATCAGGTGTCGCCGGCGAATATGCGTTTGGGTGGGGATAAGCAGTTGCCGGGGGCTGCTGATGTGAGTTTTGGGTCGTCGGTGTTGTCGGTGACGGATGCGGCGTCGGGCAAGGTGTGGGCGGTGTCGCCGTCGACGGTGAATGGTTTTGATGAGGAAGCGTCGGAGCCGGTGTTGGTGGGGTCTGAGGGTACGGTGTCGGCGGTGGGTGCTGATGATCGTATTTATTCGGCGGATCCGAAGGCTGGGACGGTGACGGTGACCGGTGTTGATGCCAATGGTGTGGTGGTGTCTTCGGAGTCTGAGTCGTGGTCTGAGTTGAAGGGTGCGGGGGATCTGCAGATCACGGTGGTGGGGGACCGGCCGGTGGTGTTGGATGCTGCGGCGGGGAATTTGTTTTTGCCTGGTGGTAAGCGGTTGCAGTTGGCTGATGCGCGGGATGCGAAGTTGCAGCAGGGTGGTCCGGGCAGTGATTTTGTGGCGATTGCGACGCAGAAGGTGTTGTTGAAGCAGCCGTTGGATGGTGGGACGGCGAAGACGGTGTCGTTTGGTGGTGAGGGTGTTCCTGCGGCTCCGGTGCAGTTGGGTGGGTGTGTGCATGCTGCGTGGTCGGGGGCGAATAAGTATGTCCGTGATTGTGTGAATGATGCTGATGATAAGAACGTGGATGTGCCCAAGGCGAGTGCGTCGCCGTCGTATGTGTTTCGGGTGAACCGGGACCTGGTGGTCCTCAATGATGTGAATTCCGGGAATGTGTGGCTGGTGAACCAGAACATGCAGCTCGTCAACAACTGGGACGACGTTGTTCCCCCCAAGGAAACCTCGGACGACGCCGACAAGGACTCCGCCGACGAAGTCCAGCAGACAGTCCTCCCGGACCGCACCAAACCCAACAGCCCGCCGGTCGCCCAGCCGGACAGCTACGGCGTCCGCGCCGGCAAAACCACCATCCTCCCGGTCCTGGACAATGACACGGACCCCGACGGCGACATCCTGACAGTGCGCCAGCCCGACAACATCCGCCTGGGCACGTTGTCGACGATCTACGGCAGCACGGGCTTCCAGGTCGCCGTTCCCGCAGACAAGACCGGCAGCGAAACCTTCGAATACACGGTGGACGACGGCCGCGGGCTTTCCGCCACCGCCGAAGTTTCGTTGCGGGTTGTCCCGCTGACGGAAAACACGGCACCGGCGCAGAAACCGAACCGTGACACCACCATGGTGGTCCAGCAGGGCAAATCGGTCACCCGGAACATCCTTACGGACTGGATCGACCCCGACGGCGACGACCTCTACGCCACGTCGGTCTCCAGCCCCGACCCCCTTGACCAGGTCCGCATCCGCCCCGACGGGCAGCTCTCCTTCCAGGACAGCGGCACATCGCCGGGCCGCAAGGTCCTCACCGTGGGAATCTCCGATGGCCAGGCCACCACTGAAGGCCGGATCACTGTCGACGTCCGCCCCGCCGGGGCCCTCCCGCCCATCGCCAACGCAGACCATGTGGTGGCAGTCGCCGGTGCTCCGACGGTGATCGCACCACTCAAGAACGACATCGATCCCCAAGGCGGCGCGCTCCGCCTTGCCCAGGTGACCGCTGACGAGCAGTCCAGGGCGGTCATCGGCGCCGACCAGCAGACCTTCAGCTTCACCTCCGACGTGCCGGGACCGCACTACGTGGAGTACCTGGTGACCAATGGGCCCGCCAGCGCCGTGCAGCTGGTCCGCGTCGACGTCGTGGCCGGCAACGACGCCGGGGCCCCCGTCGCCGTCCGCGACATTGCGCTGCTGCCCACCGGCGGCAGCGTCCTTGTCGATGTGCTCGGCAACGACTCCGATCCCTCCGGCGGTGTCCTGGTGGTGCAGTCGGTGACCGCCGACGGTTCGCTTCCGGTCAGTGTGTCCGTCCTGGACCACTCGGTGGTCCGAATCACGGACCTTCGCGCCGAAGGCCAACTAACGCTGAAGTACACCATCTCCAACGGCCGGTCCTCCGCGACGGGCGAGATCGCCGTCGTGGTGGTCCCGGCTCCGACAAAACTGCAGGCACCCCAGGCGAAGCCCGACGAAGCCACCGTCCGGGCCGGTGACGTCGTCTCCATCCCGGTGCTCGATAACGACACCGATCCCAACGGCGGCAAGCTGACCCTCGTGCCCGACCTCGCCCAGGTCCCGGACGAAGCCGACGGACGGACCTTCGTGGCCGGGGACCAGCTTCGGTTCATCGCCGGCTCCGAGGCCAAAACCGTCTACGCCATCTACAAAGTCCGCAACGAGTCCGGCCAGGTGGACTCCCAACAGGTGACCATCCGGATCCTGGCGCGCGATGACGAACGGAACAGCCGCCCCGAACCGCGCAACCTCACCGGCCGCGTGGTGGCGGGCATGACCGTCAAGATCCCCGTGCCCCTGGACGGCATCGACGCCGACGGCGACTCGGTGCAGCTGATGGGGATCGACAAGGCAGCTGGCATGGGCACGGCGATCGTCCGCGACGGCTACCTCGAGTACACGGCCGCAGGCGACGCAGCCGGGACAGACACCTTCACCTACCGCGTCCGTGACCGGATGGGCGCCGAGAACACCGGCACCGTCATTGTGGGCGTTGCACCGCCGGAAGCCATCAACCAGAACCCGATTGCCGTGGACGACGCCGTGGATGTCAGGCCGGGCAGGAACGTCGCCGTTGACGCCCTGGCCAATGATTCGGACCCCGACGGCGATCCCATCTCCCTGCTGACTGACGGTTTCGAAGCGCGGCCCGAGCTGAACGTCGAAGTGGCCGATGGCGCCAAGGTACTCTTCACCGCACCGGCAGTGGAAGGCAACGAGAGCATCCGGTACCGCATCCAGGACGACAAGAAAGCCCAGGCCAGCGCCGTGATCCGGGTCCGGGTCAGCGCGGACGCGGAACTGAAGCGTCCCATAGCCAAGGACGACAGGGTCACGCTGGCCGAAACCCTGGGTAAGACCGCCATCGACGTACCCGTCCTGAAGAACGACTCCGACCCCGACGGGGTGGCCTCCGAGCTGCAGATCAGCCTTCCGGACGGCAACCCCAATGCCCGCGTGGGCGGCTCAGGGAACGTGTTGGTCACCCTCACGCCCGAAGACCAGCTCGTCCCGTATACGGTGACCGACACCGACGGCCTCACCGCAACGGCCGTGATCTGGGTGCCGGGCCAGGGAGCGCAGTACCCCACGCTGTCCAACACCGAAACGGTGGAGGTCATGGCCGGCAAGGAAATCACCCTGGACCTGGACGACTACGTCAGGGTGCGGGAGGGCCGCCGGCCCAAGATCAGCGTTGCCGACTCCGTCAAGGTGCTGGGCGCCGCCCCGGACAACGTGATCGTCGGAGAGGGCGAAGGCCTCCGCTACGCGGCGCGTCCCGGCTACGCAGGGCCGGGCTCCATCACGTTCGAAGTCACCGACGGCTCCGGCCCCGATGATCCCGACGGGCTGAAGTCGACCCTGGTCATCATGACCAACGTGATCCCGGACCCGGACGAAGCCAACACCCCGCCCACGTTCCGCGGCGCATCCTTGGACATTCCCAAGACGGAAACCGCCACCCTGGACCTTGGCCCCCTCGCGGCCGACGTCGACGAGCGGGACCAGGGGAACCTCACGTTCGCCCTCGAGGGCTCGCCGCCCCCGGGCTTCAGCGCGAAGCTCGACGGCACGGTACTCAGCGTCAGCGCGGAAAACTCCGTGGGAGTCGGCGTGACGGGCAATATCCAGGCCACCGTGACCGACGGACGGTCGCCCGCGGTGACGGCCACCATCCAGGTGCGGCACGTGGCGTCCAACCGGCCCATGCCGGTAGCCAACGATGACGTGGTGGAGAAAGCCAACGCGGGCCGTGCCGAGACGGTCAACGTCCTGGCCAACGACGTCAACCCCTTCAGCGACACGCCGCTGAAGATCGTCGGCACCAGCGTCGAAACCGGTTCGGCCCAGGGCCAGCCCACCATCAACGGCGACTCCATCACCATCACCCCGGCAGACGGATTCAAGGGCGTGATGGTGGTCCGCTACACCATCGCCGACAAGACCGGCGACCTTTCCCGCCAGGTGGACGGCCGCGTCCGCCTCACGGTGCGCAGCGAACCCGATGCGCCGTCCGCCCCCTCGGCGACCGACGTCCGCAGCCGCACCGCCGTGCTCAAGTGGGCGCCGCCGTCGGACAATGGGGCGCCCATCACCGAGTACACGGTGGCATCCAACAACGGATTCCAGCAGAAGTGCCCCACCACCACCTGCACCCTCTCCGGGCTGACCAACAACGTGAAGTACGTCTTCACCGTCAAAGCAACCAACGAGGTGGGGGAGTCGCAGCCCTCACCGCAGTCCAACGAGATCCGGCCCGACGAGAAGCCCTCCCCGCCGGAGGCACCCAGTGTCAAAGCCGGCGACAAGAACATGGTCATCAACTGGCCCGCCGCCCGGACGGAAGGCTCCCCGGTCAAGCACTACAACCTGGAGATCTCGCCTCCGCCCGCCAACGGTGTTGCCGTCAAGAACGAGGTCGCAGGCCTCAACTACACCTGGACCGGGCTGACCAACGGCGTGAAATACAAGGTGCGCGCCCAGGCCGTCAACGAACTCGGCCCCTCCGACTGGGGTACCTATTCCTCCGAAGACAACCCGGCCGGCGTTCCGGCGGCCCCTGCCGCACCCACCTCCTCCGTGGCATCGTCAGTGGGCACCCAGAACCAGCTCCGGGTGAACTGGACTGAACCCAACACCAACGGTGACGCCATCAGCGCCTACTACGTCACGATGTCCGGCGGCGGCCGGCCCGACCAGACGCAGACCATTCCAGGCACGGTCCGCAGCGCCAACTTCACGGCGGACAACTCCGAAGCCGCGTACACGTTCACCGTGCAGGCCGAGAACAAAGCGGGCAAGGGTGCAGTCAGCCCGCCATCGGCTCCCCGCCGTGCCACCGGAAAGCTTGGCCAGGTTTCGGGCGTCAACGCCACTCCGGCCAACACCGGCGGTGCCGGCCGGTCGGTCACGGTCGACTTCAGGCGCCTGACGGCCGCTGAACGGAACGGCTCTGCCGAGAACGAGGTCAGTTACAGCTACAACGCCAGCAACGGTGCCAGCGGCCCCATCAGCCCGGGCCAGACCATCGGCGGCTTCGCCAACGGCGCCCAGGTGAGCATCACTGTCATTGCCAATTCCTCCGTGGCCCCGAGCTCCAACGCCAGCGCCCCGGCGTCGGCAACGCCGTACGGGTCCCCGGGCACACCGTCCGCATCGGGACAGGACGGCGGCGTCAACGACCAGTCCGTCACCCTTCGCTGGTCCTCGCCATCCACCGCAACGAACGACGTCGCGAGCACCAGGATCAGGATCAACGGCGGAGGTTGGGAGAACGTGGCAGCTTCAGGCAGCCGGACCATCAATACCGGCGGCTGGCAGCAGAGCCGCACCATCGAGGTCCAGACACTGAACTCCGTGGGGACCGGAAGCGGCATCGCCAGTGCCAGGGCAACGTCCGGCAAGCAGGGACTGTGGGAAACCCGGATCAAGACCTCGGATCCCGACTTCGAGCGCTCCTGCACCTTCACCCGGGGCGGCTCGAACTACCGGCCCAACCCGTACTTCACCTGCGATGGCGTCAGCGGCAACAATCCGCCCTGGTTCTACAAGTCCAGCCAGGACCGCATCATGGTGGCCTGCTACATCGACCAGGACGACAACTGGTCCGGTAACGGCGTCATCCGCTGGTGGCGGGTTGAGTCCGGATCGGCACGCAACGTGGGCCGCTATGTCATCGCCGGACACACCACGCTTCCGGACCCCGCAGGGCTTGGAGCACCCCCATGCTGACCCGCCAAAATCATGAAGCCGCAGGTCAGGCCGCGGGGCACCTCTACCCATCGCGGACCCTTGCACCGTTGGGTAGGCTAACGCGGGGAACAGAGAGCCCGGTACCGGGTTTTTGGGGATTTCGGCCGGGGGGCCGCCGAACAACTGAGGGAAGCCAATCGCTGTGACAAGTCTGCTGGGGAAACTTGGGCTCAAACGGCGCCACAAGAAGATCGTCACCGGTACAGCCTTCGCCGCTGCCGTGGCCGTCGTGGCGACCGGTGCCGTGCTCTATCCGGGGTTTAAGACCACTGAGGTGGAGTTGAATGACGGTGGTGTGTGGGTGGTGTCGAAGTCTAAGAATGCGGTGGGGCGGTTGAATTATCCGTCGCGTGTTTTGGATGGGGCGGTGACTCCTGCGTCGTCGACGTTTGATATTTTGCAGGATGCCGGTGAGGTGTTTGTTGATGATGAGTCTGGTTCGACGTTGAATCAGGTGTCGCCGGCGAATATGCGTTTGGGTGGGGATAAGCAGTTGCCGGGGGCTGCTGATGTGAGTTTTGGGTCGTCGGTGTTGTCGGTGACGGATGCGGCGTCGGGCAAGGTGTGGGCGGTGTCGCCGTCGACGGTGAATGGTTTTGATGAGGAAGCGTCGGAGCCGGTGTTGGTGGGGTCTGAGGGTACGGTGTCGGCGGTGGGTGCTGATGATCGTATTTATTCGGCGGATCCGAAGGCTGGGACGGTGACGGTGACCGGTGTTGATGCCAATGGTGTGGTGGTGTCTTCGGAGTCTGAGTCGTGGTCTGAGTTGAAGGGTGCGGGGGATCTGCAGATCACGGTGGTGGGGGACCGGCCGGTGGTGTTGGATGCTGCGGCGGGGAATTTGTTTTTGCCTGGTGGTAAGCGGTTGCAGTTGGCTGATGCGCGGGATGCGAAGTTGCAGCAGGGTGGTCCGGGCAGTGATTTTGTGGCGATTGCGACGCAGAAGGTGTTGTTGAAGCAGCCGTTGGATGGTGGGACGGCGAAGACGGTGTCGTTTGGTGGTGAGGGTGTTCCTGCGGCTCCGGTGCAGTTGGGTGGGTGTGTGCATGCTGCGTGGTCGGGGGCGAATAAGTATGTCCGTGATTGTGTGGATGATGCTGATGATAAGAACGTGGATGTGCCCAAGGCGAGTGCGTCGCCGTCGTATGTGTTTCGGGTGAACCGGGACCTGGTGGTTCTCAATGATGTGAATTCCGGGAATGTGTGGCTGGTGAACCAGAACATGCAGCTCGTCAACAACTGGGACGACGTTGTTCCCCCCAAGAACGAATCCGACGAGCAGGACCAGGAATCCGCGGACATCAACACCATCAATGTGTTGCCGGACCGCACCAAACCGAACCGTCCGCCGGAAACCAAGCCCGACGTCGTCGGCGTCCGTCCGGGCCGCACCACCATCCTGAGCGTCCTGGACAACGATTCCGATCCCGACGGCGACGTCCTCACCGCCGGGCTCCAGGGCAACCCGCCAAAGGCAGGGACGCTGGAAAACATCTACGGCGGCACCGCCTTCCAGATCTCCGTGCCGGCCGACGCCAGGCCCGGCACGGAAACGTTCAGCTACTCGGCGTCCGATGGCCGCGGCCTCTCCGCCACGGGACAGGTCACCCTCAATGTGGTGGGTCCGGACCAGAACAAGCCACCGCAGTTCAAACGCGGCGAGAACACCACCATGCTGGTGGAACAGGGAAAGACCGTGAGCCAGAACATCCTGACGGACTGGGTGGACCCCGACGGCGACGACCTGGTGCTCCTTGACGCCAAGGCCGACAACGACCAGGACCAGGTGAAGGTCCGCCGCGACGGCCTGCTCACTTTCCAGGACTCCGGTGCCACCTCCGGTAAGAAGAACGTTGAGGTGACCATCTGGGACGGCCGCGACACCGTCACCGGCAAGGTGGTCATCAACGTCCAGCCACCCGGCGCCCTCGCGCCCGTGGTCAACGCTGACCATGTCACAGCCGTGGTGGGCCAGGACCTGGTGATCTCGCCGCTGAAGAATGACGTGGACCCCAACGGCGGCGCCCTCCGCCTCGCCCAGGTGGAAGCCAACGGCCCCGCGGATCTGGGCCCCGTGACAGACGGCGGAACCTTCACGTTCCGCAGCACCACCCCGGGCCCCGTCTACCTCACATACATCGCCAGCAACGGCCCGCAGAGCAGCCAGGGACTGATCCGAGTGGACGTCGAATCCGGTGACGACCCCGGCGACCCCGTTGCCGTCCACGACGTCGCCCTGATGCCCACCGGCGGCAGCGTCCTGCTGGACCCGCTGGCCAACGACTCCGACCCCTCCGGCGGAGTCCTGGTGCTGCAATCCGTGAAGCTTCCGGAAAACGCCACCATCTCGGTCAGCGTGATCAACCACAGCGTCCTGCGCATCACGGACATCCTCGGAACCAAGGACCCGATCCTCTTCGAATACACCATGTCCAACGGCAAGAAGTCGGCCACCGGTTCCGTCTCCGTGGTACCCGTCCCGGCGCCGGCCGTGGTGGAAGCACCCCAGCCCAAGCCGGACGAGGTGAACGTCCGCGTCAACGACGTCGTCACCATTCCCGTCCTGGACAACGACACGCACCCGCAGGGCCAGGAACTGACCGTTGACCCGGTACTGCCGCAGGGCGTGGACCCGGTCGACGGCAAGAGCTTCGTCTCGGAAAACACTCTCCGGTTCATCGCCGGCAGCCAGCCCAAGACGGTCCGCGCCATCTACAACGCGGTGGACCCGCAGGGCCAAAAGAGCGCCGCCGCCGTCACCATCCACATCCTCCCGCTGGAAGGCGCGGAGAATTCCCGGCCCCAGCCACGCAACCTCACGGCCCGCGTGGTGGCGGCCGGCACCGTCCGCATTCCGGTTCCGCTGGACGGCATCGATCCCGACGGCGACTCGGTCCAGCTCACCGGCATCGACAGTACTCCTGCCATGGGTACGGCGACGGTAGGCAGCAACTTCATTGACTTCACGGCTGCCGGTGACGGCGCCGGGACCGATACCTTCCGCTACAAGGTGGTGGACCGGCAGGGTGCCGTCAATACCGGCACCGTAACTGTGGGCATCGCACCGCGCGGTGAAATCAACCAGAATCCCACTCCCGTGGACGACGAGGTGCGGGTCCGCCCCGGCCGCCAGATCGCCGTCGACGCCACCGGCAACGACACCGATCCCGACGGCGACCAGATCCGCATCCTCACCGACGGCATCGAGGCTGATCCTGCCCTCCAGGCCACCGTCAGCAAGACCAGCGGACGGGTCATCCTGACCGCTCCCAACGAGGCCGGGACCGTCAACGTCCGGTACACCGTGGCCGATGACCGGGATGCCCGGGCGCAGGCCACCATCCGAGTGGTGGTAGACCCGGAAGTTCCGCTCAAGGCACCCATCGCCCGTGACGACCGCGTGACGTCGGCCCAGACCATGGGAAAGACCGCCGTGGACGTTCCCGTGCTGAAAAACGACGAAGACCCCGACGGCGTGGGCGAGAACCTCAAGATCAGCACCGAGGCAACCACCGCCCGGCCCGGCACCGATGGCAACATGATCGTTGACCTCACCGAGCAGCCGCAGCTCATCCCGTACACCGTGGAGGACGTGGACGGGCAGAAGTCCACCGCCATCATCTGGGTGCCCGGCCTCGGCCAGCAGGTTCCCACGCTGGCCAAGGACGAGGTCCTGGAAGTGGTGGCGGGCCAGTCCGTCAACGTCGCCCTGGATGAATGGGTCAAGGTCCGGGACGGCCGCTCACCGCGCCTGACACAGGCGGACCGGATCAAGCTCATCGGGGCCGACGGCAGCGACCCCGTCACCGGTGACGGTACGGGGCTGAAGTACACCGCAGGCACCGATTATGTGGGTCCGGGTTCGCTGACCTTCGAAGTAACCGACGGAACCGGGCCGGACGATCCCGCCGGCCTGAAGTCAACGCTCAGCATCCGCACCAAGGTTCTCCCGGACCCCAACAAGAACAACCCGCCCGAGCTCCTGGGCGCGAACGTCGAAGTGCCCATGGGCGACTCGGCGAGCATCGACCTGGGGAGGCTGACCTCTGACCCCGACGGGGACGATGTCGACAACATGAAGTACGAACTTCTGGACGGCACGCCGGCCGGATTCACCGTGAGCGTGGACGGCAAGAACCTCAAAGTCTCCGCAGCGGACTCCAGCCGGGCCGGCACCGCCGGTGCCGTGCAGGTCAAGGCCAGGGACCCGCGGGGTCTTGAAGCCACTGCCACGTTCCAGTTGTCAGTGACGGCATCCAACCGGCCCAAACCGGTAGCGAACGACGACGTTGAACCGAACGCCGCCGCCGGCAAGCCGGTGACTACCAACGTTCTGGCCAACGACGCCAACCCGTTCCCCGAGACGCCGCTGAAGATCATTGCCGCCGCCACCGAGACCGGCAGCGGCAACGTGGAAGTGAACGGCGACTCGGTGACGGTGACACCCGCGCCCGGCTTCACCGGCACCATGGTGGTCACCTACACCGTGGAGGACAAGACCCAGGACGCTTCACGGCATGCAACCGCACGTGTCCGGCTCACGGTCAAAGACGAACCGGCGGCCCCCACCACGCCGCAGGCCCAGAGCGTGGGGGACCGGACCGCTCTGCTGACCTGGACGGCACCTGCCGACCGCGGCTCACCCATCACCAAGTACACCGTGTACGGCGAGGGCGGGTTCCAGCAGGACTGCCCGGCCAATACCTGCACACTGAACGGGCTGGTCAACAACACGAAGTACCACTTCCAGGTCACCGCCACCAACGAGTTCGGCGACTCCGACAAGTCGCCGCCCTCGGCCGAGGTCCGGCCGGACGTCAAGCCGGACACCCCGCTGGCGCCGTCGCTGAAGTTCGGCGACAAGGAACTGTCCATCAACTGGACAGCTCCTGCCAGCAAGGGTTCGCCGGTGAAGTCCTACGACCTGGAGATCTCGCCGCCGCCCGCGGGGCAGAACGCCCAGATCCAGAACCTGACCGCTGTCAGCTATGTCTGGAAGGGACTGCAGAACGGCGTGTCCTACAAGGTGCGGGTCCTGGCGCGGAATGACGCCAAGGAACCCTCCGAGTGGAGCCCGTACTCTGCGGCTGAAGTTCCGGCAGGCGTGCCGGCCACCCCGGCCGCACCCACCGCTGCCCAGGCAGCATCCCTGGGTTCGCAGAGCCAGCTGAAGGTCAGCTGGGCCGCGCCGAACAACAACGGTGACGCCGTCTCGGCCTACACCCTCACCACCCTCCGGGGCGGTGCCGCGGTGGCCACCCAGCAGGTGGCCGGCACCTCGCAGAACGTGACGGTGGACAACTCCGAGGCCAACTACACCTTCACCGTCTCCGCCACCAACAAGGCAGGAACCAGCGCCACCAGTGGCCAGTCGGCGGCGATCCGGGCGGTAGGCAAGCCCGGCATCGTGAGCACTCCGACGGCGACGCTGGTGGACACCGGTGGAGCAGGCGGGAAGATCGATATCCGGTTCACACCCTTGTCTGATGCCCAGCGCAACGGCTCCACGGCTCAGGAGATCACGTACAAGTACTCGCTGACCTCCGGCGGGGGCAGCGGCAACATCGCTGCCGGTGGCGGAACTGTCGCCGCCGCCAATGGCACGCCTACCTCGGTGGTGGTCTGGGCCGTTTCCTCGCGCAGCTCCACCGCCGGTGATGCCAGCGCGCCGTCCAACCAGGTCAATCCATATGGCCTGGCCTTTGCACCGAACGTGAACGGCAGCAAGAGCAGCGGCCAGGGCGACAAGACAGTGTCCTGGACGTGGAACCAGCCGGACGGCAACGGCCGTGCTGTCACGGGCTACCAGTACAGCCTGGACGGCGGCGGATGGCAGGACACCAACCAGCGCTCGTTCTCCAAGACGGTCGGCTTCAGCGAAACCCACACCCTTCGCGTGCGGGCCATCAGCGGCGGCCAGCAGGGCCGGATCGGCAGCGATACGTCCCGAAGCGGCGCCGAGCCGCCACCCCCCGTGCCCACCTCGTGGGGCATCACGGCCACCCCTGTCCGTAGCTGCACCGAGCCCCGCAAGGGAACGGACAGCTTCCGTGCCGGCAACCCGTCGTCGTGCGTGGGTGAAGGCAAGTGGCTGGATGCGAACGTCGGGTCCCAGACGGACCGGTACCAGATCTGGTACAAGACGTCGAACAATCCGACCGGCATCTGGTACCACCTGACGTCCGGCCCGGCGGCCGGCAACTGGCTCCGCTGCGATACCTCCAGTCTCGGCTGCAACCCGCCCAACGGGATGCAAAACCGCTAGCCCAGCAGCAAAACCCATGGGGCGGGACCCGGATATCCGGGTCCCGCCCCAGACTGAAACCCACCCCTGGAAACAAGAAAAAGGAAGAACCACCCCATGACGATGACCAACGAGCAGGCCGCGTGGTTTGCCGATACGTTCGAAAAGCTCGTTGCCAATGTGGGGCAGGCGGTGCTGGGTAAGGAACACGTCATCCGGCTGACCTTCACCGCGATGCTGGCCGAGGGCCACGTACTGTTCGAGGACGCCCCCGGAACGGGTAAGACCTCCCTTGCCCGCGCGCTGGCCGCCACCGTCCAGGGCTCCAACAACCGCATCCAGTTCACCCCCGACCTCCTGCCCTCGGACGTCACCGGCGTGACCATCTACGACCAGAAGACCCAGAAGTTCGAGTTCCACAAGGGGCCGATCTTCAACAACATCGTCCTCGCCGACGAAATCAACCGTGCGTCGCCGAAGACCCAGTCCGCGCTTCTCGAGGTCATGGAAGAATCCAGGGTCACCGTGGACGGCGTCACCTATTCGGCGGGCCGCCCGTTCATGGTGATGGCCACCCAGAACCCGATCGAACAGGCCGGCACCTACCGCCTCCCGGAAGCCCAGCTGGACCGCTTCCTGATCAAGACGTCCATCGGCTACCCGGACCACGCCTCAACGGTCCGGCTGCTGGGCGGCTCCAACCTCAAGGACCGCTCGCAGGAACTGTCCGCCGTCATCACCACCCAGGCCGTGGCCGACATGGCCGACCTTGCCGCCACGGGACACGTGGACACCGCAGTGCTGGAGTACATCTCCAGGCTGTGCGAGGAAACCCGCAGCGCCCCGGAAACCCGGCTGGGAGTCTCGGTCCGCGGCGCCCTCGCTATGGTCCGCGCCGCGAAGGTCTGGGCAGCCTCGCAGGGCCGCAACTTCGTGCTGCCGGACGACATCAAGGAACTCGCCCCGGTGGTGTGGACCCACCGCTTCGTCATGGACCCCGAAGCCGAGTTCTCCGGAGCGACGCCCGAGGCCGTGCTCGCGCGGATCCTCGCCGACGTGGCGGCCCCGCAGCAGCGGACCAACGCCTGACCCGCAAGCCCGGCACGTCCTCCACTTCCAGCAACAACGAAGGCACACATATGTCCACCGGCACCCCGCTGACCCGGCTCACGGAGCGTCTCAAGCAACCCTTCCACCGGGACGGCAGGCCCACCCGCCTGCACCCGTCGGCGGTCTGGGCCGAGGCGAGCTCCACCGCAGGCCTCGCCCTGGAACCGGCCTGGCGCACCGTCCGGAAGGCGTGGCTCACCCACGTATGGCCGGTACTCTCCGTGGTCAGCGTGCTGGGATGGTCGGTCCTTGCAGCCACCATCCTGCTCTGGTGGGCAGGATCGGCCTACGGCTGGCAGGAAGCGAAGGCCGCCGCCGTGGCGGCCTTCGTCATGTTCCTCATCGCCCTTGGCTTTATCCTTGGCCGCTCCACCTACGGGGTTGTCCTGGACCTGGCCCGGACCCGCGTGGCGGTGGGGGACAGCGCAGTGGGAAGCATCGCCGTCACCAACACGTCCAGCCGGCCGCTGCTGCCCGCATCGGTCGAATTGCCCGTTGGCGGAGTCACCGCAGTCTTCCACCTACCCCGCATGAAGCCGCAGCAGGTGCATGAAGACCTCTTCACCATTCCCACCGCGCGCCGCGCCGTCATTGTGGTTGGGCCGGTCCGTTCCGTCCGCGCCGATCCGCTGCACCTGCTGCGCCGGCAGGTCCTGTGGACTGAGCCCGAGGACCTCTTCGTCCACCCGCGCACGGTGCCCCTGGCAGGCTCTGCCGCCGGGTTCATCCGCGACCTCGAGGGCATGCCCACCACAGAACTGTCCAGTGCCGACGTCTCCTTCCACGCCCTCCGCGATTACGTTCCCGGCGATGACCGGCGGCACATCCACTGGAAGACAACGGCGCGGACCAACAAGCTGATGGTCCGCCAGTTCGAGGAAACCCGTCGGGCCCACCTCGCCATCGCCCTGTCCATCAATACGGAGGAATACGCCTCCGAGGACGAATTCGAGATGGCCATCTCTGCGGCCGCCTCGATCGGCCGCCAGGCCATCCGCGAGCAGCGCGAGCTGGACGTCCTGACGCAAAAGGGGCCGCTTCGCTGTGAAACCGGCCGCAACATGCTCGATGACATGACCCGGATCGTCGGCGCCCCAATGCGCCGCACCGCCGTCGACCTCGCCCGCACTTTGGCAGACACCGTCCCCAACGCCTCCGTGGTGTTCTTCGTAGTGGGCAGCAACGTGACAGCCACCCAGTTGCGCTCCTCCGCGGCCTCCGTTCCGCCGGGCGTCCGCAGCCTCGCCGTACGGATCGAGGCCGGGGCCGCGTCCAGCAGGGCCAACATCGCAGACCTCACCGTGCTGACTGTTGGCGACCTCGCCGACCTCGGCATCGTCCTCCGAAAGGCGGCAGCATGACCTCCGCACCTGGCCTCCGCCCCAGAAGCGGATCCGCCCGGAAACCCTTCAGCAGCCAAGGCAGCCCGTTCGGCAACGGGCAGCCGGCCTGGCATTTCGCCCTCGACGCCGGTGCCCTCACCGTCCTCCTGGGGCTGGGACTGCTCGGTTTCGGGCTCAGCTTCGGTGGTGACCCCTACTACCTGCTGTCAGGCTTCGGCGGCATCCTCCTGGGCCTGGGCATCGGCGTGCTCAACGCGCACCTGCGCCTGGGACTGCTCGTCACCACGGCCATCGCCCTGGGCGCCTACCTCGTGTTCGGCACCCTGCTGGCAGTTCCGGATGCCGCCATCGCCGGGTTTGTGCCCACCCTGGACTCGCTCCGCACGCTCCTGCTGGGTGTGGTGTTCGCCTGGAAGGACATGCTCACCGTGGGCGTCCCGGTGGGGTCCGCCAACGGCGTGCTGATCGTCCCGTTCCTGAGCTCGATGATCATGGCACTCGTGGCAGCCGTGCTGACCTGGCGCGTGCGCAGCCCCTACCTGCCGCTGATCCCGGTCCTGCTCCTCTTCGTCACGGGCATCGCGTTCAGCACCAACGCCGCCTTCCTTACGGTTGAACGCGGTATCGGCCTGACTGTTTTGGGCATCGCCTGGGCAACCTTCCGCCGCGACGCCCTCCGCAGGTCCTCCACCCGGCGGGTCTCCGTCAACAACCCGCAGGCTGATACCGCCACAGCCCGGAAAGCCTCCCTGCGCCGCCTGGGCATGGCCGCCGGCGTCATCGCCGTCAGCGTAGGCGTCACGGCCCTGTCCGCGCCGCTGGTGACTGCCGGAAACGAACGCAAGGTCCTCCGCAACGTGGTGGTCCCGCCGTTCGATCCCAAGGACTACGTCACCCCGCTGGCCAGTTTCCGCACCTACGTCAAGGACAAGAAGGACGACACCCTGTTCGTCGTCAAGGGGCTTCCCCGCGACGGCAGGGTACGGCTGGGAGCCCTGGACGCCTTCAACGGGACCAACTACAACATGGACCCCAACGGTTCGGGCAACTTCAGCAAGGTGGGCGATGCCGAGTCCATCAATACGCTGGCGGACACCTCGAGCGTGGTCCCCACGAACGACTACGCCATCGATATCAACATCGAGGACTACCAGGGATACTTCGTCCCCGGCGGCCGGAAGACCACCGGCATCAGCTTTGACCAGGGCGGCTCACAGGCCGCATCCGGCTTGTACTTCAACTCCGGCACGGACACCGCCGTCACCACCAACGGGCTGAACCGGGGCGACGCCTACACCGTCCAGGTATCGGATCCCGTGAAACTGGAGCACGGCCAGCTGACGCAGTATGACTTTGCGCAGGTCTCGCTTCCGGACCCGCTGGAAGTTCCGCCGGTGGTCGGTTCGCAGGCCAACGACCTGTCCGCCGACGCTCCGACGGCCATCGACCGGGTCCGCCAGATCGAGGCCCACTTCCAGAAGACCGGCGCCTTCAGCAACGGCCTGGTCAGTGAAGGGCAGCTCCCCAGCGTCTCCGGCCACGGCTCCGCACGCATCCGCAACCTGCTGACGGCCAAGCAAATGCTGGGCGACGACGAACAGTACGCCGTGGCGATGTCCCTGATGCTGCGCCACCTGGGCATCCCGTCCCGCGTGGTCATGGGCTTCTACCCGGACCCCACCAGCCCCGAGAACGGTGCCGGCGAGGTCAAGATCACCGGTAAGAACGTCCACGCCTGGGTGGAAGTCGCGTTTGAACGCGTCGGCTGGGTCAGCTTTGATCCCACCCCGCCCAAGGACAACGTTCCCATCCCGCCGGACCCGGAGAACAAGTCCAAGCCCAAACCGCAGGTTCTGCAGCCGCCGCCCCCGCCGCAGGAACCGGCAGACCTTCCGCCGGACTCCTCGCCGGATGCGCTGGACGCTGACCAGAAGAAGGACAACCCCTGGCTGTTCTGGGGTGCACTGCTCAGTGCCCTGGGCGTGGCACTCATCCCGCTGGCCATCCTCGCGTTGCCATTGCTGCTGGTCGCGTTGTTGAAATCACGACGCCGGAAGTCGCGTTTCAGCGCGGGTGACCCTGCCCAGCGCGTGGGCGGCGGATGGAGTGAAGTGGTCAGCCTGGCCACCGACATGGGTGCCGCCGTTGACACGCGGGCCACGCGCCGGGAAAGTGCCGCGGTCCTGGCCGAGGCGTTCCCGGGCAGCCAGTCCGCCACCACCACATTGGCGCGG
Organism: Pseudarthrobacter equi; assembly: GCF_900105535.1. Classification (NCBI taxonomy): domain Bacteria; kingdom Bacillati; phylum Actinomycetota; class Actinomycetes; order Micrococcales; family Micrococcaceae; genus Pseudarthrobacter; species Pseudarthrobacter equi. Next base: position 1,802,834 of record NZ_LT629779.1, read on the forward strand.
CGTGCCGACGCCTCGATTTTCGGGGCCGGGCAGCCCAGCGAGGACGAGGTGCGCGAGTACTGGACCATCGTGGACGGGTCGCTGAAGGAAATGACAGCCACAGTGGGTTTCTGGCGCCGCCAGCAGGCCCGGTTCTCACCGCGGTCGCTCCTGTCCGACGCGCGCAACGCCCTGAACACGAAGGACACTGCCGGCAACGGCGGACGCCGGTTCAAACTGCCGGCGCTGCCGTTCGGGAACGCCGCGGGCCGCCGTCGTCCGCCTGCCGCGCCGCCCGCGGACGGACCGGGCACGCCACCGGCCGGAACCGGCGCACCGTCCACTGAAGAACCTCCAACGCAAGGACCCAAACCGCGGTGACCCCCAATGCCGAGCGCTGCCCGCGCTGCCAGCAGACCATCCGCACGGGCGCCGCTTTCTGCACCTCATGCGGGGCGCCGCTGCCCAACCGGTCGGCACGGAGCCTGCGCAACCAGGAGCAGGCTTCCGTACCCGGCGCCGTCCCCCACCCCGGCTCTCAGCCCGGCGCCGGCACCGCGCCGTACCCGGGAACGGGCGTCCGGGCGGCGCCAGTCGCCGCGCAACGGCCGCCGATTCCCGGTACTATCCCGGTAGTACAAATGCCCCAGGCAACTTCTGCCTCGGGCATCGCGAACGCGGCAGCGGTGCAGGGGAGCACTGCAGGTCCGGCAGGGGCGTCCGCGCCAGGGGGAGGAACAGGAATGGCAGGAAACCTTCAGCTTGTCCCGGCAACCGCGGGCAAGCGGCTCGGGGCTGCCGTCGTTGACTGGCTGTTCCCGGTGGCGGTCCTGGTGGTGACGTTTGCCATTGGCTTTGCAGGGATCACCCGCACCCGCAGCGGCGGCTTCATCATTTACGACACCGCCTCCCTGGTGCTGTTCGGCGGTATAGGACTGGGCATCACCCTGGTCTACGCAGCCGTGCTGACAGGCCTCGAAGCCCGGACGGGCAAAACGCCCGGCAACCTCCTGATGGGGATCCGCAGCACCGACAATGACGGCTACGCGCCCGGCGCCGGCGGGGTGTTCGTGCGCGGACTGCTGACCGGTGCGGGCGTCCTGTTGACACTTATTGGAGCCGTGCTGGTGGTGGTCTTCAAGTGGTTCGACGCCGCCTTCTTCATCCTGGGGCCGCTGCTCCTGGTGGCGGCCGTTTGGGCCGTGCTGGTAGTGGTTTCCAATACCTGGGACAAGGGCGGGCGCCTGCGCGGCTGGCACGACAACGCCGCCAAGACGCTCGTTTTCGACGTCAAGGCCGGCCGTGATCCGATCACCACGGGCGGCATCCAGGGCCCGTACAGCTTCGCGCCGCTGGACCTGCCTCCCGTCCAGCAGGTGCTCTCGCCCGTCGCGGGCGCCCGCGCGCCCCAGGTCATCGCCCCCCAGGCGCCGGCGCAGGGTCCGCAGTCGGTCCACCAGACGCCCGCGGCACCCGCGGCCGTCGCCCCAGCGCCCGTCCACCCACATCCGGCACCGGCCATCCAGCCTGACGGCCGGACCATCCCAGCACAGACCGTGTCCTACACCTCGCCCGCGTCCTTTGCACCGCCGGGCACTCCGGCGCCGGAGGCCGCTCCTGCACCGCCCGCAGCATGGCAGGCCGGGCAACAGTTCCCCGCGCCAGCGGGCGTGGGACAGCAGTTCGCCGGGCAGCAGTCGCCGGGGCAGCCGCACGCGGACGACGACGTCGAACGCACCCAGGTGCGTCCCGGCACGGCCGGCCCGGCGCCTGTCGCCGTACTGCGGATCAGGCTCGACGACGGCCGCGACTTCCAGCTCGACCGCAGCGTGCTGGTGGGCCGCAACCCCGTGGGCTCCGCGGGCGAACAGCATGCCCAGCTCCTCGCCGTCGACGACCCCGGACGGTCCATCTCCAAGACCCACCTGCACGTCCTGACCGACGGTGCGGGCATCTGGGTGACCGACCGGAACTCCACCAACGGCAGTGCCGTGACCACGCCCGACGGACTCCGTACGCCCCTTGCGGCAGGTGTCCCCACTTTCGTTTCCCCCGGTTCCAGCGTCCACTTTGGCGACCGGACCTTTTACCTAGGACAGGCATGAACCAACAGCCCGCCAGTGTTCCCTCCACCACGCAGCCGGGCCCGGGCCTGAGCCTCAACTGCGGCTACGGAACGGACCGGGGACTCCGTCGCGAGCTGAATGAGGATTCCTTCATCGCGTCGGATCCGGTCTTCGCCGTTGCCGACGGCATGGGCGGCCACGAGGCCGGCGAGATTGCCAGCGGCATGTGCGTCAGGACCCTGGCAGCGATTCCGCAGCTGTCCACGGGGGACCGGACCGTCACGGCCGCGGTCCTGCAGCAGTACCTGCTGCGCGCGGACAACTCCATCCGGGAAGCCACGGGTGCCCGGGCGGGAACCACACTCACCGGTGCCGTGGTGGTGGAGCAGATGGGCATGCCGTATTGGCTGGTCATGAACATCGGCGACTCCCGTACCTACCGCCTCAGCCAGGGCCGGTTCGAACAGATCAGCGTGGACCACTCGGAAGTCCAGGAACTCGTGGACGCCGGCGAAATCACGCCCCAGCAGGCCACGGTGCATCCCCGCCGCCATGTGGTCACCAGGGCACTGGGCACTGGGGACGAAACCGAGGCGGATTACTGGCTGCTTCCGGTGGAGGAAGGGGACCGGGTGATGGTCTGTTCCGACGGCCTCACCTCCGAACTGACCGACGAGCACATCCACCGCATCCTCAGCACTGCCGGCCATCCCCAGGACGCCGTCGACGCCCTGATCCAGGCCGCGCTGCGCAGTGGCGGCCGCGACAACATCACCGTGATCGTGGTGGACGCCCGCAACGTCCTGAACGACGCCGGCGCAGCCACCACCGCTCCGCGGCGGGATCCGTCCGCTGAAGATGAGGTAACGCTGCCCCGCGGACAAGCCGTGCAGGCCACAACCCAGCCTCTTCCCCAGCAGGAGGACAACGCAGGGCAGGCAGAAGCGGCCGGCCAGGCAGACGCGGCCTGGCACGAACAGGCTGCAGGGCAGGATCCCGACGACGGCACGGAGGTCCCGCGATGACCGGCACCAGCTACGTCCCCGGCACCTGGCTGGGCATCGTCCGCTCCCACACGGCGGTCATCCTCGGACCCGATACACCGCCCGCCCTCGCCGATTCCGTGTGGAACCTCATTGCCGGGAAGACTGAAGTCTACGAAGTGCTGCAGGCCATCACCGGCAGCGCCGGCGGCAACCTGTCCCGCATTCCGCCGTTCGCCATTCTGGACTTCACAGGACCGCTGCGGGTGTTCCTCCGGGGCGGCCTGGAACTCTCTGTCGAAACACCTGAGGGACCCGCGGACCTGAACGGCCGCGACGTCACCACCTGGAGCGAACGCAGTTTTGCCGTTCCCGGAGCCTGCACCCTGATGATCCCGGGCGCAGGCGAAACCGGACAGCCCGAGCTCCGGCTGGGGGAGGGCATGGTGCTGCTGCAGGCGATACGCCTTGGCGCCGATGCCGGGCAGGGCGCGCTGGAAGCTCCAAGTGCCGCTGCCGTTCCGGACGGCGGGAGCGTCCCCGACGCTGGTCCTGACGGTGCTGCCGTTGCGGACACTCCGGTGGCAGCTGTTGCCGTCAATTCGTCCGGTACAGCTGAAGTCCTCCCGGAGGCCGCCAGCGTCAGTAATGCTGCTGCCGGCCCGGCTGCCAATCCCGGCGCTCCGGACGCCGGAGATGAGGCACTGCCGGAAACTGCCGTCACACCGGGCCACGCAGAGGTTTCCGTTGAGACCGTCTACGCCGTCCTGGACGAGGACGGCGAATATGCCGGTCACGGCGGCGCGCAACAGGCCGGTGCAGGCGAAGCCGGCGCCGCTGACGATGATTCTGCCGTAAATGGCTCCGTCGACGACGGCACAGCGGACAACGTCTCCAGTGACACTGGCGGCCCCGAAGCGGAGGCCACGGGATCGGACGTGGATGGCGACGCTGACCATGCTCCCGGGGCGGCAGTTCCCGTGGCCGCTGACCTTCCTGCGGCCATCGACCTGACCAGCTCCTATGACCACCTGTGGGAGCGGACGGTCATGCGGAACATCGAGGATGCTGCTGTCCGCGAGGAACCGGCCGAAGACGATCACGAGTCCGCACCCGCCCTAGAGGCCGCGGCCCCGCAGGCTGCCATCGAAGCCGATACGGACGAAGCCGACGCGGACGCTGCCGAACAGCGGGCACCGGAGCATTCGCTACCGCACGACGAAGCGGACGGAGCGGGGGTCCAGCACGGTGCAGGTCTGCCTCCGGCTGCAGTACCCAAGCCTGCCACCGGACTGCTCATCGAGTCGGTGCCTTGGCGGACGGGGGGAGCGGGGAGTGCCCAGGCACCTGCTCCGGAGCCGTTCACCCCGGCACCGGCTTCCACCGCGCCGCTTGCAGCACCACCGGCTTTCGGAGCGCCCACGCCGGCACCACAGCTGGGAACAGCCCAGCCGGACAGCTACCCGCCGGCACCCGGGGCGGGGCCGTCGGCCACCGACTTTGACGATGACCATGACGGCCAGACGGTCATGAAGAGCAGCCTCCCCACCGGGCAGCAGGCACCTGCCGGGCAACAAACGCCTTCCGGCGGGCCGGGCACGGACGGTTCGGTTCCGGCCAGCGGTCCGCTCGTGTTGGCCCGGGTCTGCCAGCAGGGCCATGCCAACCCGCCCATCCGCTCGGCCTGCACCGAGTGCGGGGCGTCGCTGCCCCAGGACGCCGTGCAGGTGGGCCGCCCCCGCCTGGGCCGGATGCGCCTGTCCACCGGAGAACTGCTGGACCTTGACCAGTCCCTGGTGATCGGCCGGCAGCCATCGGTGTCCCGGGTCCAGGGCGGCGGCATGCCGCGCCTGGTCCAGGTGCCCAGCCCCAGCGGCGACATCTCGAGGTCCCATGTAGAGGTCCGGCTGGAAGGCTGGCACGTCATGCTGTGCGACCTCAAGGCAACCAACGGCACAGTCCTGGTGCGGCAGGGGCAGCCCCCGCGGCGCCTGGCCCAGAACGAGATGGCCATCCTGCTGGACGGTGACATCGCCGAGCTGGGCGACAACATCTCGCTGCGTTTTGAGGAGATTCCTTGAGTTCCAAACGGCCCGTAGCGCCGCCGCCCCGCATCCCGGGGTTCACTTACATCAGCCTGCTCGGTTCCGGCGGGTTCTCCGACGTCTACCTCTACGAGCAGGACAGGCCGCGCCGCAAAGTGGCCGTCAAGGTGCTGCTCTCGGACCTGAAGACCGAGGGCGCCCGCCGCCGCTTCGAGTCCGAGGCCAACCTGATGGCCCAGCTGTCCTCCCACCCCTACATCGTCACCATCTTCGAAGCGGAAGTGACGGATGACGGGCACTCCTACCTGGCCATGGAGTACTGCTCCCGGCCCAGCCTGGACGTTCGCTACCGCCGCCAGCGGTTCAGCGTGGACGAGGTACTGGCCGTCGGCATCCAGGTGGCCTCCGCCGTCGAAACGGCCCACCGCGCCGGAATTGCCCACCGCGACATCAAGCCCGCCAACATCCTGGTGACGGACTACAACCGCCCGGCCCTGACCGACTTCGGCATCTCCGGCACCCTCGCCGGTGACAGCGACGACGACTCCGGCATGTCCATCCCGTGGTCCCCGCCCGAGCAGTTCCGCGACGGCAGCGTGGACGGCATCATGGTGGACGTCTGGGCGCTCGGTGCCACGCTCTACACACTCCTGGCCGGCCGCTCGCCGTTCGTGTTGCCCGGCGCGGACAACTCCCAGCGCGAACTGATCAACCGCATCAGCAACACCGCGCTGCCGCGCCTGGGCCGCGCGGACGTGCCCGAGTCCCTGGAGCTTGCCCTGGCCACCGCCATGGCCAAGTCGCCCCAGTCGCGGTATTCCTCCGCGCACGCCTTCGCCCTTGCCCTGCAGCGGATCCAGGCGGAGCTGAACCTCTCGGTCACCCCCTTCGAAGTCCTCGAAGAACCGCAGCAGGAGGAGAACCATCCGGACGAGGGCACCGAAGAGACCCGGGTCCGGAGCATTGCGTCGATCGACCCGGAGCGGACCGGCAGCGCCCCCACCTTCCCGGCGCGCACGTGGCCGCAGGCTCCCGGCTCCGGGGCTGGAGGCTCCGGTACCGGAAACACCACGGCGGGGCCCGGCAGCCAAACCGGCGCGCCGCCGTCGCGCTTCACCGCCCCCACCGCCGGGACCTGGCCGCCCGCCACGGCGGAAGGACGCAACGCGGCAACGCAAGCCCGCGTCCCTGGCAGCATCTTCGGCAAGGGGGCAACGGACGACGACGGCCCGCACGAATGGTCCCAGTCCACCGTCCTGCGCGGCGGCGGCACCCAGCCCACCTCCGGGGCGCCGGTCCACGGCGCCGAGGACGCACACACCAGCTCTGCCGACGCCACCGTCCACAGGCCCGCGGCAAGTGACCGGCCGGCCGAAGGGCCCGAAGAAGCGCCGGAGCAGGACCACGGCAAGCGGAACCTGTGGCTCGCCATAGCCGGCGGCACCATCCTGGCCCTTGCTGCGGTGGTAGGCATCGTGGCGGCCAACTCCGGCGGCGGGACGCCCAAGGCGGTGGAAACCCAGCAGGTCTCCAAGCCGCCCGCGGACGCCCTGGATAACGGAACCGTCCCCGACGTCGAAGGACTGGCCGGGGCCGCGGGCAGTGACGGCAACGTGGCGTTCACCTGGAAGAACCCGCAGCCCAAGGACGGCGACAGCTACAAATGGCGTGTCTACACCATCGGCGGCGGCGGCGAGTTCCAGTCAGTGGCGCAGCCGCCGGTCCAGGTCAAGGCAAACCCCTCCGGGCAGACCTGCGTCCAGGTGATGATCGTCCGCACCGACGGCGCGTTCTCCCCGCTGGAACAGGGTTCCATCGCCTGCACCGGCTCATGACCGCCGGCACGCGTGCCTGCCAGTCCGTTTTGCCGGCAAGCACGCCGGCTGCATTAATACTTTCGCTCTTGAGGAGGCACAGAATATGGGGGATCTAGCAATAGATTTCTGTGGTGAATGGTACGAGCCCTCGGATGAGGACGTCTTCAACATCGGCCGCGAGGGCGATCTTGAGGTGGACGACAATCCGTACCTGCACCGGCAGTTCCTGCAGGTTGCCCGCTACGACGGCATCTGGTGGCTCAGCAACGTGGGCGGCATGCTGTCCGCCACGGTGGCTGACGCATCCGGCGGGATGCAGGCCTGGCTGGCGCCGGGCGCCCGGATCCCGCTGGTCTTCAGCCACACCAACATCATCTTCACGGCCGGGCCCACCACCTACGAGTTCGCCGTCCACCTAAAGACCCCGTCCTTCCGGCAGGAAGCCAGGGACGGTGACAGCAGCGGCGACACCACCATCGGCCCGGTGGTGTTCACCGACTCCCAGAAGGCACTGATCGTGGCACTGGCGGAGCCCATGCTGCGGCGCGAGGGCACCGGCTTCAGCGCCATCCCGTCTTCCGCTGCCGCCGCGAAGACCCTTGGCTGGGCGCTGACCCGGTTCAACCGCAAACTCGACAACGTCTGCGACAAACTCGACCGCGTGGGCGTGGTGGGCCTGCGCGGCGGCGGCGGCAAGCTCGCCACCAACCGGCGTGCCCGCCTGGTGGAGCACGCCGTTACCTCCCACCTGGTAACCCCCGATGACCTGTACCTGCTGGAAAAGATGAGGGGCGTGGACGAAGGATGAGGATCCGGCTGACACTCCGCCGGGACCCGGAGGAAACCAAGGACCTGGCCGTCACCGTGGACGGCCTGGCCACGGTGGCGGACATTGCCACAGTCCTTTGGGCTGCGGACCCGGACCGGAAGGGACGCCCCGCACCGGAGAACCTGTCCCTGCGCATCGAGGAAGCGTTCGTTGGCGGCGGCATCAGCGGCAACGTCCTGGCCCGCGAAGACAACCTCCTGGAGTCCGGCCTGAGGCCTGGCTCGGTGGTTTCGCTGGCCCAGGTCAGCGACCAGTTCCATGAGGCCGGCGCCGGACGCGGTCCTGCCGCTGCCACCCTGCGCGTGCTGTCCGGGCCCGACGTCGGCAAGGAATTTTCGCTGCCCACCGGCACCAGCTACATCGGCCGGGACCGGGACGTGGACATCAGGCTCACCGACCCCCTGACCTCCAAGCGGCACGCCCGCATCACGGTGGCCGAGGGCGTCGAAATCGTGGACACCAACTCCGCCAACGGCCTGCTCATGGACGGCCTGCCGGTGATCCGCGCACGGCTCAACTCGTCCGACACCGTCACCCTGGGCGATACCACCGTCACGGTGGTGCCGCTGGGCCACAACCGGGCGGCAGCACCGACGTCGCCCCTGGTGGACTTCAACCGTTCACCCCGGGTGGTTCCGCGGTTCGAGGAACCCAAGCGCGTGGTCCCGTCCGGACCCAAACGGCCGGAGGACCACCCCTTCCCCTACATCATGCTGATTGCGCCGCTGATGATGGGCGGAGTCATCTTCGCGGTCACCCGCAACCCGCTGTCCGTGATCTTCATGATGATGATGCCGCTGTTCATCATCGGCCACTACGTGGACCAGAAGATGCGCAACAGGAAGCAGCAGAAGGAAGGCCACAAGCACTTCCGTGCATCGATGGCTGCCTTCCGCGAGGACATCACCGAGCTGCAGAAGGTGGAGCGTGCCGTCCGGCTGCAGGAAGCACCGTCCGTCAGCGACACCGTGGACGCGATCTACAAACTCGGCCCGCTGCTGTGGACGCACCGCCCCGAACACAAGACGTTCCTGGGGCTGCGGTTCGGCCTGGGCACCGCACCCTCCCGGGTCCGGCTCGAAGAACCGTCCAACAACGACACCGAGGTGCAGTACGCCCGGGAAATCCAGGACTGCCTGAAACAGTTCCGGGAGATCGAAGGCGTCCCCATCGTCTCGCAGCTGCGCACCTCCGGGTCCCTGGGCATCGCCGGCGCCCGCGGCCTGGTGGACGACGTGGCCCGCGGCATCGTCCTGCAGCTGGTGGGCCTCCACTCGCCCGCCGAAGTGGTCCTCACGGCCATCACCTCTGCGCAGTCGCGCGAGCGCTGGGACTGGCTGCAGTGGCTGCCGCACGTCGGCTCCGGCCACAGCCCACTGACCGGAGACCACCTGGCCGCAGGGTCCGCCGGCGGCTCATCGCTGCTGGCTCGGCTTGAAGACCTGCTCGACGCGCGGGAGGCCGCGGTGAAGCGGCAGGCACCCGAGCTGCGCCAGGAGATGGACCCCGCCAAGCACGAACTCGAAGCACCCGTGCTGCCCACGGTGCTGCTGATCGTGGAAGACGACGCGCCGGTGGACCGGGGGCGCCTCACCCGGCTCGCCGAACGGGGACCGGACTCGGGCGTGCACGTCATGTGGGTGGCCACCGACATCCAGGCCCTCCCGGCTGCCTGCCGGGACTTCATGGTGGTGGACGGCGACCACGGCACCACCACCGGCCAGGTCCGCCTGGGCCGGCACACCTACCCGGTGAGCTGCGAAAGTGTCGACGCCGAGCTGGCGGGCCAGCTGGCCCGCATGCTCGCGCCGGTGGTCGACGTGGGCAAGCCCGTCAACGACGACTCCGACCTGCCGCGCGCCGTGTCCTACGCCACGCTGATCGGCAAGGACTTCCTTGACAACCCGCAGGCCGTGGCCGAGCGCTGGTCTGAGAACAACTCCGTGCACTCCTCTGCGGTGGCCAACCGCAAGGACAACGGCACCCTTCGCGCCCTGGTGGGGTCCAAGGGCATTGAACCGCTGTACCTGGACCTGAAGAACGAAGGGCCGCACGCCCTGGTGGGCGGCACCACCGGTGCGGGCAAGTCCGAGTTCCTGCAGTCCTGGGTGATGGGCATGGCCTCCGCCTACAGCCCGGACCGGGTCAGCATCCTCTTCGTGGACTACAAGGGCGGTGCTGCGTTCGCCGATTGCATCAACCTGCCGCACACCGTAGGCCTGGTCACGGACCTGTCACCGCACCTGGTGCGGCGGGCACTGACATCGCTGCGCGCGGAGCTCCACTACCGCGAGCAGCTGCTCAATCGGAAAAAGGCGAAGGACCTGCTGGCACTGCAGCGCGAAGCCGATCCCGAGGCGCCGCCGTACCTCATCATCATCGTGGACGAATTCGCGGCGCTCGCCAACGAAGTTCCCGAGTTCGTGGACGGCGTAGTGGATGTGGCCGCCCGCGGACGGTCGCTGGGCCTGCACCTTATCCTGGCCACCCAGCGCCCGGCCGGCGTCATCAAGGACAGCCTTCGCGCCAACACCAACCTGCGCGTGGCGCTGCGCATGGCAGACGAGGACGACGCCACGGATATCCTGGGCGTCCCCGACGCGGCCTACTTTGACCCGGGTATCCCGGGCCGCGGCGCCGCGAAGACCGGCCCGGGCCGGATCCAGGGTTTCCAGACCGGCTACGCCGGCGGCTGGACCACGGAGAAACCGCAGCGGCCGCAGATCGACATCGTGGAGATGGCCTTCGGCTCGGGCTCAAGCTGGGAGGCGCCGGCGCCGGAAAAGCCTGCAGCGGCTGAACCCGCAGGGCCCAACGACATTGCCCGGATGACCGCCAACATCGTGCGGGCGGCGGACGTCCTTGCCATCGCCCCGCCCCGCAAGCCGTGGCTGGACGAGCTTGCAAAGACCTACGATTTCTCCAAGCTGCCCAACCCCCGTACGGACGAGCAGCTGCTCCTTGGCGTGGCCGACGACCCGGTCCGCCAGGACCAGCCCACCGTGTTCTACGAACCGGACCGGGACGGCAACATGGCCATCTACGGCACAGGCGGCTCGGGCAAGTCCGCCGCGCTGCGCGGTATTGCCATCGCCGCGGCCGTGACGCCCCGCGGCGGCCCCGTGCACGTGTACGGCATCGACTGCGGTTCGTCAGGCCTGCGGATGCTCGAAGAGCTGCCGCACGTGGGTGAGGTCATCAACGGCGATGACGTCGAGCGCGTGGGGCGGCTTTTGCGCCTGCTGCGGGACATCGCCGAACAGCGTTCCGCCCGCTTCGCCGAGGTCCGGGCGTCCACCATCGTCGAGTACCGCAGGCTGGCCAACCGGCCGGACGAAAAGCGGATCTTCGTCCTGGTGGACGGCATGTCCGCGTTCCGCGAAGCCTACGAACACAGCCGCCTGTCCGGGCTGTGGGACATCTTCCTCCAGCTGGCCACCGACGGCCGCACCCTCGGAATCCACCTGGTGGTCTCCGGTGACCGTCCCAACGCCGTCCCGGCATCGCTTCTCGCCTCCATCCAGCGGCGCCTGGTGCTGCGCATGTCCTCCGAGGACGATTACATTTCGATGGACGTTCCCCGGGATGTCCTCGGCGCCACGTCTCCGCCGGGGCGCGGTCTGCTGGACGGGCTGGAAGTCCAGCTTGCCGTGCTGGGCGGGAACTCCAACCTGGCGCTGCAGGCGCGCGAAGTCCACAAGCTCAGTGAAGCGATGCTCCGTCAGGGGCTGGACACCGCCCCCGGCATCGAGCGGCTCCCGGACCAGGTGGACCTGGACGTCCTTCCCGCCGGCAGTCCGGAACTGCCGGTCATCGGCGTCGACGACGAAACACTCCAGCCCGCCGAGATCATGGCCCGCGGACCCCTGCTGGTGGGCGGCCCTCCAGGCGCCGGCCGGACCGTGGCATTGGTCACCCTCGCCTACGCCCTCCGCCGCTCCAACCCGGAGGTGGAACTGATCTACATCGGTGCCCGCCGTTCCGCCGTGGCCTCACTGCCGCTGTGGAACCGCTCGGTGGTGGGCCCGGACGACCTCGCCGACGTGGTGGAGGACCTGGTGGAGCATTCCTCCGGCAACCCGGGACGGCTCGCTATCTTCATCGAGGGCCTGACGGAGTTCACCGACACCATGGCCGAATCCGGCATGGCGCAGCTGGTCACGGCCTCCATCAAGGCTGATCAGTGGGTGGTTGGCGAGTCCGAGTCGTCCACCTGGTCCTCGGCCTGGCAGCTCGCCCAGCCGTTCAAGTCCGGCCGCCGGGGCCTGCTGCTCAACCCCGGTGACATCGAGGGCGACAGCCTGCTGAACACTTCGCTGGGACGGGTCAGCCCCGAATTCATCCCCGGCCGCGGGTACATTGTGGGCCGCGGAAAGGCCCGGAAAATCCAAGTGGCGCTGCCGCCGGAAAACCGGGACTGAAGCGGCTTATCACGGGAGGGCCGCACAATCGATGGATTTGCGGCCCTTCGGCGCGTTGTAGAAGACTGGAAAGGAACCAGATAGCCGCAGCGGGGGACTGCGGACCCTGAAAGGTACCAATGCCCCCCTCTTCTCCAGTGCTCCGCGCTGTCCTGGCCACGGCGTCCGCAGCCGTCCTGGCCGCCTCGATAACCCTCCCCGCCGGAGGCGCCGCCCTGGCCGATTCACCTGAACCCACAGGATCGCCGACCGCCACCACCGCGCCCGGCTGCGGGGACGACTGCAGCCAGGAACCCACCAGCCCGGCCACCGGGCCCGTGCGGCCCTCCAGGACGAAGCCGGCCGACCGGCCGGGCTCACCTACACCGACCACTCCTGCGCCCCAGCCGGTCCTGCCGACGTCGGCTGCCTCTACATCCACGGGTCCCGCTGCGCCGCCGCCGACCAGCGGCCCCACCGCGACGGGTGGTCCGGGCACCGCCGGCACGAATCCGGAAACGTTGCCGGACCCGTCCGTTCCAGCCACCAGCCCGGGCGGCGCCGCCCCCACGAGCGCGGCGCCGTCGTCGGGCTCCGCCTGGAACACTCCGGTGACCACATCCGCCAAGGCAACCCAGGCCGCAGCCGTGTCCCGCGCGGAAATGTCCGGCCGCGGCGGCCTTGACCTTCCCGTGGTGGCCGCGGGCGTCCTGCTGGTCGGCGCCGGCGGTGGTGCGTTCACCTGGTGGATCAGGAACCGCCCGCGCACCCACTGACACGGCTGGCTGTCGTAGCAGTAGGGCAAGATAGGTCTGTGAGCACAGGAGAAGGCACCGCAGAACAGACCGCCACCGGGACCGCCGCGCAGAACGGACGGGAAAGCATCCCGTCCGATGCCATCCGGGAGGAATACGAGAACCTGTCGGACCTCATCAGGAAGTACCGGTTCGCGTACTACCAGGACGACGCGCCCCTGGTGTCCGATGCTGAGTTCGACACCCTGTTCCGCCGCCTGGAAGAAATCGAGGCGCTGCATCCGGAACTGGTGGCCAATGATTCGCCCACCCAGGAGGTGGGCGGGGAAGCCTCGGCAGCCTTTGCCGCCGTCGAACACCTGCAGCGGATGTACAGCCTCGAGGACGTCTTCTCGATCGAGGAGCTTGAAGCCTGGCTCAACCGGGCCGAAGCCAGCATCGCCAAGCTGGGGGACGGCACCGCCAGGGCCGCCTGGCTGACCGAGCTCAAGATCGACGGACTCGCCGTCAACCTGCTCTACCGCGACGGGAAACTGGTCCGGGCCGCCACCCGCGGTGACGGCACCACGGGTGAGGACATCACCCACAACGTGCTCACCATCAAGGAGATCCCGCAGCAACTGAGCGGTGAAGGCTACCCGTCGGAAGTGGAAGTCCGCGGCGAGGTATTCATCCCCTCCAAGGCGTTCGCCGAATTCAACGAGGCCCTGATCGAAGCCGGCAAGGCGCCGCTGGCCAACCCCCGGAACGCCGCGGCAGGCTCGCTCCGGCAGAAGGACCCGGCCGAAACCGCCAAACGGCCGCTGAAGATGTTCGTCCACGGCATCGGCGCCCGTGAAGGCCTCGAAGCCCGCAGCCAGTCCGAAACCTACGCCCTGCTCAAGGAATGGGGCCTGCCCGTCAGCCCCTACTTCGAGGTTTTGGAGGCCCGCGCCGATGTCCTGGGGTTCATCAGCAAGTACGGCGAGCAGCGCCACAAACTCCTCCACGAAATCGACGGCATCGTCGTCAAGGTGGACCACTTTGCCACCCAGCGGGCCCTCGGCTACACCACCCGCGTGCCGCGCTGGGCGGTGGCCTACAAATACCCGCCGGAGGAAGTGCACACGAAGCTGCTCGACATCCAGGTCAACGTGGGCCGCACCGGCAGGGTGACCCCCTTCGGCATGATGGAACCGGTCAAGGTGGCCGGCTCCACGGTGGAGATGGCCACCCTGCACAACCAGGATGTGGTCAAGGCCAAGGGCGTGAAGATCGGCGACATCGTGGTCCTCCGCAAGGCAGGCGACGTCATCCCCGAAATCGTCGGGCCAGTCCTTGCCCTGCGCGACCAGCAGGACCCGCCCGTCCGGGACTTCGTCATGCCCACCGAATGCCCGGCCTGCGGCACGCCGCTGGCACCGGCCAAGGAAGGCGACGTGGACATCCGCTGCCCCAACGGGAAGTCCTGCCCGTCCCAGCTTCGCGAGCGGGTCTTCCACCTCGCTGGACGGGGCGGTTTCGACATCGAGGCGCTGGGCTGGGAAGCGGCGATCGCACTGACGCAGCCCACCGAACCGGACGTTCCGCCGCTGACATCGGAGGCCGCACTGTTCGACCTCACCCGGGAAGACCTCGCCGACGTGAAGATCCGGCGCGAGAAGCGGTCCAAGGGGGTTGCCACCGGCGAGTACGAGCTGGTGCCCTACTTCTACAGCAAGGGCACGGCCAAGTCTCCGTCGAAGCCCACCGCCAGCACGGAGAAGCTGTTCAAGGAACTGGAGAAGGCCAAGAGCCAACCGCTGTGGCGGGTGCTGGTGGCGCTGTCCATCCGGCACGTGGGCCCCCGCGCTTCGCGCGCCCTCGCCCAGGCCTTCGGCACCATGGACGGGATCCGGGCAGCCTCCGAGGAGGACCTGGCCCACGTCGATGGGGTGGGACCCACCATCGCTGCCGCGCTGAAGGAATGGTTCACCGAGGACTGGCACCGCGAGATTGTGGACCGCTGGGCTGCCGCCGGTGTCCGGATGGAGGATGAGCGCGACGAGTCCACGCCGCGCACCCTGGAAGGGCTCACGGTGGTGGTGACCGGCTCGCTGCCCAACTTCAGCCGGGACGAAGCCAAGGAAGCCATCCTGGTCCGCGGCGGCAAGGCCTCCGGGTCTGTCTCGAAGAACACCAGTTATGTGGTGGCCGGTGAAAGCGCCGGCACCAAGCTGGACAAAGCGGAACAGCTGGGGATCCGCGTGCTGGACGAGGACGGGTTCCGGCTGTTGCTCGACGGCGGCCCCGCCGCGGTGGGGGACACCGCGGAAGCCGACGGCGACGACGCCTCGGAGGAGAGCGCCGCGTTGGAAGAAGAGAACGCAGCAGCAGTGGAGGAGAAGGCATGACCGGGCCGGAGGAATTCCTGGACGTCGCGAAGGAAGCGGCCCGGGCCGGTGCCCGGGTCTTGTCCGGACGGAACGGCGAAGCACTGGGCGTCAGCAACAAGGGGGCGGCCGGCGACTGGGTCACCGCCTTCGACCTGGCGGCGGAAAACGCCGTGCGGGAGGTCATCACGGCCGCCCGCCCGGGTGACAGCATCACCGGGGAAGAACACGGGACCACCCGCCCCGCGAACCCCACCGGCTACCGCTGGTCCATCGACCCGCTGGACGGCACCACCAACTTCATCCGGAACATCGTCTACTACGCCACCTCCGTGGCAGTGGCCGATGCCGACGGCGCCTGGCTGGCCGGCGTCGTCAACGCCCCCGCCCTGGGCCGCGTCTACTACGCTGCCCGCGGCGCCGGCGCCTGGCTGGAGGAAGGCGGCCGGACCACCCGGCTGGACGGTCCGGTGCCGGGCCGGACGGGCCAGATCCTGGCCACGGGCTTCAGCTACGACCCCGCGGTCCGGTCCCAGCAGGCCGCCCAGTTCGCCGAACTGGCTGACGGCTTCGCCGACGTCCGCCGGCTCGGCTCGGCGGCGCTGGACCTCTGCATGGTGGCCGACGGGACGCACGACGCCTACGGGGAACGGGGCCTGAACGAGCACGACTTCTCGGCCGGTGCCCTCATCGCCGAGGAAGCCGGGTGCTGGGTGCGGCGTCCGCGGCTCACCAGTCCGCTGGACGGCGGCCCTTCAGACCAGGAACGGCTGGACGCCTGGACCTGTGCTGCCGGCCTGGAGCTTTCGGGCAGGTTCCCGCTCTGACCGTGGCACCGGTTCCGGTGGCACGCCCGGACTGGGCGGCATCCGCAGAGTGATAGTTCAATCACGGAAAACGCTGTTTCCGTCCGTCGGCACGCCCGGCAGCACTACCATTGACGGGTGCATCCGCAGATAACCATCCGCAGCGCCGTCGAACCGGATTACGACGCCGTTGCCCGCATCACCCGCGATTCCTACCTCGCCGCCGGCTACTTCGAGGACGCCGCGCACCCCTACATGGTCAAGGTCCAGGACGTCGCGGACCGCGCCGGCCAGGCTACCATCTGGGTCGCCGAACGCGGGGGAGCGGTGGTGGGGTCGGTAACCCTGGCGCTGGCGGGCGAGCCGTATGCGGACATCGCCCTGCCGGATGAGCTCGAATTCCGGATGCTGGTGGTGGACCCCGCCGTGCAGCGCAGCGGCGCCGGCCGGGCCATGGTGGAGGCCATCATCGAGCACGCCCGGTCCCTTCCCGGCATCAACGCAGTGGCCCTCACCACGGGCCAGACCTGGGAAAGCGCCCACGGCCTCTACCGCACCACGGGCTTCCGCCGGGTCCCCGAACGCGACTGGCTTGTGCCCGGAACCGACATAAAGCTGCTGGTTTACCGGCTGGACCTGTAGCCGCCCTACAGTGGTGCCGACCCGCATTCCATTGTTGAAAGGCCCCGCTATGCGCAAAACCTACGGCACCGGTTCCGTCTGGGAACAGTCCCTCGGCTACTCCCGCGCCGTCCAGGTGGACAACACCCTGTACATCTCGGCCACCGCGGCAAGCGGCGAAAACGGGATCGTGGGCGAAGACTTCTACACCCAGACGCAGTTCATCCTGCAGAAACTGGGCGATGTCCTCGCCGATGCCGGGTTCGGCTACGAGGACGTGGTCCAGTCCAAGCTGTACCTGACGGACATCAGCCAGTGGGAAGACGCCGGCCGCGCCCACGGCGAGGTCTTCGGCGAGATCCGCCCCACCCTGTCACTGGTGCACGTCCTGCCGTTCCTCGACCCGAAGATGCTGGTCGAAATCGAACTGGTGGCCCAGAAAAGCGCCTGAGCTGCCCTGACTGCCGGACCGGTGTCACGCCACCGGCAGGCCGTAGCGGTGCTCCGGCCTGCCGGTGGTCCCGTACCGGAGCTGGATGTCCACGGCGCCATCGTCCGCCAGCGATGACAGGTACCGTTGCGCCGTGGCCCGCGAAACGCCCACCCGCGCCGCGACCTCCGCAGCGGAGTACTGCTGGCCCGGTTCCAGCGAATCCAGCACCGCAGCCTCGGTGGCGGAGCGCGGTTTGGCCGACGGCGTGACGTCGCCCGGGATGAGCGATCTCTTGGCCCGTTCCAGGGACTCCTGGTCCAAGGCCCCGGGCTGGGCCAGCAGCCGCCGGTACCTGGCGTAGGACCGGAGCTGCTGCGACAACGCATCTGCCGTGAACGGCTTCAGCAGGTAACCAAGGGCGCCGCGGCGGAAGGCCACCCGGACGGATGCGGTGTCTGACGCGGCGCTGAGCATCACGGTGTCCACGTCCAGCTGCTGCAGCAGGTCCAGCCCCGAAGCATCCGGCAGGTAGACGTCCAGCAGCACCAGGTCCGGCCGGAGGCTGTGGATGGCCTGCAAGGCCAGTGACGCCGTCCCCACAGGGGCCAGCGCCAGGAACCCGGCCACCGAGTCCACGTAGGCGGCGTGCAGTTTGGCGACGTGGAAGTCGTCGTCCACGATCAGCACCCGGAAGTCGTCAGCCATTCTGGTCCTTTCCTTCATCGGAAGTCTGTGCGGCAGTGCCCGCGGTGGTGTGCGGCAGGGTGGCCATGAACACCGCGCCGGGCCCGCCGCTGCTGCCGCGGTCCAGGACCGTGACGTCTCCGCCCCGGCGGCGCGCCAGTTGCCGGGCGAGGGCCAGTCCGAAGCCCTGCCCGCCGCCGTTACGGTTGTTTCTGTTCAGCGCGCCCGTGGCGGTGGTGAAGCCCTCGGCGAACACCGCTTCCGTGTCCGTTCCCTCGGCCAGCCCGTCACCCGAGTCGGCGACCACGACGTGCAGCGTCCCGCCGTTGTCGCCCGGCTCGTCCAGCACCTCAAGCTCAACCCATTTCTCCGCTGCAGCACCGGCCACGGCCGCGTTAACCGCGTTGTCGATCAGGTTGCCCAGCACCGTGGTGACATCCTGCGCCTCGGTCACCTGGCCCCGGACCAGGGTTTCCGGACCGATCCGCAGGGACACGCCCCGTTCGTCAGCCTCCACGCCCTTGGCACCCACGAAAGCCTGGAGGTAGGGGTCCTGGAGCAGCTCGGCCTGCTCCACGGGGAACTTCAGCGGTCCGGTGGCGGCCAGGGTGGCGAGGTAGTCGCGTGCCTGCCGGTGCTGGCCGATGCTCATGAACCCTGCCAGCGTGTGGAGCTGGTTGGCGAATTCGTGGCGCTGGGCGCGGAGCGCGGTGGACATGGTGCCCACGGCGTCCAGCTGCCGGGTGAGTTCCTGGAGTTCGGTGCGGTCCCTAAGCATCACCACCCATCCCAGGTCCTCGCGCCCGTGCAGGGCCTTGCGGGCATTGGCCACCAGCACCCGCCCGCCGGCCACCAGCTCCACGGCATCGGCGGCTGGCCGGTCCGGGCTGGTCAGGGAGGTCAACTGGTCCGGCACCGGGGCATCCTCCCAGCGTGTGCCGGCCAGGTCCGGCAGCCCGAGCATGCGCTGCGCCGCGGCGTTGAACACGCTCACCCGGCCGTCTGCGGAGACGCCAATGACACCGTCGTCCACGCCCTGGAGCACGGCCACCTGGTCGTGGACCAGCGTGCTGATCTCCTCCGGTTCCAGCCCCAGCGTGAGCCGCTGCAGCCGGCGGCGCAGCAGGAACGAGCCCAGGATGCCGGCCAGCAGGGCGCCGGCGGCGGTCAGCGCCACGGGGCCGATGTCCCGGGCGACGCTCTGGCCCACCGTTTCCATCGAGTAGCCGACGCTGATCTCGCCCACCACAGTCGAGTTGTCCGCGGCATAGACCGGGACCTTCGCTCCCGCCGATGCCCCCAGCGTTCCGGTGTTCCGGGTGGTGACTTCCTGACCGGCCAGCGCCTCGGACGGATCGGTGCTGACCTTTTCGCCGAGCCGCTGGGGATCCGGGTGGGCCAGGCGGATGCCCTCTTCGTCGGTGATCACCACGAACAGTGCCCCGGTGCGGGTGCGCGCCGCTTCGGCGGAAACCTGCAGGGGACCGGACGCCAGCTCAGACGCCGGGGGAGTGCCCTCTTCACCGCTGATGGCCAGCACATAGGCGCGCACCTCGGGATCCGAGGCCACCGTGCGTGCCAGCGTCAGGGCCTGGTTTTCCGCTTCGCTGCCCACCCGGTCATAAGTGAGCCAGGTGTGGACCGCGGCGCTGAGCAGAACCACCAAAAGCACTACGCCCAGCTGCAACAGGAGGGTCTGGGTAGAGAACCGCAGCGGGGTGCGCGGCACGGAGCGCTGCATGATCCTCCTTGACTGGCACGGGCCTGGCGGCCTTCAACTACGGCGTCTCCTACGCGGGATCTTCAGTATGGATACCGCGTGAGCACAATGAGCAAAATGCTCCCAATAAGCAGTATGCCAATCAATTGAGCCAAAGGCACGGCCGTGACGTCCGCCACCCTACAGTCTGTAGCACGCATCACAACGCTGTGGTGCCGTTCACAAGAAGGAGCCGGCTGTGCTGGTAATACTTGGATTCGCCATGATCGCGGTGTTCATGGTGCTGATCATGACGAAGAAGTTGACGCCAGTGCTGGCGCTGATCATCGTCCCCACCGCTTTTGGCCTTTTCGCAGGTGCCGGCCTCGGCATCGGGGACATGGTCCTGGACTCGATGAAGTCCATGACGTCCACCGCGGCCCTGCTGATGTTCGCCATCATCTACTTCGGCCTGATGATCGACGTCGGACTGTTCGACCCGCTGGTGAAGTTCATCCTCCGCAAGCTGGGCAACGACCCCGCCAAGGTTGTCCTGGGCACCGCCCTGCTGGCCGCCGCTGTCTCCCTGGACGGTGACGGCTCCACCACCTTCATCCTCACCACCGCGGCCATGCTGCCGATCTACCTGCGCCTGAAGATGAGCCCCGTGGTCCTCACCTGCGTCGCCGGCCTCGCCAACGGCACCATGAACATCGTCCCGTGGGGCGGTCCCACGGCCCGCGCAGCCACCGCACTGAAGATCGACGTCAACGATGTCTTCGTGCCCATGATCCCGTCGCTCATCGGCGGCATCGTTGTGGTCCTCGTCTTCGCCTGGATCCTCGGCCTGCAGGAACGCAACCGCCTCCGCAGCACCCAGCCCGAAATCTGGGGCGTACCCGATACCGCAGCAGAGTTCGACGGCGGCGCTCCCGCCGGCCCGGCCGCCGGTTCCGGCGCAGGCCGTGGACGCAAGGGCAACACCCCCGGCGGGGCAGCCCCCGCAGGCGCTTCAGTCGACGGCGGTTCCGTGGCAGTGCTCGAACGCACCGAGACGCTCGTGGACGACCACGACGCCGCCATGGCAGACACTGCACTGGACCCCAACCGCAGCACGCTGCGCCCCAAGCTGTTCTGGTTCAACCTGGGCCTGACCGTGGCCGTCATGGCCATGCTCATCGCCGACCTCGTGCCGCTGCCCTACGTCTTCATGGTGGGCTCCGCCATTGCGCTGCTGGTCAACTTCCCCAAGGTCAAGGACCAGGGCGCCCAGCTCGTGGCACACTCCTCCTCGATCGTGGCCGTGGTCAGCATGGTCATGGCAGCGTCCGTCCTCACCGGCGTGCTCACCGGCACCGGCATGGTGGAAGCCATGTCCGCCTGGCTGGTGCAGATCATCCCGTCCAGCATGGGCCCGCTCATGGCAGTCATCACCGGCCTGCTCAGCATCCCCATGACGTTCTTCATGAGCAACGACGCCTTCTACTTCGGCGTCCTGCCGGTCCTGAGCGAGACCGCCGCGCACTACGGCATCGGCGCCGCCGAAATGGCCCGGGCCTCCATCACCGGCCAGCCCTTCCACATGCAGAGCCCGCTGGTGCCGGCCATCCTGCTGCTGGTGTCCCTGGCCAAGGTGGACCTCGGCGACCACCACAAGAAGGTCCTGTGGCGCGCCGCCGTGGTGTCCCTGGTCATGCTGGGAATCGGCATGCTGACCGGAGCCATCGGGATCGGTTAGTCTGTTGCTGCCTGCGGCTGGCCCTCCGGGGCCGGCCAACGGCAGCGAAAGGTGCCCGTCTGACGCCCGCTGGGGGCCGTCAGACGGGCATCTGCGTTTCCCCACTAGAATGGATCGGAAACCAATCCGAACTTTGCAGGGGAGATCCATGGCTGCGATCAACCGTGACGATGTTGCGCACCTCGCGCGGCTCGCTCACATCGAGATGAGTGCCGAAGAGCTGGACAGGATGGCCGGAGAACTCGCCGTCATCGTTGATTCGGTCAAGTCCGTCAGCGAAGCCGCCGGAGACGACGTCCCGGCCACCTCGCACCCCATTCCGCTGACCAACGTCTTCCGCGAGGACGTTGTGGGGCACACGTTCAGCGCCGAGCAAGCGCTGTCCGGAGCTCCGGACTCGGACGACAACCGTTTCAAGGTCCCGGCAATCCTGGATGAGGCATAAACCATGACTGAACAGAGCACCGCTGCCGAGGGCCTGATCCGCCTGTCCGCAGCCGACCTTGCCGAGAAGCTCCGCGCCGGCGAGGTCACCGCCGTCGAAGCCACCCAGGCGTACCTGGACCGGATCGCCACAGTGGACGGCGGAGAACGCGGCGTCAACGCCTTCCTGCACGTCAACGCCGAGGAGGCGCTCGCCGTCGCCGCCGAAGTTGACGCCATCCGTGCCGCCGGCGGAGCGGAAGCCGAAGCACTGCACTACCTGGCCGGCGTTCCCATCGCCGTCAAGGACCTGATCGTCACCATCGGGCAGCCCACCACGGCCGGCTCGAAAATCCTCGAAGGCTGGCACAGCCCCTACGACGCCACCGTCGTGGAGCGGCTGCGGGCCGCGAAGATGCCCATCCTGGGCAAGACCAACCTGGACGAGTTCGCCATGGGGTCCTCCACCGAGCACTCGGCCTATGGACCCACCCGCAACCCCTGGGACCTGGACCGGATCCCCGGCGGTTCCGGCGGCGGTTCCGCTGCCGCCGTCGCCGCGTTCGAAGCCCCCCTGGCCCTGGGCACCGACACCGGCGGGTCCATCCGCCAGCCCGGCGCCGTCACCGGCACCGTGGGCGTCAAGCCCACCTACGGCAGCGTCTCCCGCTACGGCGCCATCGCCATGGCCTCCTCGCTGGACCAGATCGGGCCCGTCACCCGGACCGTGCTGGACTCCGCACTCCTGCACCAGGTCATCGGCGGCCACGATCCCCGCGACTCCACCTCGCTGCCCGAGCCGCTGGCCGACCTCGTGGCCGCCGCAAAGACCGGCAACGTCGAAGGCCTGCGGATCGGCATCATCAAGGAGCTGCACGGCGAGGGCTACCAGGCCGGCGTCGAAAGCCGCTTCAACGAATCCCTGGAACTGCTCAAGGAAGCCGGCGCGGAAATCGTCGAGGTCTCCTGCCCCAACTTCCAGTACGCGCTCGGTGCCTACTACCTGATCATGCCGTCCGAGGCCTCCTCCAACCTGGCCAAGTTCGACGGCGTCCGGTTCGGTTTGCGGGTCCTGCCCACCGATCCGCCGCTCACCATTGAACGGGTGATGGCCGCTACCCGCGCCGCCGGCTTCGGCGACGAGGTCAAACGCCGCATCATTCTGGGCACCTACGCCCTGAGTGCCGGTTACTACGACGCCTACTACGGTTCGGCGCAGAAGGTCCGCACGCTGGTCCAGCGCGACTTCGACGCCGCGTTTGAGCTGGCGGATGTCCTGATTTCCCCCACGGCGCCCACCACGGCGTTCAAGCTCGGCGAAAAGCTGGACGATCCGCTGGCCATGTACCTCAACGACGTCGCCACCATTCCCGCCAACCTGGCCGGAGTCCCCGGACTGTCCCTCCCGGGCGGCCTCGCGGACGAGGACGGGCTCCCCGTCGGTATCCAGCTGCTGGCCCCCGCCCGCGAGGACGCAAGGCTGTACCGCGTAGGTGCCGTGCTGGAATCGCTGCTGGAAGCCAAGTGGGGCGGACCGCTGCTTGCGCAGGCCCCCGAACTCGCCACGTCCGGCACCCTCGAAACCCAGGAGGCTAAATAATGAGCACCGACACCATCCTGAGCTTCGAAGAAGCCATGGAGAAGTACGATCCCGTCCTGGGGTTTGAGGTCCATGTGGAGCTCAACACCAAAACCAAGATGTTCTCCTCTGCCCCCAACGTGTTTGGCGACGAGCCGAACACCAATGTCAACGAGGTGGACCTCGGTCTTCCGGGCGTGCTGCCGGTGGTCAACCGGACGGCCATCGAGTCCTCCATCAAGATCGGCCTGGCGCTGAACTGCAAGATCGCCGAGTCCTGCACGTTTGCCCGGAAGCAGTACTTCTACCCGGACACCCCCAAGAACTTCCAAACGTCCCAGTACGAAGACCCCATTGCCTACGACGGCTACCTGGACATCGAACTGGCCGACGGCACTGTATTCCGTGTGGAGATCGAGCGCGCCCACATGGAAGAGGACGCCGGAAAGCTGACCCACATGGGCGGCGCCGCCGGCCGGATCCAGGGCGCCGACTTTTCCCTGGTGGACTACAACCGCTCCGGCGTGCCGTTGGTGGAAATCGTCACCAAGCCCATCGAAGGGGCCGGGTCCCGCGCACCGGAACTGGCCAAAGCCTATGTGGCAGCGGTCCGCGAGATCGTCAAGAACCTCGGTGTCTCCGATGCCCGGATGGAACGCGGCAACGTCCGCTGCGACGCCAACGTCTCGCTCCGCCCGCACGGCCGCGAACGGTTCGGCATCCGGTCCGAGACCAAAAACGTGAACTCGCTGCGCGCCGTCGAACACGCCGTCCGCTACGAGATCCAGCGCCACGCCGCCGTCCTGGACGCCGGCAACCCGGTGGTCCAGGAAACCCGGCACTGGCACGAGGACACCCGCACCACCACGTCAGGCCGGCCCAAGTCAGACGCCGACGACTACCGCTACTTTCCGGAACCGGACCTGGTCCCCGTGGTGGCGTCCCGTGAATGGGTCGAAGAGCTCCGTGCCACCCTCCCCGAGCCGCCGGCGGAGCGCCGCAAGCGCCTGCAGGCCGACTGGGGCTACTCTGACCTCGAATTCCGCGACGTGGTGAACGCCGGGGTCCTGGACGAGATCGAGGAAACCATCGCCGCCGGTGCGAGCGCCTCCGTGGCCCGCAAGTGGTGGATGGGCGAGATCGTGGGCCGCGCCAAGGCAGCCGACGTCGACCCCGGCCAGCTGGGCGTCCAGCCCGCCACCATCGTGGAACTCGCGCAGATGGTGGAAGCCGGCAAGATCAACAACAAGATGGCAGCCCAGGTGCTGGACGGCGTCCTCGCCGGGGAAGGCACCCCGGCGGAGATTGTCGAAGCGCGCGGCCTGGCCGTTGTCTCCGACGACGGACCCCTGCTGGAAGCCATCGATGCAGCCCTCGCCGCGCAGCCGGACGTCGCGGACAAGATCCGCGGCGGCAAGGTCCAGGCCATCGGCGCGATCGTTGGCGGCGTCATGAAGGCCACCCGTGGCCAGGCCGACGCGGGCCGCGTCCGCGAGCTCATCCTGGAGAAACTGGGCGTCACCGCGTAGTAGCGTCACCCCCAACTGGGTCGCAGTTATTGTCGTTTTGAGCCCTCAAAACGACATCTACTGCGACCCAGTTGGGCTTTAAGGACCCACTCGGGGGCGGCTGGAAAATACCCGTATCCACTGTCGCCGCACGGTCCTACACTGGATCCGTCGGGGCCTGCCGGGCGGCAGGCCGGGTGAAGGAAGTGGCGGACATGGGACCGAAGACCTTGAAGACACGGAAGGCACTCCTGGCGGGGGCCGTTGCCCTTTCGCTGACCGGAGCCGGCGCCGCGCTGGCATGGTCAGCAGATTCCCCCACGCCCGCGCCCGCCCAGTCCGCGTCGCCTTCCATGCCCGCTTCTCCTTCCGCGCCCGGCGGCGACGGCAAGCAGGCAAGGCCCGACAAATCAGGGCGGTCACAGTTCCAGCACGGCGAGAGCGTCGTGAAAAAGGTGGACGGAACCTTCCAGACCGTCATTGAGCAGCGCGGAACGGTGGAGGCCGTCAGCAGCACGTCGATCACCGTTAAGAGTGAGGACGGCTTCACCCAGGCCTACACGGTCAACGCGGACACGAAGGTCACCAAGAACGGCACCATCGCGGACATCGCCACCGGTGACGTGGTCCGGGTTGCGGGCGTCAGGGACGGCGACACCGCAACCGCCCAGCGGATCGCCGAGGGCGGCGGAGACCGCCCGGGTCCGGGTCCGGGCCTGGGCCGCGGCCATGGACACGGGCACGGCGGAAATGGGAACGGACACGGCAAGGGGCATGGGCAGGGCCAGGGAAACCCATCGGGCTCCGGCGCCTGATCCGCGCCCCTGCACCTGTCAGCCCTGCTTCACCAGCCCCGCCATGATGTCCTGCAGCGCCTCGCAGACCGTCATCACCGATCGCCGCTTCAGGTTTTCCGGGCGCGCAAGCAGATCGATCCGCCGCCGGGTGCTGATTCCCTTCAGCGGCCGCAGCACGATGTCCGGGTGCAGGACGGGGCCGGCGGTGTACCGGGGGAGCAGCCCGATCACGCCGCCGGCAGCCACCAATGCGGCGACGGTGGAGTAGTCGTTGATGCGGTGCACAATGGTCGGTTCCCGGCTGGACACGGCCGCGACGGCGGACAGGACATCGGAGGGGGAGTACCCGGCGTGGCTGGTCACCCAGGCCTCGCCTCCGACGTCGTCCGCTGTGACCGCCGCCTTGTCAGCGAGCGGATGCGCCGCGGGCAGGGCCACGTCCAGGGGTTCGTGCAGCAACGGCACCACCGTCACCCGCTCCGTGGGCCATCCCGGGCTGTGGTCCATCCGGTGGGCCAGCACCAGGTCATACCGGGCGGTGAGCGCGGGAAAGTCCTGCTGCGCCACGTCCTCGTCGGACAGTTCGAGCTGGGGCTGGCCCGGGCCCTCCAGGATCCGGGCCAGGGTGGCGAACACGGCCTGGCCGGCGCTGTGGAAGCCGCTGACGGTGACGCGTCCGCCGCTCGAGCCGTGGTAGCTGCCGATGGCTGCCCGGGCGTCCGCCATGGCACTGACGACGGCGGCCCCGGCGTCCGCGAGCACCTGGCCCGCGTCCGTCAGCACCAGGTTCCGCCCCTCCTTGCGCGTGAGCGGAACTTCCACGGAACGCTGCAGGAGTGCCAATTGCTGGGAGACAGCGGAAGGGGTGACCATGAGGGTGTCGGCTACCGCCTTGACGCTGCCGAGGGCTCCGAGTTCGCGCAGGATTTCAAGCTGGTGGATCTCCATCAGACAAGTCTACGCATTAGCGGTTACTACATCGTCGATTGAGAAAATTCCCGTTGTGCTAAAGCGTTGCCGGGGCTGTAATGGGGGAAGGCAGGTTCCTGCCGAGCACGTGACGAAGAAGCGAGGAAGCCGATGAAGGCTCTGTACAAGGCGGGTCCGCAGGCCGGCTTCGAATTGGTTGACCGCCCGGAACCCGAAGCAGGCCCGGCCGATGTGAAGATCCGGGTGATGACCACGGGAATCTGCGGGACCGATCTCCACATCCAGTCCTGGGACGCCTGGGCGCAGGGCATGATCGAAGCCCCGCTCATCGCCGGGCACGAGTTCTACGGTGAAGTGGTGGAGGTGGGCGCCGACGTCCGCGATGTCAGGGTGGGGGACAGGGTCTCCGGCGAGGGGCACATCGTCTGCGGCATCTGCCGCAACTGCCGGGCCGGCCGCCGCCAGATGTGCATCCACACCGTGAGCGTCGGCGTGCAGCGGGACGGTGCGTTCGCTGAGTACGTCGTCATTCCCGAGACCAACGTCTGGGTCCACCACGATCCTTCAGTCACCCCCGAACTTGGCGCCATCTTCGACCCCTTCGGCAACGCCGTGCACACCGCACTGAGCTTCCCACTGGTGGGCGAGGACGTCCTCATCACCGGTGCCGGGCCCATCGGGCTGATGGCCATCGCCGTCGCCCGCCACGCCGGAGCCCGCAAGATTGCCATCACCGACGTCTCCAGGCCCCGCCTGGAACTGGCCGCCAGGCTGGGCGCGGACCTCACCATCGACGTCTCCGCCACCCGCGTCCGGGATGCCCAGCGCGAACTGGGAATGCGCGAGGGATTCGACATCGGCATGGAAATGTCCGGCCACCCTTCGGCCCTGCCCGAAATGATCGACAACATGAACCACGGCGGCCGGATCGCCATGCTGGGCCTGCCCAGCCAGGACATCACCATCGACTGGGGCAAGGTGGTCACCCACATGCTCACGCTCAAGGGCATCTACGGCCGCGAGATGTACGAAACCTGGTACGCCATGAGCGCCATGCTGTCCTCCAACCCCGCCCTGCACGCGGGCATCTCCGCCGTGGTCACGGACACCCTCCCTGCTACAGACTGGGAGAAGGGCTTCGAGATCGCCCGCAGCGGCAGCGGCGGCAAAGTTGTCCTCGACTGGACCCGACTCTAAGGAACCCCATGTACACCTCCATCAAGGACCAGCTCCGCGACGAACTGGAAGACATCCGCACGGCCGGGCTCTTCAAGAACGAGCGCAGCATCAGCTCGCCCCAGTCCAGCCACATCACCGCAGGCAGGATCGGCGCGCCCGGCGCGGACGTCCTGAACTTCTGCGCCAACAACTACCTCGGCCTGGCGGACCACCCGGACATCATCGGCGCCGCCAAGAACGCCATGGATGAACGCGGCTTCGGCATGGCCAGCGTGCGCTTCATCTGCGGCACCCAGGACCTGCACCTGGAGCTCGAATCCCGCGTCTCGCGGTTCCTGGGCACCGAGGACACCATCCTGTTCTCCAGCTGCTTCGACGCCAACGGCGGGGTGTTCGAATCGCTCTTCGGCCCCGAGGACGCCATCATCTCCGACGCCCTTAACCACGCGTCCATCATCGACGGCATCCGCCTCTGCAAGGCCCGCCGTTACCGGTACGCCAACCAGAACATGGCCGAACTCGAGGCGCGGCTGCAGGAGGCCTCCGACGCCCGCCGCCGCATCATCGTCACCGATGGTGTGTTCTCCATGGACGGCTTCCTCGCCCCGCTCGAAGCCATCTGCGACCTCGCCGAAAAGTACGACGCCCTGGTGATGGTGGACGATTCCCATGCCGTGGGCTTCATGGGATCGACCGGGGCCGGTACGCCTGAGCACGCCGGCGTTTCCCACCGGGTGGACATCTACACCGGTACGTTCGGCAAGGCACTGGGCGGGGCCTCCGGCGGCTACGTATCCGGCCGCTCCGAAATCGTGGCGATGCTTCGGCAGAAGGCCCGCCCCTACCTCTTCTCCAACTCCCTGGCGCCGGCCATCGTGGCCGCCACCATCAAGGCGCTGGACCTGGTGGAGAACTCGGCGGACCTCCGGAGCAGGCTCTTCGAGAACGCAGCGCTCTTCCGCCGCCGGATGACCGAGGAAGGCTTCGACCTCCTGCCGGGCGAGCACGCCATTGTCCCGGTCATGTTCGGCGATGCCGTCCTGGCCGCCAAGGTGGCCGACCGGATGCTGCAGCACGGCGTCTTCGTCACCGCCTTCAGCTTCCCCGTGGTGCCGCGCGGCGCCGCGCGGATCAGGGTTCAGCTCTCGGCCGCACATTCAGCGGACGACGTCGAAACGTGCGTCGGTGCGTTCGTCGCCAGCCGCGCGGAAACAGCCGCCTAAGGGCCTCTGAATCTTCCGGGTACCGGACGGGGATATCTCTGCAAGGATGATGGCATGGCAGCTCATTACGATGTCCTGATTGTCGGCGGCGGCATTGCGGGCCTATCCCTCGCTTCGGCGCTGGCAGGGAACTGTACCGTGGCCCTGGTGGAGGCGGAGCAGGAACTGGCGTACCACACGTCCTCCCGCTCCGCCCGCCAGCTCATCCCCAGCTACGGTCCGCCGGTGGTTCAGGAGCTGACCGCCCGGACCCTGGAGCTGATGGCCGCCCGCGATGCCGAACTCCCCGAGCCCGTCCTGACCCCGCGCAGCTTCATGCTCATCGGCACTGAGGAAGAGGTGAACGCGGAGGCCAGCGGCTCCATGCGGCCCATCACCCACGCCGAAGCGCTGCAGCTGTGCCCGGCGCTGGTCCCCGGATCCTTTGCCGCCGCCGGGCTGGATAACGGATCCTTCGGCAGCAACGCGCCCCTGCTGCTGGAGGACCACCGCCGGCGGGCCGTGGAGGCCGGCGCGGACATCATCACCGGAGCCAGGGTGCATTCCGCCCAGCACCTCGGTTCGGGCTGGCAGGTGGGTGCCGGCGCCGAGGGGTTCGAAGCCGGGGTCCTGGTGAACGCGGCGGGAGCCTGGGCCGACGAACTCGCCGTTATCAGCGGCGTGGAGAAGCTGGGTCTCCAGCCGTACCGGCGCACCGCCGCGATTGCCGCCGTCGAACGCCCCCTCCCGGAGGGCAGCCCCATGGTGGCGGCAGCGGACAATTCCTTCTACTTCCGGCGCGAAGGCGACGGCGTGCTGATCTCCCCGTCGGAACACGTGCCCAGCGGGCCTGAGGATGCCCGGCCCCGGCCAGGGGACGTGGAGCGGCTGGTGGGCCGGCTGAATGCGGTGACCACGCTGGGTATCTCCGGCATCCGCAAGGCCTGGACGGGGCTGCGTACCGAGGCGGCCGACGGTGTTCCCGTAGCAGGATTCGACGCCGAGGCGCCCGGCTTCTACTGGCTGGCAGGGCAGGGCGGTTACGGCTTCCAGACGTCGGCCGCCATTGCTGAACTGGCCGCGAAGCAGATCCTGGGCAGCACAACGGGCAACCCGGCAGGCCCGGGTCCGGAATCCCGGACAGCGCAGGCGCTCGCAGCCACACGCTGGTCCATCCGGCGCTGAAGAATATAGGCATGAGCATCCTGATCACCAACATCGCCGAGCTGATGACCCAGGACCTGGAGCACCGGGTCCTGAAGGATGCCGCGGTGGTGGTCGAGGGCGAACGCATCTCCTGGATTGGGCCGGCGGCCAGTGCACCCGCTGCTGACGACGCCGTCGATGCGGGGCGGCGCGCCCTGCTGCCCGGCTGGGTGGACTCCCACACGCACCTGTTGTTCGCGGGGGACCGGACGGCGGAGTTCGAGGCACGGATGGCCGGGGAATCGTATTCGGCCGGCGGGATCGCGGTGACCGTCGGCGCCACCCGGGCCACCTCCGATTTCGATCTCACGCGGCTTGCCCTGGGCAGGGTGGCCGAGGCCGTCTCGCAGGGCACCACCTACCTGGAGACCAAGACCGGCTACGGCCTTGACGTGGAGCAGGAGGCGCGCAGCGCCCGGATTGCCTCCACCGCCGCGGACCAGGCCACGTACCTGGGTGCCCACCTGGTTCCCGCCGGCCAGGACGCTGACGCGTATACAGACCTGGTGTGCGGGCCGATGCTCTCGGCGGTCCGGCCGTATGTGCAGTGGGCGGACGTGTTCTGCGAGAAAGGCGCCTTCACCGAGGACCAGTCCCGCCGCGTCCTGCAGGCCTGCAGGGATGCCGGGCTGGGGCTGCGGGTGCACGGCAACCAGCTGGGCGAGGGCCCGGGCGTTCGGCTGGCCGTTGAAATGGGTGCCGCCAGCGTGGACCACGTCAACTACCTCGCGGGCGCCGACATCGACGCCCTGGCCGGAACCTGGACCGGCTGGGACCCGGCCACCGGGTCTGGGACGCGCGGGACTGTGGCCACCTGCCTGCCGGCGTGCGACCTGTCCACCCGTCAACCGCTGGCCCCGGCCCGTGCCCTGATGGATGCCGGCATCCAGGTGGCCCTCGCCTCCAACTGCAATCCGGGCACCTCCTACACCAGTTCCATGGCCTACTGCGTGGCCACGGCCGTGCTGCAGATGCGGCTCAGCGTGCACGAGGCTGTGCGCGCCGCCACCTATGGCGGCGCGCTGGCGCTGCACAAGGATCGCGGCACCGATGCCGACGGCCAACGCGCCGTCGGTTCCATCGCCGTCGGACACCGTGCCGACCTGCACCTGCTGAACGCCCCCTCCGCGACCCATCTCGCTTACCGCCCGGGCATGCCGTTGACGTACGCTGTGTGGCGGGCCGGTGTCCGGCAACGTTAAACAGCGGAAGCATCCACCGCATTTTGACGTTAGATGATTATTTAGGGTCTGTTATGATCATGAAACGTCATCCGGAGCGGTGGCCGTTGTACCGAGAGGCCCCGCATGACCCGCACTGACCGCCTGACCGCCATCCTCGACTTGCTTGCCAGGACCGGCCAGGTGGAAGTGGATGAGATCGTCAACACCCTCGGGGTTTCGCCCGCCACTGCACGCCGCGACCTGGACAGCCTTGCCAAGCGGCGGCTGCTGACCCGCACCCGCGGCGGCGCCACCACCGGCGCCCTCGCCTACGACCTGCCCGGCCGCTACAACCGGGACGACCATGCCGAGGCGAAGGAGCAGATTGCCCGGGCCGCGTCTGCCCTGATCCGACCCGGCGCCGTCATCGGCCTGTGCGGCGGCACCACCAGCACGGCACTGGCCCAGATCCTGGCCACCCGCGAAGACCTGAACGCTCCGTCCAACCAGTCAACGCTGACCGTTGTCACCAACGCCATCAACATCGCCGGGCAACTGGCGGTACGGCCCAATATCAAGGTGATGGTGACAGGCGGCATCCTCAACCCTCGGTCCTACGAGCTGGTGGGCCCGTACACGGACATCATCATGCAGAAGGTGGTCCTGGACATCGCCTTCATCGGCGTGAACGGCATCGACCCCGAGGTGGGCCCCACCAACACGGGGGAGGGGGAAGCCTCGGTGAACGCGCTCCTGGCCAGCCGCGCCCGGGTGTCCTATGTCATTGCCGATTCCTCCAAGGTGGGGGTGCGTGCTTTCGCCACCATGGACGGCTATGACTTCACCCGCCTGATCACGGACGCCGGCATCTCGCCGCGGGACAAGGCCGCCTTCGAGGCCAAGGGCACCGAGGTCATCGTCGCCCCCGTGCCCTGACACGGCGGGGCCATCAGCCGCGGTCCAGAAACTGCGGGCAAGATGGGTACATGCTGGTTCCCTCCCGCCGCCGCCTGGCGTTCGAAGTCTGGATTGTCCTGGGCCTGTCCCTCGGCCAGTCCGCCGTGTACTCGGTAGTGCAGCTCCTGGACAAGATGACCCGGGCACCGCTGGCCGAGGGAACCTCGACGCTCAACCGGTCCCAGAGCACCCGCGAATACTTTGACCTGACCTATCAGCTCCTGGATATCTTCTTCGCCCTCGTCCCGGTCCTGCTGGTGCTGTACTTCCTGGCGGGCTCCAGGCAGGCGGCCTCCGGGGACCTTGGAGCGGGGTCCGGATCAGCCTTCACGAAACTGGGCTTCACCTTCGCCCGTCCGGGCAAGGACCTGCTCCAGGGGGTGGGCCTGGCCGCACTCATCGGCATCCCGTCGCTGGGACTCTACGCTGCCGGACGTGCCCTTGGAATCACCACCGCCATCATCCCCAGCGCCCTGGACGCCTACTGGTGGACCGTGCCGGTGCTGATCCTCTCCGCTATCCGGCACGGGATCGTGGAGGAAGTGATCGTGGTGGGCTACCTGATGGACCGCTTCGGCAAGTTCGGGTGGAGCGTGCCGCTGTCGATTGCCGTCAGTTCGGTGCTGCGCGGCAGCTACCACCTGTACCAGGGCTTCGGTCCCTTCATCGGGAACGTGGTAATGGGCATTGTCTTCGCCTGGATCTACACCCGGACCAAACGCGTCATGCCGCTGGTCATCGCGCACGCGCTGCTGGACATCGTGGCGTTCGTGGGCTTCAGCCTGTTCGGCAAGGCCGTCGGCCTGGGGTAGGCAGGTCTCGCCGGGGGAGTGGATTCGCCGGGAAACGGATTCGGCCGCTATCAGCAGGTGACGCCGTTGTCACAAGCTGATAGCGGCCGAAGCTGGTGCGGACAGGCGTCCGCGTCTGTGGTCCGGTGTGCAACCGGACCACAGGTGGAGGGTCAGAGGGTGACGGCTCCATTGGCGGTTTCGAACGTGACGGACAGGATGCCGGGGGTGCCGTGCGGGGCCACCCATTCGACAGCCACGTCCTCCAGCGGCTTCTCCACCGGCTCGCCCAGCCATTCGGTGACCCGCGAAGCGGAGCCGGCGATGGTCAGGCAGCTCATCTTGAGGCTGCTGTCATAGGCGTTGGACGGGTGCAGCGACGGGTCGCCTTGCCACTTGAGCATGTACGGGACCTGGGGGTCGGCGATGAGTCCCAGGATGCCGATCTGCTTCCACACCAGTTCCCGGCCGTCCGGGAACTTGCGGTTGCCGTTGACGGCCGCGCGGCCCAGGCGCTCCTCGAACGGGGCGAGGTCGTCCACTTCGACGCACCAGCCCATCCAGCCGCCGCCCGCCGCGGAACGGGCCCGTACGGCCTGTCCAAAGGGAGCCTTGTCCGAGGCGGGGTGGTCAAGGACCTCCACCACTTCGAGGTACTTGTGGCCCGCGAGCGGGATGATCATATTCCGGGTTCCGAACCGGGGATGTACCCCGCCTTTCACTGCCTCAACGCCGAGGGCAGATGCAATTCGTTCGGTAGTGGCCGCGAGGCCATCGTGTTCACAGGCGTAAGAGACGTGATCCATGCGCATGCCAACATCTTGGCACTTTGTGATCGGGCTCTCAGCTTAGGGTTGCCTTACTCGAAATTTCCATTTTCTTGGGGATCAGTTTTCCGCCCTGCCGGCAGCCGCGGAGACCATGTTCGTCACAATCCTGTCCGCCGCCGCCAAGGTGTTCCTACACTGGGCGCAGGTCATGAGTGCCAGCGCCAAGCCCCGGCTCGCTGGCCGGCAACCCTCCATCCGCGGTGGGGTGCCCCGGGTGAGGACCTGGTTGTCCGGCAACGGCCGGGCGGCAAGCGCGGCCCGCGGTGCTCACAGCATGCCGGGCCCATGTCAAAGGAGCCTTGAATGTCCAACGGTTGGTCCTTCGAAACCCGCCAGATCCACGCCGGCCAGGAGCCCGATGGCGCCACCGGCGCCCGGGCCCTGCCCATCTACCAGACCACCTCGTTTGTGTTCCCCAGCGCCGAAAGCGCGGCCAACCGGTTCGCCCTGGCGGAACTGGCCCCCATCTACACCCGCATCGGCAACCCCACCCAGGAGGCCGTGGAGCAGCGCATCGCCAGCCTCGAAGGGGGACTCGGCGCCCTGCTGCTCAGCTCCGGCCAGGCCGCGGAGACCTTCGCCATCCTGAACATCGCAGAGGCGGGCGACCACATCGTGGCCAGCCCCAGCCTGTACGGCGGAACCTACAACCTGTTCGCCCACACGCTGAAGAAGTTCGGCATCACCGTGACGTTCGTGGCTGACCCGGACAACCTGGACCAGTGGCGGGACGCCGTGCAGCCCAACACCAAGCTGTTCTTCGGCGAGGTGGTCTCCAACCCGCGCCAGGACGTCCTGGACATCGAAGGCATCTCCGGGGTGGCGCACCAGGCCGGCGTGCCCCTCATCGTGGACAACACCCTCTCCACGCCGTACCTGATCCGTCCCCTGGAATGGGGCGCCGACATCGTGGTCCACTCGGCCACCAAGTACCTCGGCGGGCACGGAGCGGCGATCGCCGGCGTCATCGTCGACTCAGGCAAGTTCGATTTCAGCAAGGACCCGGAACGGTTCCCGGGCTTCAACACCCCGGACCCCACCTACAACGGCCTGGTCTACGGCAGGGACCTCGGGGAAAACGGCCTCCTCGGCGCAAACCTGTCCTACATCCTCAAGGCGCGCGTCCAGCTCCTGCGGGACCTCGGCTCGGCCGTCTCGCCGTTCAACGCCTTCCTGATCGCCCAGGGCCTGGAGACGCTGAGCCTGCGCGTGGAACGCCACGTGGCCAACGCCACCGAGGTGGCCCGCTGGCTGGAACGCCGGGACGACGTCGAATCCGTCGCCTACGCAGGCCTGCCGTCCAGCCCCTGGTACGAGCGCGGCCGCAAGTACGGGCCCAAGGGGACGGGCGCCGTCGTCGCCTTCAACCTTGCCGGGGGAGCCGAAGCGGGGCAGCGGTTCGTCGACGCCCTGGAACTGCACTCGCACGTCGCCAACATCGGCGACGTCCGGTCCCTGGTGATCCACCCTGCCTCCACCACCCACAGCCAGCTGACGCCGGAACAGCAGGCGGTAGCGGGCGTGACCCCCGGCCTGGTGCGGCTGTCGGTGGGCATCGAGCACATCGATGACATCCTGGCAGACCTTGAGGCGGGCTTCCGGGCCGCCAAGGGCGCGGCCGGCTAAGCCAAAGACGTACGACGGCGGGAGGCCGGCCAGGCGGCCGGCCTCCCTTTCCGCCGGTCAGCCGTCCGGGAAAGGCAGCGCGGACCGCCAAGTCACAACCAGTCACATGCTTGGCCATCAGCGGGGGGTGTTTCGTACACTCGAACCAGGTCATGAGTGCCAGTGACAGCCCCGGCTTGCTGGCCGGCAACCCTCCTTCCGCGGCGGGGTGCCCCGGGTGAAGACCTGGCCTGCCGGTAAACGACGGCGGGCAAGCGCGTAGAAGAGGTCTTGCCATGACGGTTACCGTCGCCCGTACAACCGCACCCGAACACGGAATTGTCCGCTATGCCTCCATCGGTGGCCTGCAGCTCGAGGGCGGTGGATTCCTGCCGGACGTCACCCTGGCGTACGAAACGTGGGGGACCCTGAACGCCGATGGCAGCAACGCCATCCTGGTGGAGCACGCCCTGACCGGCAGCACGCATGTGACCCGCGGGGACACCGACGAGGAAGGCTGGTGGGAACACCTGGCCGGGCCCGGCGCCCCCGTGGACACTGACCGCTTCTTCGTGGTCTCCATCAACATTGTGGGCGGCTGCTACGGCTCCACCGGGCCGTCCTCGCCCGGCCCCGACGGCAAGCCCTGGGGTTCCAGGTTCCCCCTGGTGACGCTCCGGGACAGCACGGAAGCTGAAGCCCGCCTGGCGGACCAGCTGGGCATCAGGAGCTGGTACGCGGTGCTGGGCGGCTCCATGGGCGGCGCCCGGGCCCTGGAATGGGCCGTCACGTTCCCCGAACGGGTGCAGCGCTGTGCCGTCATCTCGGTGGGAGCCGCCAGCACGGCCGAACAGATAGCGTTCGCCCAGGCGCAGACCCTGGCCATCCGCCAGGACCCGAACTTCAACGACGGCGACTACTACGGCGGTCCCTGCCCCGAGGACGGCCTGGCGCTCGCCCGCCGCATTGCCCACATCACCTACCGGTCGGCCGCCGAGCTGGAGTACCGCTTCGGCCGTGAAGCCCAGGCTTCGGAGTCGCCGCTGCAGGGCGGGGTCCTTGCCGGCAGGGGCCGGTACCAGGTGGAGAGCTACCTGGACCACCAGGGCAGCAAGCTGGTCCGGCGCTTCGATGCGAACAGCTATATCGCCCTCACCGAGGCGCTCATGAGCCACGACGTTTGCCGTGGCCGGGGAAGCCTGGCCGATACCCTCGCCCGGACCAGTGCCCGGTTCTTCGTGGCGGCCGTGGAATCGGACCGGCTCTACTTCCCGTCCCAGTCACACGAGCTGGCCCAGGCACTGCCTGGCGACGTCGAGGTCCACCTCATCCAGGCGCCCATCGGCCACGATGGCTTCCTGACCGAAATCGGCCAGCTGGGCGCCCAGCTCCGGGCGGAGTTCCTGGCCTAGCAGCGCGGCCCGCACATGAAACAGAGGCTTGTCCGCGGATCCGAACCCTTAAGGGGCAGGTGGCGCGAACAAGCCTCTGATTGATGATCCCGGGGACGTGATGGCGCCCGGAGGCCCTTAGAGGCTTTCTGCGGCGCAGGCTAGCCGTTCATGATTTCGCTGCGGCGGGCCATGTAGTCCTCCATGGACATTTCGCCGTTGCTGTACTTCTGGTCCAGTTCCGCGAGTTTCCGGGCCCGGAATCCCTGCGGGGCCGACGGCGGCGGGGGAGTGGCAGGTGCTGCCGGCTGTTCCGGCGCGGGGTACCCGGGCTGCTGCTGGCCGGGCTGGGGCTGGTTGTAGGGAGGCTGGCTGAACTGCTGCTCCCCGTACGGCGGCTGACCGAAGGGCTGCCCGCCCTGGCCGGGGACCGGCGGCTGGCCGTACTGGTAGGGCCCGGGCTGGGGGACGTTCGGTGCCTGCTGGCCGATCTGCCGGAACCCGCCCGAGTAGTAGTCCTGCTGGGTGTAGCCATCGCGCGGCTGTCTGCTCTGCGGCCCGGCCGATCCGGGGAACTGGCCGCCCGGGTTCTGGCTGCCGGGATATTGGCCGGCACCGGGGAACTGCTCGGGGTACCGGCCGGGAAAGCTCTGGTCGTGGTTCCGCTTGGCCACCGATTTCCGGTACATGCGCATGGCCATCGGGATCACGAACGACAGGATGATGATCCAGAAAAACAGGTTACTCACGGTGCTGCGCCTCTCGAGTGGGTCTTTCCAGCTTAACGGTCACGGACCGCATGCCGTTCCGGCGGTCACCGGCAAGCTGCCCCAGACCAGACCAGACCAGACCAGCTCAGCGCCGCACTGCGTCGGCCGTCCCCAGCGGACCTTCCCCCGAACCCAGGGGAACGCCCGGCCCAAAGGCGGGACCCGGCGTCGGACGCTTGGCTGTGATGCCGTCGCCCGAGGACTGGTGGCGCAGGCGCCGCAGCACCCACGGCACAAAGTATTCGCGCGCCCAGACGAGGTCGCCCGTGCGGGCCTCCCGCCAGGTGCTCGGCGGCAGCGGCTTGGGGTGGCGGGGTTCGAGCGTGTGCTTCACGTTCAGGGACTCGAGCACCATGGCTGCGATGGTGTGGTGCCCCAGCGGAGAAAAGTGCAGGCGGTCCTGGTCCCACATCCGGGGGTCGCTGAGCTGCCGCAGGGACCACATGTCCGCAATCACGGCGTCGTGCCGCGCTGCGACGGTCCGCAGGTTTTCGTTGTAGATGGCCACCTTGCTGCGGATCCTTCCCAGCACCGACGAGCCGGTATCGGGACCGTTGAACAGCACCACGGTGGCGCCGCCCATGGACAGGATCTGCACCACGGAATCCAGCTTTTCGGCCAGGGCGTCGGGGTCTCCGCCTGGGCGGATCAGGTCGTTGCCGCCTGCGGAGAGCGTCACCAGGTCGGGCTTGAGCTCCAGTGCCGGAGCGAGCTGCTGGTCGACGATCTGCTGGAGCAGCCGGCCGCGGACGGCCAGGTTGGCGTAGGCGAAGTCGGGCAGCGTCCGGCCCAGTTCTTCTGCCACGCGGTCGGCCCAGCCGCGGTAGCCGCCG
This sequence comes from Pseudarthrobacter equi, assembly GCF_900105535.1. Lineage (NCBI taxonomy): Bacteria > Bacillati > Actinomycetota > Actinomycetes > Micrococcales > Micrococcaceae > Pseudarthrobacter > Pseudarthrobacter equi. The sequence continues at coordinate 1,841,204 of NZ_LT629779.1, forward strand.
GGGCTTGAGGGCTCGGGGTCGCCGATGCCCTCGGTAAAGGAGTCGCCCATGGCCACGTACCGGGTCCAGGGGTGGGAACCGGTGTCCGTGATGGGGCTTTGGAGGGGGCTTGCGTCAGTCACGGGTCCTATCCTGCCTTCCGCCTCGCTGCCTACGCGAACGTAGGTTGTTACTTTCGGGTAACTGTAAGAATGGAAACCATGACTGAAGCCGAAGTATTTCCTGCCCCCGTCGTCCTGTGGTCGCACCCTGAAGGCGAGCGGGACGGTAAACCCCTGCTGGTGCTCCTGCACGGATACGGCGCCAACGAGCAGGACCTGCTGAGCCTCGCGGACCTCCTGCCCGGCGGCTTCGCCGTCGCCTCCGTCCGTGCACCGATCGCGATGGGCCAGGGCTTCACCTGGTTCCCGCTGACGGCCTCGATCGACTATTCGCTGGACCGGGTCAAGAAGGCCTCCGCGTACGTCCTGGACTGGATCGACACCATCAGGGAAGGGCACCCCTCGGTGTCCCTGCTCGGCTTCTCCATGGGCATGGCCATGGCCACCACCCTCCTGCGGCAGCGTCCCGCGGACTTCGCAGCCGTCGTCGGACTTTCAGGGTTCGTGGTGGACGCCGGCGACGACCCCACGTTCAAGGACGCCGAGCTGGACGGCACCGTGCCCATGTTCTGGGGCCGGGACCAGCAAGACCCGGTGATCACGGAGGACAAGATCGACTACACCATGGGCTGGGTGCGCAAGCACGTCAAGCTCACCAAGGTGCTCTACACAGGGATGTGGCACGGCATCAACCAGCAGGAGATTGGCCACGTGGGCGAATTCCTCACCCACGAGGTCCTGAAGAAATAGGACGGACGACGACGGGCGGCGGCCTTAGGCCTCGGGCGCGACCACCCGCACGGTCTGGCCGTTCACGGTGACTGTGTCGCCGTTGTGCAGCTGGCGGCCGCGGCGGTCGTCGATCTCGCCGTTGACCTTCACCAGCCCGTTCTTGATCAGCTCCGCCGCTTCCACGCCGTCCTCCACGAGGTTGGCAAGCTTCAGCAGCTGGCCCAGCCGGATCATGGTGTCGCGGATGGGGACGTCGTCAACGGGGATGCTCATAGAGCAATAATGCCTGACGTAAGGTGGATCCAATGACCTCCCCCTCCCGCCTGCCCGTACTCGCAGGCCTGCCGCTGGCGGTGGGCGCAGGCCTTGCCATTCCCGTCCAGGGCCGGATCAACGGCGCCCTGGGTGCCCGGCTGGACGACGGCATCAGCGCCGCGGTGGTGAGCTTCAGCACAGGACTGCTGGTCATGATCCTCATCTCGCTGCTGCTGCCGCGTGGCCGGGCCGGCCTTGCCCGGATCATTCCCGCCGTCCGCAGCCGGGCGTTCCCGCCCGCCTACGTCCTGGCCGGCGGCATCGGCGCGCTGTTCGTGTTTGCCCAGACCTTCACTGTCGGCATCCTGGGCGTAGCGCTCTTTACGGTGGCCACCGTCACTGGCCAGACGGTCAGCGGCCTGCTGGTGGACCGGCTGGGCCTGGGCCCCGCCGGCAAGAAATCCGTCACCGGCATCCGCATCGTCGGCTGCATCCTCACCATCGCCGCTGTCGCCTGGGCCGTGTCCCCGCGCTTCGCCACATCCGGCTCGGGCGCGGAGTCCGGCGGCGGGGCTGCCGCGCTGCTGCTGCCCCTCCTGCTGCCCGTGGCGGCGGGCTTCCTGATGAGTTTCCAGCAGGCGATGAACGGCACCGCAACCGTGCACTACGGCACCCCGATTGCCGCCACGCTGGTCAACTTCATCGCCGGCTGCCTGGTCCTGTGGACGGTGCTGGCCATCAAGGTGGTGGTGGCAGGCCCCGGAAACCCGCTGCCGGCGGAGTGGTGGTACTACCTGGGCGGCCCCATGGGCTGTGTGTTCATTGGCCTGGGCGCCCTCCTGGTCCGGACCCTCGGCGTCCTGGTCACCGGCCTGGGCATGATCGCCGGGCAGCTGATGGGTTCGCTCGCCCTGGATGTCTTCGTGCCTGCCCCGGGCAGTGTGGTGGCCCTTCCCACCGTCCTGGGCACCATCCTGACCCTGGCGGCCATCATCCTGGCAACACTGCCGTGGCCGCGGGGCGCGCTCCGTGGACGTCGGCCGGTAGGCTAGGAAAAGCAGCTTTCACGCATCCCTTCATCCGCCCGCCAGGGCACCGGACGTGCCCCACATCCGGTGCTGTGCGTGGCCTGAAAACCGCGGACCGCACCCAGCGGCCCTGTAGAAATTGGAGTTACCCCCATGGCAGCAAAATCCGTCCTCGACCAGGTCATTTCCCTCTCCAAGCGGAGGGGCTTCGTGTTCCAGGCCGGTGAGATCTACGGAGGTTCGCGTTCAGCCTGGGACTACGGGCCCCTCGGCGCCGAACTGAAGGAAAACATCAAGCGCCAGTGGTGGCAGTCCATGGTCCGCGGCCGCGAAGATGTGGTGGGCCTGGACTCCTCGGTCATCCTCCCCAAGCAGGTCTGGGAAGCGTCAGGCCACGTTGATGTCTTCTCCGACCCCCTGGTGGAGTGCCTGTCCTGCCACAAGCGGTACCGCGCGGACCACCTCGAAGAAGAGTACGAGGAAAAGAAGGGCCGCCCGGCGGAAAACGGCCTGAAGGACATCGCCTGCGCCAACTGCGGCACCCGCGGCGAATGGACCGAACCGCAGGAATTCTCCGGCCTCCTCAAGACCTACCTGGGCCCGGTGGCCAGTGAGGAAGGGCTGCACTACCTGCGCCCGGAAACCGCGCAGGGCATCTTCGTCAACTTCAACAACGTCCTCACCACCTCGCGGAAGAAGCCGCCGTTCGGCATCGGCCAGATCGGCAAGTCCTTCCGCAACGAGATCACGCCGGGCAACTTCATCTTCCGCACCCGCGAGTTCGAACAGATGGAAATGGAGTTCTTCGTCGAGCCCGGAACTGACGAAGAGTGGCACCAGTACTGGATGAAGGAGCGCATGGCCTGGTACACCGGCCTGGGCATCCGTGAAGAAAACCTGCGGTTCTTCGAGCACCCGCTGGAAAAGCTCAGCCACTACTCCAAGGGCACCACGGACATCGAATACCGCTTCGGGTTCCAGGGCTCCGAATGGGGCGAGCTGGAAGGCGTGGCGAACCGCACGGACTTCGACCTCTCCACCCACGCCAAGGCCTCCGGAACGGACCTGAGCTACTTCAACCAGGCCACAAACGAGCGCTACACCCCGTACGTCATCGAACCCGCCGCCGGCCTGACCCGCTCCTTCATGGCATTCCTGATTGACGCATACACCGAGGACGAGGCACCCAACGCCAAAGGCGGCGTCGACGTCCGCACCGTGCTCAAGCTGGACCCGCGCCTGGCCCCGGTTAAGGCTGCGGTGCTGCCGCTGAGCCGCAACGAGGCCCTGTCCCCGAAGGCCAAGGATCTCGGCGCCCAGCTCCGCAAGAACTGGAACATCGACTTTGACGACGCCGGTGCCATCGGCCGCCGCTACCGCCGCCAGGATGAGATCGGCACCCCGTTCTGCATCACCGTGGACTTCGACACCCTCGAGGACCAGGCCGTGACCATCCGCGAACGCGACACCATGAGCCAGGAACGCGTCTCCCTGGACAAGGTGGAGGGCTACCTGGCCGCACGCCTGATCGGCGCCTAGCCATGGCCATCGGATACCGCGAATGGCGGGACGGTGACGACCTCGCCCTCCTGGAGATCTGGGGCGGCCCGGAAACCGCGCAGGCCCGGCAGTTCCGCAGCGCCCTGGCGCCGTCCTCCAACGGAACCGGCGGCGCGCCGTGGCGGCGCTGCATCGTCGCCGAAGACGTGATCGACGGCGTCGGCATCCCCGTGGCCGCCGGCGTCGTCTATGAAGCGGCGCTGCACCCGGAACGCCTGTGGAGCTACATCGAGGTGTCCCGGGACCACCGGCGCAACGGCATCGGTGCCACGCTCCTGGCCATGCTGCGCCGCGAAGCCGGGAACGCGCCGTCGGGCGTTGCCAGGCTGCGTGCCAAGGTGGAGCCCGGCACCCCCGGCGACGCCTTTGCCGGGGCCGCCGGCCTCGCGCCCATCCAGCGCTCACGCCTGGTGGTTGTGCAGCCGGGCGCGCTGAAACTGCCGGTCTTCCCGGACACGGACCATGGCGGCCGGCCGGTCAGCGGCGAGAACGCCGGCTCCGACGTGGTGATGGACCTGGCCACCGGATCGGTTGAACTGACCGACGTGGTGGGGCGGTACTACACCGCCATCCATGACTGGGATTCGCCCGGAGTGCTGTCCGTCGGCCAGGTGCAGAAACTCTTCCTGGACGAACTCACCGGGGCCCACGGCGCCATCGTCCTCCGGGCGCAGCCCGAATCGGCGTTCGGCCAGGGCGTGGCCCCCAGCAAGAAGGGCCGCATCCGGGCATTCGCCGTCAGCTACGCCGCCCCGGCAACCCCGGATGCGGCGGACGCCGGTGAGGGCCCCGGGGGCCAGGATGCTGCCGCTCCGGGAGCACCCACTGACGTGTTCGTGGGCCATGACCCTGCCCTGGCAGCCGACGATGCCGCCGAGGCCGTCCGGGACATGCTGGCCCTCATTGCGTACCAGCACCCGGTGATGCTGGAACTCGACGATTCGATGGCTGCCTTGCGCGCCGCCGTCGAACCCCTGCTGGAAAGCGGGAAGGCCCGGCTGGCCGCGGCGGAGACCCTGGTGGTCTCCGACTAGGGAAGCCCGGCCCGCAGCCCAACGCAGTAGCGCCAGCTGCCGTTTTGATCCGTCAGAACAGCAGCTGGCGCTACGTGCTTAAGGGAGTGCAGGACTGCCTGGGCCGGCTACTTCTTGCTGGGACCACGACGGCGGCCGCGGGCTTCGTCGTCGCTGTCCAGGATTTTCCGTTCGGCGTCGGTAGGAGCCCCACCGCCCAGGTGCGCAGGCATCCACCATGCCCGGAGCTCTGGCTGCAGCGGAAAGTCGGCGATGCACCGGTCGATCCCGTCCTGGAGTATGTCCCGCAGGGACGCCGTTGCCGCCTCGGCATCCACGTCCGGCGCATAGGCCAACGCGCGGCCCACATGGATCCGCACCGGTGCGCGCCAGGCCCGGCGCGGGGAGAACCCATGGCCGCGGGTCAACAGGCGGTGCGCGCCCCAGACGGACACGGGAATCACCGGCACCCCGGCTTCGGCCGCCATCCGGACCGCACCGGTCCTGCAGCCGCGCACCGTGAAGCTGCGGCTCACGCCCGCTTCCGGAAAAACGGCCAGGTACTCGCCGGCACGCAGTTTAGCAACGGCTTCGTCGTAGGCTCCGGCCCTGTCGGTGTAGCCCACCACCACATGGCCGCTGGCGCTGACCGCCGGGCCCGCGAACCAGTGGTCGGCCGCACCCTGGTGGATCAGGAACCGCAGCTGCGCCCGGGCCTGTTTCCAGAGCAGCAGTTCGGCGACGGCGAAGTCCAGGTATCCGAAGTGCGTCACGGCAAAGACCGCTCCGGTGCCGGGGACCACCGCACGGGACACCCCGTTCCGCGGCCCCGCTGGAGGCAGGTGCCCGGTTCCGGTACTGATGACCCTGATCCGGAAAGCCCACCGGAGTAACAACCCGGTGCGGACGATCAGCCGGTAGAAGCGGTCATTGGGCGCCGGTCGCCAGGGCATGGCTGCCTCCTTCCGAGGGGATAGGACTGATGGCAGGGGAGGCCCCGTCTCCAGTCCCGTTGACGTCGCTGCGGCTCACAGGGTTACGTGCACGGACCCTTCGGGCAGCAGCTGGCCGAAGGCGCGGGCCGGGCGCACGGCGGCGCCGGTGCTTTCGGCAAAAGCCTGGATGACGAATCCGGTGGCCAGGATGTGCCAGATCCTGACCTTGCGAAGCATGAAGTGGCCAACGCCCTTGAGCGAAACGTACTGCATGCTGGCCGCCTCCGCGGAGGCGCGGCGCGCGAACGCCAACGACTGCCGGGGGCTGGTCATGTGGTCAGTAGTGCCGTGCACGATCAGGACCCTGCGGCCGGCAACCCGCTCGGCCGGCGTTTCCGGGCTCAGCCATGGGGCCAGCGCCACTACTGCCTGAACCTGCGGGTGGTCTGCGGCGCAGACGGCGGTCAGGCCGCCCATGGAGTGACCCACCAGAAAGACCGGAACCCCGGGGTGGCTTTCCTCGATCTGCTGCAGCGCCCACTTCGCATCCTGCAGCGGGGACATGTCGTTGCCGTTCCACCCGCGGACGCTGTTGCGGAGGGACCAGACGGCCAGCCCGTGCTTGCGGCCCGCGCGGTGCAGGTGCCGGGCGAAGGGAACCATCCTGGCGGGACTCAGGTGGCGCGCCTCCACGGGTTCCCTGCTGCGGGCCTTGCCGCCATGCAGCACCAAAGCTACCGCCCTCGTTGGTCCGGACGCCTCCAGGACGCTGAGTACAGGCCGGTGCAGGGGAACCACGGGCCGCTGCCCGGTCTGTACCCCGCCGTTATCCTTCATGCCACGGTTGCCCACGCCGGTACCTCCAAGTCCGAATGGTCCATTTATAAACCCTACGGTGCCCCACGTAGAGTTCAACGTATGAGGTTCAACTGCTGATGGGCGCAGGACACTCCCACGCTTCCACAGATCATTCGGAGCCGACGGTCCAGGCGATGGCTGCCCGCAGGAAGGCCAACCGCATCCTCGCCGCCATCCTGATCCCCATCACGCTGCTCACCCTCGCCGGGATGGCCATGCTGTGGCCGTCCGGAAGCAAGGACGGCATCTCGCTGGCCAACCCCTACTCGACGGCACCCGGGGTGACCTTCGATACCGGGACCATCAAGAACGTGGCAACGGAAAACTGCATGCAGGGCGTGGCCACCCAGGAGCAGGGGCAGGGCGGCCGGCCGCAGCAGGGATCGGGCCAGCAGCCCCAGGGGTCCAACTGCACGTTCGCGTTCACCGAACCGGATAAGGGCGGCAGCCCCGTCAAGGTGGTCATCAACCCGGACGTTGCCACGTCGCACGGCGTGAAGCCCGGCGACCGGATCCGCTACCTCAACCTTTCCAATGCCCAGGGCGCGGCTTCCACGCAGGGCTCGCCGGCGTACATCTTCGTGGACTTCGTCCGGACCCTGCCCATCGTCCTGCTGGCCATCCTGTACGCCTTCGTGGTCATCGCCGTGGCCCGCTGGCGGGGCCTCCGCGCCCTCATTGGCCTGGTGGGCGCCTACTTCGTGCTGGCCAGCTTCATGCTGCCCGGGCTGGTGGAGGGCAAGCCGCCGCTGTTGCTGGCCCTGGTGGGATCCACGGTGATCATGATCGGGGTGCTGTATTTCGCCCACGGTTTCTCCGCCCGGACCTCCACCGCATTGCTCGGGACGATGTTCGGGCTGGCGATCACCGCCCTCCTGGCCTGGTGGGCCACCAGCGCCGCCAACCTCGCCGGGGTGGGTAACCATGACGCCACCACCCTGATCAACACGTCAGCGAACATCTCCATTTCGGGGGTGATTTTGTGCGGGCTGATCATCTCCGGGCTCGGCGTCCTCAACGATGTGACCATCACCCAGTCCTCAGCCGTTTGGGAACTCTACGAACTGGCGCCCAACAGCAGTGCACGCAAACTGTTTACGTCGGCCATGCGGATCGGCCGCGACCACATCGCCTCCACCGTCTACACCATCGCGTTTGCCTACGCCGGAGCGGCCCTGCCCATCCTCATCATCGTCATGCTGTACGACCGGCCGCTGGGGGAAACCCTCACCAGCGCCGAACTCTCCGAGGAAGTCATCCGTACCCTCGTCGGATCCATCGGCCTGGTGCTGGCCATCCCGGTGACCACCCTCATCGCCGTGCTGGTGGTCAAGGCCACCGGCATCCGGCAGGAAGCTCCCGCCGTCGTGACCCCTGCGGGCGTCAACGCCGCGACGGGCACGCCGCGGACTTCGCCGTCCGGCTTCCGCCAGCGCGCAACAGGGGAGTGGACTGACGACGGCGGGGAGTTGCCTTCCGGGGACGAAACCTTGCCCACCCGCCGGGGCCGCAGGGCTGACCGCGGCTGACGGCTCCTACTGGTAGTCGGCCAGCCAGAGGTCCGGGCCGAACACCTCGTACTGGATGTCCCTGGCCGGGACACCCAGGGCCACCAGGGCGCTGCGGACCGATTGCATGAAGGCCACCGGGCCGCAAAGGTAGTACTCGGCGTCGGAAGGCAATTCCACGTCGCGGACGTTCATGAAACCCGTGTGCACGTTGGCGTCGGCCGCGCCGCCGTCCCCGTTCAGGAACCATGCGTTGAGGGACGCGTCCGGCAGGGCCGCGATGTCCGCCGTGACCTGGTTCCGCAGCGCAAAGGTCCTGGGGGAGTCGTCCGCATGCAGGAACGCCACCTTCCGCTGCGAACCGGCTTTCACCATGTGGGACAGCATTCCGGCCATGGGGGTGATGCCGATGCCGGCGCTCGCCAGCACCACCGGGCGGTCCGTGTACTCCAGCACCACGTCGCCGAACGGGGCAGACAGGGTCACCTCGTCGCCCACGTTGACGTGGTCGTGCAGGAGGGTGGACATTTCGCCGTCCGGTGTCCCGGCCGCTGTGCCACCGCCGCGGACGCGCTTGACCGCGAACCGCCGGTGCTGGCCGTCGTCGGCCTGGGTGAGGCTGTACTGGCGGGGCTGGAGGACGCCGTCGGGCATCTCCATCCGGATGGTGACGTACTGGCCCGGCAGCGAGGGCTTGACCGCGCGTTCGTCCGTGCGCTCCACGACGAAACTGACCACGTCGTCGGTCTCCTGGATCTTCTCTGCCACCCGCCAGGTGCGCCAGATGGTCTCCGGGCCCAGCCGGACTGCGTCGTACAGCCCGCGTTCCTTGTTGATCAGCATGTTGGCCATCAGCCAGTACACCTCGTCCCAGGCCGCGGCCACGTCGGGCGTGACGGCGTCGCCCAGGACATCCACGATGGCCCACATCAGGTTGTCATGGACCACCTGGTACTGGTCCGGAGCCAGCCCCAGGGAGACGTGCTTGTGCGAGATCCGGGACAGCAAATGGTCCGGCAGGTGCGTGGGATCGTTCACCAGGAACCCGGCGAAAGCGGCCACCGAGCCTGCCAGTGCCTGCTGCTGCCGCCCGTCCGCCTGGTTGCCGCGGTTGAACAGGCCGTCCAGCAGTTCCGGATGCTCCTGGAACATATGGGTGTAAAAGCGTGACGCGATCTCCCGGATGTTTTCCCCGACGACGGGCAGCGTCGCCTTGACCACCGGCAGTGAAGTGTCTGAGAGCATCGTTACTCCTCGTGGTTAGCCAGGCCCGGCCGGACCCGTTCGGGGCCACGTTAACACCGCTGGCAGGCCGGCAACAGGACCGATCGGCACTGGTGCCGGCACCCGATTTGGCCGGATTTGCAACAATGGAACAGTGACTGTTGCAGCAACCCCACCCGTCGCCCGGCTGGAACTCCCGCCCCTGAAGCTGGGTCCCCTCACCGTGGACACGCCGGTTATCCTGGCCCCCATGGCAGGGATCACCAATTCCGCTTTCCGCCGCTTGTGCCGTGAATACGGCGGCGGCATGTACGTGGCGGAAATGGTCACGTCCCGCGCGCTGGTGGAGCGGACCCCCGAGTCCCTCCGGATCATTTCGCACGACGACGACGAAAAAGTCCGGTCCGTCCAGCTCTACGGGGTGGATCCCGGCACAGTGGGCGCGGCCGTCCGGATGCTGGTGGAAGAAAACCGCGCGGACCACATCGACCTGAACTTCGGCTGCCCCGTCCCGAAGGTCACCCGCCGCGGAGGCGGTTCCGCCCTGCCGTGGAAGATTGACCTTTTCACCGCCATCGTGCAGACCGCCGTGCGGGAAGCGTCCAAAGGCAATGTCCCGCTGACCATCAAGATGCGCAAGGGCATCGACGATGACCACCTCACGTACCTCGACGCCGGCCGGATCGCCCGCGATTCCGGTGTTGCCGCCGTCGCGCTCCACGGCCGCACCGCGGCGCAGTTCTACTCCGGCCAGGCGGACTGGTCGGCCATCGCCCGCCTCCGCGAGGCCCTGCCGGACATCCCGGTGCTGGGCAACGGTGACATCTGGTCCGCCGAAGACGCCGTGCGCATGGTCCGCGAAACCGGCGTGGACGGCGTGGTGGTGGGCCGCGGCTGCCAGGGCCGGCCGTGGCTCTTCGGAGACCTGCAGGCAGCGTTCGAAGGCAGCGACGTCCGCCACCGCCCCAACCTGCGCCAGGTGGCCGAGGGCGTCTACCGGCACGCCGAACTGATGGTGGAAACCTTCGGTGACGAGGGCAAGGCGCTGCGCGAGATCCGCAAGCACATCGCCTGGTACTTCAAGGGCTACGTGGTGGGCGGCGAACTCCGCACCCGGCTGGCGCTGGTGACCAGCCTCGAAATTCTCCGCGACACCCTTGCCGAGCTGGACCTGGACTCGCCCTACCCCGGCGGCGACGCAGAAGGCCCGCGCGGACGGGCCGGGTCACCCAAACGGCCCGCCCTGCCCAAGGACTGGCTGGATTCCCGGGCGCTGAACGATGCACAGTCGCGGGACATCGCCGCGGCAGAACTGGACGTTTCCGGTGGCTGAGGTTCCCGTAGCTGAAACTCCCGCCGGCCCCGCCCTGGCCGGAGCGTTCTCCGGCTATGGCTCCCGGGACTCCGCCCGCTGGGTGGAGGAGCCGCCCAAGAGCACCTACCGCTCGGACTTCGAACGCGACCGGGCCCGCGTGCTGCATTCATCGGCCCTGCGCCGGCTGGGGGCGAAGACCCAGGTGGTGGCGCCGGATACGGACGACTTCGTCCGGACCCGCCTCACCCACAGCCTCGAGGTGGCCCAGGTGGGCCGCGAACTGGGCCGCGCGCTGGGCTGCGACCCGGACGTGGTGGACACCGCGTGCCTGAGCCACGATCTCGGGCACCCGCCGTTCGGCCACAACGGGGAGTCCGCCCTGAACGAGGTGGCGCACGCCATTGGCGGGTTCGAAGGCAACGCCCAGACCCTGCGGCTGCTGACCCGGCTTGAACCCAAGGTGCTCACCGCCGGCGGCCATCCTGCCGGGCTGAACCTCACCCGCGCGAGCCTGGACGCGGCATCGAAATATCCCTGGTCCGCGCTCGACGCGCCGGTGATCCACGGCCGCCGCACCAGCAAATTCGGTGCCTACGAGGATGACCTCCCCATCTTCAACTGGATCCGGGAGGGTGCGCCCGAGCGGCGTTCCTGCCTGGAGGCCCAGGTGATGGACCTGGCCGACGACATCTCCTACTCCGTCCACGACGTGGAGGACGCCATTGTTGCCGGGCACTTCCAGCTGCGGTGGATGGATAACCCGGACCACCGCGCCCGCGTGGTGGGCTATGCCAAGCAGTGGTACCTGCCGCACAACGACCCCGCCGCCATCGACGCCGCACTGGCCCGGCTGGAGGCCACCGACGTCTGGGTGCGGGAAGCGGACGGCAGCCGCAAGTCCATGGCTGCCCTGAAGAACATGACCAGCCAGCTCATCGGCCGGTTCTGCCAGAGCGCCCTCGAAACGACGCGCTCGGTCTACGGGCCGGGCCGGCTCACCCGCTACAGCGCCGAGCTCATGGTTCCGGACGAGACGGTCATGGAGATCGCCGTCATGAAGGGCATGGCCACCACGTTTGTCATGACCACCGAGCACCGGCAACCCATCTATGAACGCCAGCGCGAGGTCCTGCATGCCCTGGTCACGGCCCTGAGCGCCACCGGCGACCGGAACCTGGAGCCGATGTTCGCCGCAGACTGGCGCGATGCCGGGGATGACGGTGCCCGTCTGCGCGTGGTGATCGACCAGGTGGCGTCGCTGACCGACGGGTCCGCCCTGGCCATGTACGAGCGCCTCGTGGGGAGCCTGCCCTCGCTGTGGTGAGCGGAATGATACGAGGGGCCGGGCTGTCAGCGCACGGGACTAGGATTACTCTGTGGCTGGCCTGATCAAACGTGAAGATATCGACGAAGTACGCCAGCGCACGGACATCAAGGAAGTGGTGGACGGCTACGTCACCCTCAAGGGTGCCGGGCTGGGGACGTGGAAAGGCCTGTGCCCTTTCCACGACGAGCGCTCGCCGTCGTTCACGGTCCGCCCGCAGGTAGGCAGGTACCACTGCTTCGGCTGCGGCGAGGACGGCGACGTCATCGCCTTCGTGCAGAAGCAGGACCACAGTTCCTTCCACGAGGCAGTGGAAAAACTTGCCGCCCGCATCGGCTACGAGCTGCGCTATGAGGACGGCGGCACCGGACCCAACCGCGAGGAAGTTGGAAGGCGCCAGCGGCTGCTGGACGCGCACAAGATTGCCGATGAATTCTTCCGGGCCCAGCTGCTGACCCCCGGCGCCGCCGAGGCACGGAACTTCCTCTTCGGCCGTGGATTTGACCGCGCTGCCGCCGAGCACTTTGGCTGCGGTTACGCACCGCAGGGCTGGGACGCGCTGCTCAAGCACCTCAGGGGCCGGGGATTCACCGATGCCGAGCTGAAACTGACGGGGATGTTCTCGGAAGGCAACCGGGGCATTTACGACCGCTTCCGGGGACGCCTCATCTGGCCCATCAAGGACATCGCCGGTGACACCATAGGTTTCGGCGCGCGCAAGCTCTACGAGGACGACCAAGGGCCCAAGTACCTCAACACCCCCGAGACCACGCTGTACAAGAAGTCCCAGGTCCTCTACGGCATCGACCTCGCCAAGAAAAGCATCGCCAAGGAGCGCCAGCTGGTGGTGGTGGAGGGCTACACCGACGTGATGGCCTGCCACCTTGCAGGAATTACGACGGCGGTAGCCACCTGCGGCACGGCGTTCGGCACCGAGCACATCAAGATCGCCCGGCGCCTGCTCTCCGACGACGGCACCGGGGGAGAGGTGGTCTTCTGCTTCGACGGCGACGCCGCCGGCCAGAAGGCGGCCCTGCGTGCCTTCGAGGAGGACCAGCGGTTCACGGCGCAGACCTACGTCGCTGTGGAACCCACCGGCGCCGATCCGTGCGACCTTCGCCAGACCCGTGGGGACGCAGCCGTCCAGGCCCTGATCAGCAGCCGCCGGCCGCTCTTTGAATTCGCCATCCGGGCGTCGCTGAAGCGCCACAACCTGGACACCGTGGAAGGCCGCGTCGCAGCGCTGCGGGAAGCCGCTCCGGTGGTGGGGCAGATCCGCGACGCCGGCATCAGGCCCGCCTACGCCCGCGAGCTGGCGGGATGGCTGGGCATGTCCGTCGAAGAGGCCAACAGGGCCGTGGCCGTCGCCATGAAACGCGCGTCTGGGGGCCCACAGGGGGGTGCAGGGACCGCCTCGGCACAACAGGTCGGCCACGCTGCCGGAAGGCCCGCAGAAGCCGGCGGGCCCGGCGTTGCTGCCGGACCGGCGTCGGGCGCCGTCCCGTCCTATCACCGCCCCGACCCGCGGGACCCTGTGGCCTCCATGGAGCGCCAGGCGCTGGAGGTGGCGCTGCAGGAGCCGGCGCTGCTCTCCGGGGCAGTCTGGGACCGCTTCGCCGCCGCCAGGTTTGCCACCCCGGCCTTCCAGGCCGTGCATGACGCCATGCGCGCCACCGGCCCCGGCATGGTGACCGACCCTGCGCGCTGGGTTGAGCACGTGATGCATGAGGTCCCGGAGCCTCTGCGGCCGCTGGTGTCCGAGCTGGCGGTGATGCCTTTGCCGGCGAGCACTGAGGAAGGTGTGCAGAAGTACTGCCGCGACATCCTGTCGCGCCTGTTCGAGCTGCAGATCACCCGGGTCAAGGCGGACAAGATGGGCCAGCTCCAGCGGCTCGATCCCGCTGCAGACCCTGAGGCGTTCCAGCGGCTCAACCGCGAGCTGATGATGCTCGAGATGGAGCGCAGGTCACTGCGCTCCGATGCCTGACCTGGTGGCTGGCGCGATGCCTGTCCCCATGGCGGTACCCTGCGCCGATTTCGCTTCCAGCCACGGTGTTTGCTAGGCTAATACCCGCTTCATTCCTCCTTAGCTCAATTGGCAGAGCATTCGACTGTTAATCGAAGGGTTGCTGGTTCAAGTCCAGCAGGAGGAGCTGCCAATCCCCGTTCCGGTCTTCCGGAACGGGGATTTTTTTGGCTCTTTTTCCCCTCCGGAACAGGCCGGAGGGCGCGGGATTCCGCCGATTTCACTTTTGCCGGAATCCTTTGCTAAGGTCGTACCTGCTTCATTCCTCCTTAGCTCAATTGGCAGAGCATTCGACTGTTAATCGAAGGGTTGCTGGTTCAAGTCCAGCAGGAGGAGCTTGCACGGAAAAGCCCCCGTCCTCCACTTGAGGACGGGGGCTTTTTGCCTCCTCACACAAAGTCCATTTCAACCTGCAGGAACCTCTCCGCCTCCGCTATCGCGGCCAGGAACGCTTCCTGTTCAGTGGGGGACCTGCGGGGCTGCCGGGGGCTCCATTCATGCGGGGCAGAGTGGATCCGGACGAAGCCCGCATCCGGCGGTGCGTAGAAAATGCCGAACCGCTGCACGGGCCACTCCGGAGAGGTTTCCGGCGCCACCAGCAGCGCGGCTTTGAACGCTGGGTTGAACCATTGGGCGATGGGCCTGCGGCGGTCCTCGGTGAAGAGCCCGGCGGCGTACAGGGCGGCCGACTGCTCACCCATCTGCGCGCACGCCCGGTCCCACCACAGGGGCAGGATCCGGGCATCGCATCGCTGCCATGTGGCCGGTAGCTGGGGTCGATCCTGCCAACTGGGCACGGACACATTTTATCGCGCAGCCAATTGCCCCGGTACAGCCACGCGGCTGCTGCCTCCGGCAATTGCTGCAGGCGCCGTCCCAACCGGGATTCAGCGCCGGTTCCGGCTGCCCGGGTTGACCCGGTAGAGCAGCGCCGCGCCTGCCAGTGAGCCGAGAATGATTCCCATCGCCGGGTTGCCGGCGGCGCGTCCCGCAAAGTAGCCCGCGACGGCGCCCAGCACCGCCCCGAGGAAGAGTCCCCGTCCATTCCGGTGCGGCCGGTGTTTCATGTCCTCATCATGTCAGGTGATGGCCGGGACCGTGCGGGGACGGACCACCAGCCACAGGGCTGCCATGGCCAGCAGGATGCAGACGGCCTGGACCCCTCCCATGCTGGCGCTGCTGATGCCCAGCCACCCGACCACGGGGGAGATGAGCCCGGCCATCATGAAGGTGGCGGCACCCAGCAGGGAAGCGGCGGTGCCCGCCTGCGAGGCATGGTTCGCCAACGCCAGGACCTGCACGCAGGGGAACATGAACCCGGTCCCCAGGATGTAGAACCACAGCGGCACCATCACGCCCCACAGGCCGAAGCCCAGGAGGTCGAACACCACGATCAGGAGGGCCATCAGGAACATCCAGGCCGTGGCTGCGGCGAGAATCCACTGCGGCGGGACGCGCCTGATCAGACGTGAACTGGTCTGTACGCCGGCCACGATGCCCAGCGAGTTGATGCCGAAGAGCAGCCCGTACTCCTGGGCTGAGAAGCCGAACATGCCCTGGAACAGGAACGGCGAGGCCGAGAGGTAGGTGAAGAGTCCGCCGAAGTTCAGGCCGGCCACCATCAGCAGGCCCACGAAGATCCGGTCGCTGAACAGGACCCGGTAGCGCTGCCGGGCCGTCATGCCGCTTTGCCCCCTCTTCTCAGGCGGCAGCGTTTCCCGGACCAGGACCAGCGCTGCCACGATCACCAGGGTGCCGTAGGAGGCCAGGAACACGAAGATTCCGGGCCAGGGCATCACCAGCAGCAGTTGCGATCCGATCACCGGCGCCAGGATGGGCGCCAGGCCGTTGACCAGGGCCATCCTGGAAAACATTTTCACCATGGCATAGCCGGAAAACAGGTCGCGGACCATGGCCATCGCCACCACGCCGCCGCCCGCAGCGCCCACACCCATGAGCACGCGGAAGATCCCCAGGGTGGTGATGTCCGTGGACAGCGCCGCGCCGATCGACGCGGCGATGTGCAGCGCTGTGGCCATAATCAGCGGGTTCCTGCGGCCAAACTTGTCACTGAACGGACCCACCACCAGCTGGCCGAACGCGAAGCCCAAGGTGGTTCCTGCCAGGGTGAGCTGCACCTGCGCCTCGGTAACCCCGAGGCTGGCCTCCAAGGCGGGGAAAGCCGGCAGGTACAGGTCGATCGTGAAGGGCCCCAGGGCGGTCAGGGCGCCGAGGAGGAAGATGTACAAAAGTCTGCGGCGGTGGCTGAGCAGGTCGCCCGGATTGGAAGCAGTGGTCACGGATGTCCATCCTAGGCCCGGCACCCCATGATTTGCAGCGTTGTAATCAGGGCCGCCCGGCAAGCCCCGAAGTTCGCCCTGAACCTGAATGGTAGTTTTGTGGCGGGGACTGTGCCTGTGCACATTTCCCGGGACAAACGATGCCGGATCGAGCACACAAACCAGTTAGGCGGAACCGATGAGCGGACGTCACAGCGGGCAGACCAGACCCGGATTGCGCATCACCGCGCTGCCCGGAACGGTCAAGCTCCTTGCCAGATTGGCGCCCCGCCAGATCAACGACGAGATCGCGTTCGCCAAGATCGAACTCAAGCGCAAAGGCATGCAGGTGGGCGTCGCTGCCGCCTTCTTCGCCGTTGCCCTGGTCTTCTTGGCCCTCCTGGTGGTCGGACTGATCGTTGCAGCCATCATGGGCCTGGCCACTATCATGCCCGCCTGGCTGGCGGCCCTGCTGGTCTCCGCCGCGTTCCTGCTGATCGCCCTGGTAGGCGGCCTCATCGGCCTGGCCAGGTTCAAGAAGGCCATGCCCCTGCTGCCGGAAGAAACCATCCGGGGCATCAAGCACGATATCGGCGTGGCCAAGGAAGGTTCGGCCTTCAACCCTGCCGTGCTGGACCCGGCAAGCCCTGAGGCCAAGGCCGCGAAGGCAGCCAAGGAAGAGGCCGCTGCCAAGGCGAAGGCCGAGAAGGCTGCCAAGGCCGCCGAGCACGACAAGGAATTCCCGCACGCGTCGGAGCCGGAACTGTCCCGGCGCCTGAGCCAGCGCCGCCAGCACCTCACCGAAGTCCGCGACAACCTGGGAACGGAACTGGACGTCAAGACCCAGGGCAGGTACCTGCTCGCGGTTGCCCAGGACAAGGCCCGGCAGGGCCAGGCATTGGCCGGGCGCGGGAAGGACGCAGCAGCATACAAGCTCGCTGGCCTGTCCGAATCCTCCGGCGGGCTGCAGGACCGGTGGAAGCCGCTGGCCGCACTGGCTGCCGCGGGTACTGTCCTGGTGGTCCTGCTGCGGAAGCTGATCCGCACCTACTAGGACCAAACCCGCCGGGCAGGCGCCCGGCAAGCAGCTCCATGAACATTTCGGGCCACGAGGTGGCGGGCGGCTCAGCAACCGCCGGCAGGCCACTGCCCGGCAGGGACCACGCCGCAGGGCGGCAACAGGAAGGGGGACAGGTGAAGTTCATTGGTGCCGGTTCCCGTCCGGACCGCCCCCAGGTTGACCATGACATCGTGTTCACCATCCCCAACCTCCTCACCGTGGTGCGGTTCATGGGGGTTCCGCTCTTCATCTGGCTTGTGCTGGCGCAAAAGGAATACGGCGCCGGTGTGGTGGTCCTGGCGGTCATGGCATGCACCGACTGGGTGGACGGCTACGTTGCCCGCCGGTTCGACCAGGCTTCCCGGCTGGGCCGGGTCCTGGACCCCATCGCGGACCGGCTGGCGCTCCTGGCCGTAGCCGTCACCCTGGTGATTGCCGGCGTCGTGCATTGGCTCTACCTGGCGGCGCTGGTCATTCCGGACGCCGTGCTGCTGGCGCTGACGCTCTCACTCTTCCGCGGCCACCCTGACCTCCCCGTCAGCGCGGTGGGCAAGGTGCGCACCGGGCTGCTGCTCCTCGGCACCCCCATGCTGGTGCTTTCCAGGCTGGACACCGGCTTCTCCCACGCCCTCTTCATCGCGGCCTGGATCGTGCTGGGCCTGGGTCTGGTGGGCCACTGGATTGCCGCCTACAACTATGTCTGGGCCATGCTGCGCAAGGGCAGGGCCCAGACAACGCCCGACGGCGGGATCTCCTGATGATATGGATGGCCGTCCTCCTCGCCGTGCTGGGAGCGTTCTGCCTCGCCCTGGGAGCCCAGCGCCAGGGCAGTGCCGTGAAGGCCGATACCGGGGGACTAGCCCTGAGTTCGAACGGATTCCTGCGCCTGCTGCGGAATCCCCGCTGGGTGTTCGGCCTGCTGCTCCTGTGCGCCGGGATGGCCATGAATGCGGTGGCGCTCGTGTCGGCGCCGCTGACCGTGATCCAGCCGATCGGCGCCATCGCCCTGGTGATCACCACCATCGTGAATGCGCGGGACCAGGACCTCACCATCAACCGCGCCACGGTGGTGGCCATTACTGCCTGCGTAACGGGGTCCGCACTTTTCGTCCTCCTTGCGGTCAACGTCACCCAGGAGAACCACCACGTCAGCCCCGAGGACGAGCTGACCATCGTGCTGCTTCTCGCCCTTGCGGTGGGCCTCTTCGGGACCCTGGCGGTGATGTTCCGGCACCGGATGAACGCCTTCATCTACATCCTTGGCGCCGGTGTCCTGTTCGGCTTCGTCGCGGTCCTGACCCGGATCATCGGCAAGCACCTGCTGGACCCCAACGGACTGTTCCTGCTGAACGTGCAGTGGTACTCCGTGGTGGCGATCATCGCCGCCGGTGGCCTGGGGTCCTGGTTCGTGCAGAGCGCGTACTCGTCGGGTCCGCCGGACCTGGTGATCGCCGGCCTGACAGTCATTGATCCCATGGTGGGAATCGCCATCGGCATCATCATCCTGGGTGAACTGCGCCCCGACGTCCACGCCGTCATGGCCATTGCCATGGGAACCGCCGCGCTCCTTGCTATCGTTGGGGTTATCGCCCTTTCGCGGCACCACCCCGAGGTCACCAAGCGCAAGAAGGACGCACGGAAGTCCCCGGGCCGGCCGTCCCACTAGCCCCATCCGCCCACCAGCCATCCAGCCCACGAGGCCCAGCCGCGCCGACGCCGGCGGCCAACCGTGCAGCCAGTCAACACTGTCCGCACCGTGACCATCAGGAGCCCTCCACGTGACCACGCCAGCCGACCAGCCACTGACCATCCTGATCGCCGCGGACACCTACCCGCCCCACGTGAATGGCGCCGCCCAGTTCGGCTACCGCCTCGCCAAGGGCATGACCGGCAGGGGCCACAACGTCCATGTCCTGGCCTGCCGCGACGGCAAGGGCAAAAGCTACTCCGAGTTCCGCGATGAAGCGACCGTTCACCGGCTCCGCTCGCACAGCGTGCCCACGCACGAGACGTTCCGCATCTGCCTCCCCTGGGAGATCAAGAAGGAAATCAGCCTGCTGTTCGACCAGGTCAAGCCTGATGTGGTGCACATCCAGAGCCACTACATGATTGGCGAGCACGTCCTCTACGAGGCTGTGAAGCGCGGCATCCGGATCGTCGCCACCAACCATTTCATGCCGGAAAACCTCAATCCCTTCCTGCCGTTCCCGCAGTGGTTCAAGGACATCGTGGGACGGATCTCCTGGAAGGACATGGGCAAGGTCATGGGCCAGGCGGACGTGGTCACCACGCCTACTCCGTTGGCAGCCAAGGCAATGCATGAGCACGCGTTCCTTCGCAAGGTGCTCCCGCTCTCCAACGGCATTGACTCCGCCGCCTACGAGCTGCAGCCCGGGGAAACCATTGAACCGCACGCCCACCCCACGGTGCTGTTCGCGGGCCGCCTGGCCGAGGAGAAGCACGTGGACGTGCTGATCAAGGCCATCGGCAAGACCCCGCCGGAACTGAACGTGCACCTGGAAATTGTCGGCGGTGGCGAGGTGCGGCCGGCGCTCGAAGAGCTGGTGCAGCGCCTCGGCCTGGGGGACCGTGTGAAGTTCCTGGGCCTGGCCAGCGACGCGGACCTGCGGAAGGCCTACATCCAGGCCAACCTCTTCTGCATGCCGGGAACGGCCGAGCTGCAGTCGCTGGTGACGCTCGAGGCCATGTCCGCATCCACCCCGGTGGTCCTGGCAGACGCCATGGCATTGCCGCACCTTGTCCGGGACGGGCAGAACGGCTACCTGTTCACCCCCAACGACAGCGACGACCTCGCTAAGAAGATCACCCAGATCCTGGAGCTTCCCAGTGACCAGCAGGCCGCGATGGGCCAGGCCAGCCGCCAGATGGTGGAACCGCACAGCATCCAGGGCACCCTGCAGACCTTTGAGGACCTGTACCGCGGCGCGCGGTACGAGGACATGGTGGTCTGACAGCACTCCGGCATTTGCTAGAGTGTTCCTGCCCTGCCGCCGCGCCCCGCGCGGAAGGCTTGGGGCATTTCGGGGCTATAGCTCAGCTGGTTAGAGCGCGGGACTCATAATCCTAAGGTCCTCGGTTCAAGTCCGAGTAGCCCTACTGCGCCGCGTGCAGCGGCGGCCAGAAATGCGCAACCGCGGCCGACGATCAACGTCCGGCCGCGGTTTTTGCGTTAACCCGGATTCGTGCGCCGGCCGGCACGTGGGTGCCCGCACTGCCGGGCGTCCCCATGGACCCTGTTCCCTTTCCTAACCGCAGGATCTGCGGTATGTTACTGACCAGTAACATACTGAGCCCGTCATTGGGCTAAGCACGCTGATCCCCGGAAGGCAACCATGTCCACTCCTGCTGCAGACCTCCATGACCTTCCCTACGCGGACGGCGACTTCTACGCTTTCGAACAGCTCCTCTCCGCCAAGGAGCGGGACCGCCTCGCCGAGGTCCGCGACTTCCTGGCCCGCGAGGTCCGCCCCATCGCCACGGACTGCTGGAACAGGGGGGAGTTCCCCATGGACCTCATCCCCAAGCTCGCCGAAGTGGACCTCGTCAGCCCTGTCCGGCGCCAGGGCCACTCCAACCTTTTCGCCGGGCTGGTCCATGCCGAACTGACCCGCGCCGACGCCTCCATCGCCACCTTCCTGGGGGTCCACGACGGTCTCTTCACGGGGTCCATCGAAGCGCTGGCATCCCGGGAACAGCAGGAGGAGTGGCTGCCGGACATCTACGCGCTGAAGAAGATCGGCGCGTTCGGCCTCACCGAACCGCTGGGGGGCAGCGATGTGGCAGGCGGGACCCGCACCACCGCCCGCCGGGACGGCGACACCTGGATCCTGAACGGCGCCAAGCGCTGGATCGGCAACGCCACCTTCTCCGACTGGGTGGTCATCTACGCCCGCGACGTCGCTGACAACCAGGTCAAGGGCTTCCTCGTGGACACCACCCTGCCCGGTTTCAGTGCCACCAGGATCGAAAACAAGATCTCCCTCCGGACTGTGCAGAACGCCGACATTGTCCTCGAGGACGTCGTGGTGCCGGACTTCTTCAAGCTCGCCAACGCGAACAGCTTCCGGGATGTCAACAAGGTCCTGAAGGTAACGCGGCTGGCTGTCGCGTGGCAGGCTGTGGGCCAGCAGCTGGCGGCCTTCGACGTTGCCAGAAGCTACGCCGTGGAGCGCAAGCAGTTCGGCCGTCCGCTCGCATCCTTCCAGCTCATCCAGAACCAGCTGGTGCAGATCCTGGGCAACGCCGTCAGCTCGATGGGGATGATGGTGCGGCTCGCCCAGCTCGAAGATGACGGCCTGGCCAAGGATGAGCAGTCTGCCCTGGCCAAGGCCTTCACCACCGAACGGATGCGCGAGAGCGTGGCCCTGGGGCGGAGCATCCTTGGGGGCAACGGCATCGTCACTGACTATGGCATGGCGAAGATCTTCGCCGACGCGGAGGCGATCTACTCCTACGAAGGCACAGCCGAGATCAACACCCTGGTCACCGGGCGCGCCATCACCGGTATCTCGGCCATCGTCTAGGGCGTTCCGTGCAGCGGCAGCAGGACTGAAGGCCTCAGGTCCAGGACAAACTGCAGGGGATTGACGTACTCCTCGCCTTGCCGGACGCCCCAGTGGATACAGCCGGCGGCGGGGCAGTGGCCGGGGAGGGCGGTGCCGATGACCTGCCCCTGCGTCACCGCGGCGCCGACCGCCAGGGGGCTGTCCACGGGCTCGAAGCTGCTCCGCAGGCCGGCACCGTGATCTATGGTGATCACCGGCCGGTCCACCACCACGCCCACGAAGCTGACAGTTCCGGCCGCCGGCGACACCACTTCCGCCGCCGGACCTGCCGTCTCCAGGTCCACTCCCCGGTGGCCGCTGAGCCACGGTTTGGGCGGCGGATCAAAGCTGCGCAGTACCCGCGGGCGGGGTGACAGCGGCCAGTCCCACGACGGGCGGGCAACGGAGGCGCCCACGTCTTCCGCCGCCGTCGGAAGCGCCTGGAGCGTTGCCGCCGCGGGGACCGGCCCCCGCGGACTGAGGGACAGCGGCTCGGGAATGTATGAGACCGACGCAGGAAGCAGCAGCAGTGCGGCAAGCAGGACCGGTGGTTTCATGTGCCCAGCATGCGCCCGTCAAAACCGCGCGGTCACGGGCCTCCCGCGCCTATGTGGAAAAGCCCCGAAGGCACCCGCCGCGCGTCCCGTGGGCGGTGGTCCCTGTAGTACTATTGACGGAGCAGTTTGCTGCGCCCTCAACGCGTCCGCCCCGGCAGTCCACCTTTTCGGTGATGCTGCCTGTCCAGGTTGCGTCGGCACAACTCATTCAGGAGTGTGGGGGAGCGGCCGGCTGACTACGCGCATCCAGCCCTCCAACGGCATGGCCCCGGCCACACCAATGGAGGATCGCGCCTCCTGCGGTCCGTCCAACAGTACGGATGGGAAGCGCGATGGATGCCAGGAGCACGGCCCAATCCGGGCCACGCTAATCAACCGTCAACTATTGGCAGGGTAAGAAGCCTCGCGGCTATCTCATGAATGACCTGCCGGAAGGAGCGTCGGCATGCCCGTCGTAACTATGCGCCAGCTGCTTGACAGCGGCGTCCACTTTGGACACCAGACCCGCCGTTGGAACCCGAAGATGAAGCGCTTCATCTTCACCGAGCGCAACGGCATCTACATCATTGACCTTCAGCAGTCGCTGTCCTACATCGACCGCGCCTACGAGTTCGTGAAGGCCACCGTTGCCCACGGCGGCACCGTACTCTTCGTCGGCACCAAGAAGCAGGCCCAGGAAGCAATCGCTGAGCAGGCCACCCGCGTGGGCCAGCCCTACGTGAACCAGCGCTGGCTCGGCGGCATGCTGACCAACTTCCAGACGGTCGCCAAGCGTATCCAGCGTATGAAGGAACTCGAAGAGATCGACTTCGACGACGTTGCTGGTTCCGCTTACACCAAGAAGGAATTGCTGCTCCTCAAGCGCGAGCTCACCAAGCTCGAGTCCAACCTGGGCGGTATCCGCAACCTGACCAAGGCACCTTCCGTGCTCTGGATCGTGGACACCAAGAAGGAACACCTCGCCGTTGACGAGGCCAAGAAGCTGAACATCCCGGTTGTGGCCATCCTGGACACCAACTGCGATCCCGACGAAGTCGATTTCCCGATCCCGGGCAACGACGACGCCATCCGCTCCGTGAACCTCCTGACCCGCGTTGTTGCCGACGCCGTCGCCGAGGGCCTGATCGCCCGCAACAACCGCGGCTCGGGCACCACCGAAGCTCCCGAAGAGCCTCTGGCTGAGTGGGAGCGCGAGCTCCTCGAAGGCAGCAAGGCCGAGGAAGCTGCTGCGGCTGCTCCGGCAGAAAACGCTGAAGCCCCGGCTGCTGCTGACGCTTCCGCCGAGGAAGCCCCGGCTGCTGCCGAGGCTCCCGCCGAAGACGCCAAGTAACACAGCTAAATCCGGATTCTCCGTGCTGTCCGCAGCCGGAGCTGCTGACAGGATGGCCGCCCGCACCGCGGGCAGCCATCCTGTCAGTCCGTACACCACAACAAATTTCTAGACAGAGGGGTTCACATGGCGAACTACACTGCCGCTGACATCAAGGCCCTGCGCGAGCGCACCGGCGCCGGCATGATGGACGTCAAGAAGGCTCTTGACGAAGCCAACGGTGATGCCGAAAAGGCCATCGAAATCATCCGCATCAAGGGCCTCAAGGGCGCCACCAAGCGCGAAGGCCGCTCCACCGCTGAGGGCCTCGTTGCCGCCAAGGTCAGCAACGGCGTCGGCGTCATGATCGAGGTCAACTGCGAGACCGACTTCGTTGCCAAGGCTGACAAGTTCATCCAGCTGGCCGACAAGGTCCTGGCCGTCGCCGTCGAGTCCGGCGCTGCCGACCTCGAAACCCTCCTCGCCACCGATGTCGACGGCAAGCCGCTGTCCGAGGTCGTCATCGAAGAAGGCGCTGTCCTGGGCGAAAAGGTCGTCGTCCGCCGCATTTCCCGCATCGAGGGTGCAACGGTTGATGCCTACCTGCACAAGACCTCGAAGGACCTCCCGGCCCAGGTCGGCGTCCTGTTCGCTGTCGACGGTGAAAGCGAAGCCGCTGCCACCGCCGCGCACGACGTCGCCGTCCACATCGCCGCCATGGCCCCGAACTACCTGACCCGCGAGGACGTTCCGTCCGACCTGGTCGAGTCCGAGCGCCGCATCGCCGAAGAGACCGCAAAGGCCGAGGGCAAGCCCGAAGCCGCCCTCACCAAGATTGTGGAAGGCCGCGTTACGGGCTTCTACAAGGGTGAGGTGCTGGTTGACCAGGCCTTCGCCAAGGACGCCAAGAAGTCCGTGGCCCAGATCCTCGAAGAGGCCGGTGTCAAGGGAACCGCGTTCGCGCGTTTCCGCGTCGGCGCCTAGTCGAACATGTAAGGGGGTGGCCACTTCGGTGGCCGCCCCTTTTGCATGCGCAGGGTTTGTGCCTGCGCTGCGCACCGGCACCGCCGGTTCCGGCCACTGGTTCCGGCAGGATAACCTTTTTTCGAACGTCACCAACCGGAAGGCACCATGGAAGCCGTCAAAACATCAATGCAGCAAGAGAAGAGCCGACGGCGGGTCCTCCTGAAGCTCTCCGGCGAGGTCTTCGGTGGCGGGAAGCTCGGTGTCGATCCCGAGACCGTCCGTAACGTCGCCAAGCAGATTGCCGCGGCCGTCCCGGACGTTGAGGTGGCCATCGTGGTGGGAGGCGGCAATTTCTTCCGCGGCGCCGAGCTGTCCCAGAGCGGCATGGACCGCTCGCGGGCGGACTACATGGGAATGCTCGGCACCGTCATGAACTGCCTCGCCCTGCAGGACTTCCTGGAGCAGGCCGGCGTGGAGACGCGCGTGCAGAGCGCCATCACCATGGGACAGGTGGCTGAGGCCTACATCCCGCGCCGCGCCATCCGCCACATGGAAAAGGGCCGCGTCGTCATCTTCGGTGCCGGTGCCGGCCTGCCGTACTTCTCCACGGACACCGTGGCTGCACAGCGCGCCCTGGAAGTCCACGCGGACGTTGTCCTCATGGCCAAGAGCGGCGTGGACGCCGTCTACACCGCGGACCCCAAGAAGGATCCCACCGCCGAACGGCTGGAGACCCTGAGCTACGACGACGCCCTGCGCCGCGACATCCGCGTAATGGACCAGACCGCCATGACCATGTGCAAGGACAATGACCTGTCCATGGTGGTGTTCGGCATGGAAGGCGAAGGCAACGTCACCCGCGCCATCCGTGGAGAGAAGCTGGGCACCCTGGTCTCCGCCTAGCTCCGGCTAGGATGTTTTCAGGACAGTTCCGCTGCCGCCCCCGGGCGGTGGCGGAAGCAGCGACAGAGAACCACGCGTGCATGGAGCCGGCGTCCCGGACCGCACCAGAACCCCAGGAGAGACCGTGATCGAAGAAACCTTGCTCGAAGCCGAAGAGAAGATGGACAAGGCCGTAGAGGTTGCCAAGGAAGACTTCGCTTCCATCCGCACCGGCCGCGCCAACCCCGGCCTGTACAACAGGGTCCTGGTGGACTACTACGGCTCGCCCACACCCCTGCAGCAGCTCGCCTCGTTCGCCATCCCTGACGCCCGCACCATCCTGGTCACCCCGTTCGACAAGACCGCACTGCGGGACATCGAACGCGCTCTGAGCGATTCCGAGGTAGGAGCCAACCCGTCCAACGACGGCAACGTCATCCGGATCACCATCCCGGAGCTGACCAAGGAACGCCGCAAGGAATACGTCAAGATCGTCAAGACCAAGGGCGAGGACGCCAAGGTGTCCATCCGCAATATCCGCCGCAAGGCCAAGGAAGCCCTGGACCGCCTGGTCAAGGACGGCGAAGCCGGCGAAGACGAGGGCACCCGGGCCGAAAAGGAGCTGGACGGCCTGACCAAGGCCCACGTGGATGGCATCGATGAGCTGCTCAAGCGCAAGGAAGCAGAGCTGCTCGAAGTCTGATGGGCCAGGCAGATCAGGCCCCCGCACCACGGGCGCGCATAAGGGGGAAGCAGCCCAGGAGCAACCCAACGCCCAAGGCCGGCCGGAACCTTCCGGCGGCCGTGGGGGTGGGCCTGGCCATGCTGCTCGCCGTGCTGGGCGGGCTGCTGTTCCTTCCGCTGGGTTTCGTGGCGGTCACCACTACGTTCGCCATCTTCGGTGTCTGGGAAATCTACCGTGCCCTGGAGGCCAACGGCACCAGGATGCCTATCGTTCCGGTAATGACCGGCACGGTGGCCATGCCGTTCGTGGCGTACTTTGGGGGCGTCGAAAGCCTGCTCTTCGCCATGCTCCTGAGCTCGGTGGCGGTGCTGCTCTGGAGATCCATCGACACCGCCGCAGGCTCGGCCAACAGTATTTTTGCCGGGGTCTTCACCCTCGGCTGGGTGCCGTTCTTCATCAGCTTCGCCGCGCTTCCGCTGCACGCCTCCGGGGGTGCGACCCCGCTGGGCCTCTGGCCGGGAGGTGCCGTTCCGGAAGGCGCCTGGCAGATCGCCGTCATGCTGCTGCTGGTGGTCTCCAATGACACGTTCGGCTACCTGGTGGGAGCATCGCTGGGCAAGCACCCCATGGCGCCCAAGATCAGCCCCAAGAAGTCCTGGGAAGGCTTTGCCGGATCAGTGGCCGGCGCCGTCCTGATCGGCGTCCTCGCCTGCCTCTTCATTCTGGACAAGCCCTGGTGGGTGGGCGTGGTCCTGGCCGTCGGCACCGTGGCCGCGTCCACAGCCGGCGACCTTGCCGAGTCCATGGTGAAACGCGAACTTGGCGTCAAGGACATGAGCAGCATCCTGCCCGGGCACGGCGGGGTCATGGACCGGCTGGACTCCATCGTGTTTGCGTCCCCGCTGGTCTACGTCCTTTACGGGTTCGTCACCGGAAGCTGGTAAACCCCTGCTTGCGGGGAAGCCCCCGCAAGCAGGGAAAAGGACGGCCCTCACAGGTCAGCATTATCCCGGCACCAATAGACTGGTGCCACAGCGCTACGGCTGAAGAGCATTGAAGGAACCAACAGTGGCATTGGATATTCATCGGCAGATCCCTGCGTCATTTGAGCGTGTGCAGCGCAGCGAATACGGGTACAACGCCAAGCAGGTGGACCAGTTCCTCCAGCGGGCACGGGTGTCGCTGGAGTCACCCCACGACGCCGAACAGCCCATCAACAGCTCAGACGTGCGGGCTGTGTCCTTCGATCCGGTCAAGGGCGGCTACTCCGCAACCGTGGTGGATGCGGCCCTGGACCGGCTGGAAGACGCCTTCGCCCGCAGGGAGCGCGATGAACTGATTGCGGCCAGCGGCGAGGAAGCCTGGCTGCGCGAAATCGGCAAGCTCTCAGGAATCCTTCGCGGACGCCTCCACCGCCCGGACGGGGAACGCTTCCGCCGGCCGGCCAAGAACAAGGTCCGCAGCTACAACACCGCCGATGTGGATAGGCTCTGCCACGAACTTGTGGCGTACCTGGAACACGACAAGCCGCTCAGCGTGGACAGCGTCCGCCGCGCCGTGTTCCGCCCGGAAACCGGACGCGACGGCTATGAAGAAGCCCAGGTGGACGCCTTCCTGGACCGCGTCATTGAACTGATGGCCGCCATCGATTAAGGCCTCGCTGGGGATGTTTCCTTAGCTGAGTGGATCTTGTCCGCCTGTGCCTATTCCGCCTGTACCTAATCCACCTGTGTCTATTCCGCCTGTGGCGGGGTAGGGGACAGCGGCGTGAACCGGCTCCAGATGTCCCGGTAGCTCCGGTAGCCGTTCACTGCCGAGACGCCCAGGAACGACAACCCGCACCCACCGCCCATCAGCAGCGCCGCAACCGTTCCGGCTCCCAAGAGGGTCAGCAGCAGCCCTGCCAGGATGGCAATCAGGGCCCCGTTCGCCATCGACATGAAGATCATGCTGCTGCCGGCCACGTGGCGGAAGTTGCCGCGGTTTCCGAAGAAGTAGTAGGTCTGGACGGAACCGGCCTCGTCATCGTGGTGGGCTGCCATCAGGTAAGGCGCCACGCCGGGATCCAGCTCGACGTAAGCTGCCCTGAGCCGGTTCATGGCGGTGACGTACATCAGATCCTCATGGGCAACGTTCATGACCCGCAACTGGGTCAGCAGTCCCATGGCCACGTCAATGAACAGCACCACCACCGCCAGCAGGACAAACGAATCCGAGAATCCGGTGGCCTGGCCCACCAGCGCGACGCTCACCAGGCCCGCCGAGGTGAACGTCAAGAACATGCTGATCCTCGTCAGCACCTCGCCCTGGGCCGTGCTCCGGGAGGCCAGCAGGCCCCAGTGCTCCGTTGCGAGCAGCTGCGCCCGCACGGACGGCGGAACCGGCTCCGCAGCCGGGTGTTCGTCCCGGGTGGACATGGCGTAATTGTCCACCCAATCAGCGTCCGGTTGCCAGCGGCCTTTCCGGGGTGTGCAGCCGGGTCATGACCCGGACCAGCGTCTTCGGCACCCGGCCTGCCGTGGCCCGGGACACCAGCACCATGACGGCGAAAGCCGTGGGAACGGACCAGGCCGCGGGCTGGGCAAGCCACGCGGGTGTGCTCGCAGCCGCCGCCAGCGAGCCGGCGATCATGGCGCCGCCGCACAGCACCCCGCCGGTCACCATGCCGGCGATGGCTCCGGCGTCGGTAAGCCCCCGCCACCAGATACCCAGCAGGAGGACGGGGCAGACGGTTGACGCGGTGAAGGCGAACACCAGCCCCACGCTGCCGGCCAGCGCCAGGGATCCCGTCATCAGCGCGAAGCCAAGCGGCACGACGGCGGACACCACGGCTGCCAAGCGGAAGCCCCCCACGCCGGCGCCCAGGACGTCCTGGCTGATGACGCCGGCCAAGGAGACCACCAGCCCGGACGTGGTGGACAGAAACGCTGCGAACGCGCCGGCCACCACCAGCGCCGAGAGCAGGTCTCCCGCGGGACCGCCGATGAGTTCACGGGGCAGCAGCAGGACCATGGCGTCAGGCTGGCCCGAACGGGCAAGGTCCGGCGCGAACATGCGGCCCACCAGGCCGTAGGCGGTGGGGAACAGGTAGAACACGGACAGCAGCCCCAGCACGATCAGGGTGGTGCGCCGCGCGGACTGCCCGTCCGGGTTGGTGTAGAACCTAACCAGGACGTGCGGCAGGCCAAGGGTCCCGAACAGCAGTGCCACGAGCAGCGAAACGTTGTTGTACCACCCCGCCGGGGCAAGGCCGGTGGGGTTTTCGGACGGCAGCGCCAGGGCGGGTGTCCCGGTGCCGGCAAGCATGAAGACAATGAAGAGGATGGGTACCGCCAGTGCTGTCAGCTTCAGCCAGTACTGGAATGCCTGGACGAACGTGATGGACCGCATTCCGCCCGCCACCACGGTCAGGCAGACCACCACCACCACCGCCACCGACCCCACCCATGACGGCAGCCCGGTGGTGATCCGGATGGTCAGGGCTGCCCCGTGCAGCTGCGGAACGATGTACAGCCAGCCCACCAGCACCACCACGAGGCTGGTGACTTTGCGGACCGCCCGGGAGTCGAGCCTGGCCTCCGTGAAGTCCGGAATGGTGTACGCCCCGGAACGCCGGAGGGGTGCAGCGACGAAGAGCAGAAGCATCAGGTACCCGGCCGTATAACCCACAGGGAACCACAGGGCGTCCGTCCCGGAGAGCAGCAGCAGGCCGGCGACGCCCAGGAAGCTGGCGGCCGACAGGTACTCGCCGCCGATGGCGGACGCGTTCCACCATGGCCGAACGGTCCGGGACGCCACAAAGAAATCGCCGGTGGTCCGCGAGATACGCAGGCCGTAGAACCCGATGACGGCGGTGGCCACGGACACCACGGCGACGGCAGCGGCGGCAACCCCCGGATTCACGCCAGGCTCCGCTTCACCGCGTACCCACGGGGATCACGGGTCACCGGCCAGATCCCGGTAGCGGGCCTCGTTGCGGGCAGCCGTCCTGGTGTACAGCCAGGCGCTGAGGCCGATGACCGGGTAAATGCCTGCGCCCAGCAGGATCCAATCGAACGGGATGCCGGCAATCGTCGTGTCGGCCAGGCCGGGGACGGCGGCGAGCAGGAGGGGGAAAGCGCCGAGGATTACCAGGAACCCGCCGGCCACCACCAGGGCCAGGCGCAGCTGCGACCTGATGAGGGACCGCACGAACACCTGGCCCACATCTGACTCCTGCGCCGCTTCGCGGGATTCCGTGACGGGGCGCGCGGCCGTGGCGGGGGCCGTCACCCGTACCCTGGTCATGCGTTCGGCCTGATCCGGTTTGCCTGCAGCCGCTCCCGCACGGTGGGCAGGTGACGGCGGCTGATGGGCAGCCCGGCACCTGCCACGGTGACCCGGGGGCCGTCTGCCGCAAGCTTCATGGAGGAGATGTGCTTCAGGGCCACCAGGTATGAGCGGTGCGTCCGGATGAAGCCGGCATCGGCCCACTGCTGTTCCAGGTCGGCCAGCGGAACCCTGATCAGGTAGCTGGCGTCGGCGGTGTGGAGCCGCGCGTAGTCTCCCTGCGCCTGGACGTACGTGACGTCGTCGCGCCTGATCATCCTGGTGGTACCGCCCTGGTCCACGGTGATCATCTCCGGTGCGCCGCCGCCGTCGCGCAGTTCGCTGATCCGGCCCACGGAGCGTGCCAGCCGCTCGGCCCTGATGGGTTTGAGGAGGTAGTCGACCGCGGCCAGTTCAAAGGCCGCCAGGGCGTGGTCCTCGTCAGCGGTGACGAAGACCACTGCAGGCGGATGGCTGCCGGCGGCAATGGCGCGGGCGATCTCCAGCCCCGAGACGGCAGGCATGTGGATGTCCAGGAAGACCGCGTCCACCTGCGCGGACGCCAGGGCGCGGAGGGCTTCGCTGCCGGAGGTTGCCCGCAGGACCTTGCCGATCCGCTCGTCCCGGCCCAGCAGGAAGGCGAGTTCTTCCACGGCCGGCAGCTCATCATCAACGACGAGGACGTTAATCATGCTCCTAGGGTAGCTTTCCGCGGGCGCGCAGCAGGCCAGCACCGGGAATCAGGCGTCGTGGCCGGGCTGCGATTTGGGCACCTTCATGGTGATGAGGGTCCCTTCGCCCGGTGCGGTTTCGATGACCAGCCCGTGGGCGTCGCCGTACACCTGGCGGAGGCGGGCATCAACGTTCCGCAGGCCCACGTGCTCGCCGTCGATATGTCCTGCGAGCATCGACTGCAGCTGCTCCGGGTCCATCCCCACGCCGTCGTCCTCGATGGTCACCTGCGCGTAGGCGCCGGCGTCGTCAGCCGTGATGGTGATGTGCCCGGGCCCCTCCTTAGCTTCGAGGCCGTGCCGGACGGCGTTCTCCACCAGCGGCTGCAGGCTGAGGAACGGGATGACGGTACTCAGGACCTCTGGCGCCACCCGGAGGCTGACCTGCACGCGCTCGCCGAAGCGGGCCCGCTCCAGCAGCAGGTACCGGTCGATGCAGCGCAGTTCCTCGGCCAGGGTGGTGAAATCGCCGTGCCGGCGAAAGGAATAGCGGGTGAAATCGGCGAACTCCACCACCAGCTCGCGCGCCCGGGCAGGATCGGTGTTGATGAAGGACGCGATGGCGTTGAGCGAGTTGTAAATGAAATGCGGGCTGATCTGGGCGCGCAGTGCCCGCACCTCGGCTTCCATCAGCTGGGTCCGCGAGGCATCCAGCTCGGCCAGCTCCACCTGCACGGCCACCCAGTCCGCCACCTCGCCGGCGGCCCGTACCAAGCCGGACCCTGCCGACGAAGCGAAGGCTGCGACGGCGCCCACCACGCGTGATCCGGCCCGCACCGGTGCTATGACAGCCGCCAGGGCGCCGCCGGTCCCGTCCGGTCCCGGCGACAGAACAGCCGTCCGCCCGCCGGCCAGGACCTCAGCGGCCAGTTCCATCAGCCGCGGCTTCAGGTCCTCCGCAGCCCCGTCCCAGGCGAGCACACCCGAGGTATCCGTGATGGCCAGTGCGTCACAGCCAAGCAGCGTCCGCAGATGGCGGCTTGCCTTCGAAGCGCCGGCGGGATTGAGGCCGCGGCGCAGGTGCTGGCCTGCCTGCGATGCCGCGTGCAGGGTGTGGTAGGTGGCGCGCTCGGCGTCCGTGCCCAGGTCGCGGAAGGAGCGGAGCACCTTCAGTCCCACGCCGACGACGACGGCGATGGCCATGGCGATCACGGCCACAGCCGCAGCGGTCAGGAGGGGGGAGTCCGGCATGGGCCCAGCGTAGCCGCGGGTGCCGTTTGTCGCAGCATCCCGACCGTTGAGCGACCACAGTGCCGGAGGGGCTGGAAGTGCCTGCCGTGACGCAGCAGAGTGATTGCTGTCACACCAGCGGCGTTTCCTCATCCGGGCCTGCCGTCCAGTGTGCACCGGCATGTCTCAATGAGGAGGAACCATGGGTAACGATGCCCAAAGTCCGGACGCTGCGGCGTCCGTCGACTTTGAACAGGTCCAGTCGACCGAGCAGTTCCAGGAACTGCGCAAGCGCCACCGCAGCTTTGTTTTCCCCATGGCAGTGGCCTTCCTGCTGTGGTACTTCGCCTACGTCCTGCTCGCGGACTACGCGGTGGAGTTCATGTCCACCAAAGTCTGGGGAAACATCAACATCGGCCTGATCCTGGGCCTGCTCCAGTTCGTCTCCACCTTCGCGATCACCGGATGGTACGTCAGCTACTCCAACAGGAAGCTGGACCCCATCGCCTCTGAGATCCGGAACGAGATCGAGGGCCACGAATTCGACAAGCACGGCAACCGGGTGGGTGGAGCAAACAAATGATTACTATCGCAACCGCAGTGGACGTGGCCGCGCTCAAGGACACCACCCTGCTGAACATGGGCATCTTCGGCCTGTTCGTGGCCGTCACCATGGTGATCGTGTTCCGTGCCAGCCGGAACAACAAGACCGCCGCCGACTACTACGCAGCCGGACGCTCCTTCACGGGATCGCAGAACGGCACCGCAATCGCCGGCGACTACCTTTCCGCAGCCTCGTTCCTGGGCATCACCGGCGCCATCGCCATCAACGGGTATGACGGCTTCATGTACTCCATCGGGTTCCTGGTGGCCTGGCTTGTGGCGCTGCTCCTGGTGGCTGAACTGCTCCGCAACACCGGCAAGTTCACCATGGCCGATGTGCTGTCCTTCCGGCTCAAGCAGCGGCCCGTCCGCATCGCAGCAGCAATCTCCACCCTGGCGGTTTGCTTCTTCTACCTCCTGGCCCAGATGGCCGGTGCCGGCAGCCTGATCTCACTGCTGCTGGGCATCAGTGACTGGGGCGGACAGGCCCTGGTGATCATCGTCGTCGGCGCCCTCATGATCATGTACGTCCTGATCGGCGGCATGAAGGGGACCACGTGGGTCCAGATCATCAAAGCCATCCTGCTGATCGCCGGTGCCGCCGTCATGACCATGTGGGTCCTGGCCATCTACGGGTTCAACCTTTCGGCCCTGCTGGGCGGTGCCGTGGAAACGGCCAACAACCCCGCGGTCCTCAACCCGGGCCTGCAGTACGGCAAGAGCGAAACCTCCAAGCTGGACTTCATGTCACTTGGCCTCGCCCTGGTACTGGGCACGGCCGCCCTGCCGCACGTCCTGATGCGCTTCTACACGGTCCCCACGGCCAAAGAAGCCCGCAAGTCGGTGGTCTGGTCCATTTGGCTGATCGGCCTGTTCTACCTGTTCACCCTGGTCCTCGGCTACGGTGCTGCCGCGCTGGTGGGTGCCGACACCATCAAGTCCGCTCCCGGCGGCGTGAATGCTGCGGCTCCGCTGCTGGCGTTCTACCTCGGCGGCCCGCTGCTGCTGGGCTTCATATCCGCCGTAGCGTTTGCCACCATCCTGGCAGTGGTGGCCGGCCTGACCATCACCGCCGCCGCCTCGTTCGCCCATGACATCTACGCCAACGTGATCGCCAAGGGCAAAGCGGACGCCGCGACGGAGGTCCGGGTGGCCCGCCGCACGGTGGTGGTGATCGGCATCCTCGCCATCCTCGGCGGCATCCTGGCCAACGGGCAGAACGTTGCGTTCCTCGTGGCGCTGGCCTTCGCCGTGGCTGCCTCGGCCAACCTGCCCACCATCATCTACTCACTGTTCTGGCGCAGGTTCACCACCCAGGGCGCCGTGTGGAGCATGTACGGCGGACTCGGTGCAGCCATCATCCTGATCATCTTCTCGCCGGTGGTGTCCGGCGGGGCCACCTCGATGATCAAGGACGCGCACTTCGCCATCTTCCCGCTCAGCAACCCCGGCATTGTTTCCATCCCGCTGGCGTTCTTCCTGGGCTGGCTCGGTACGGTGCTCGACAAGAAGCGCGAGGACCCAGCCAAGCAGGCAGAAATGGAGGTCCGGTCCCTTACCGGTGTTGGTGCCGAGAAGGCAGTGGACCACTAACGCCGGACCCGGCAAGGCACTCAAAAGGCCCCCGTCAACGTGGACTGTCCACGTTGACGGGGGCCTTTGGGTTGTGGTGCTAGGCGGCGGGGCGCAGTTTGATGTTCGTCATCTTCAGCTCGTCCGTGCCCTCGAACCGGTAGGCCAGGTCAACTTTCTTGCCCTCGCAGGTGATGACTCCTCCCACGTCCGCCGACTTGACGCCGTTCTCGGTGGCAACCTTCATGCTGCTGTAGGCGGGCGTGCAGGTACCGTCCATTTTCAGGCTCTCGACGCCGGAGATGAAGGTCTCCTTGGACAGCTGCTCCTGCAGTGCCGGGTCCAGGTAGTCGTCGTACGCTTTGGAGCTGTCGCCGGCAATGACGAGCTTGGTGAAACCGTCAGCCAGGTCTTTGGCGTGGTTGGTGGCGCTGCCGGCCACGTTGACCAGGATGACGATGCCCACCACCACGAGCAGCAGCACGCCGCCGATGGCCGTCAGGATGATCCACAGCCGGGGCCGCTTCCTTGCCGGCGGCTCCCCGCCCGGGAGGCCGAACGGACCTGCGCCCCGGTACTGCCCCGGTTGCTGCTGGCCGTACGGATTGTTCGGGTTCCCGGGGTCTTGGGTGCCTGGATACGGGCTGCCCTGTTGCGGCTGGCCGTAAGGGGGATTCGGGGTGGGGCCGGGGTATCCGGCGGGGGGCTGCTGCGGCGGCTGTGGCAGCTGCCCGGAGCCGGGGTGTCCGGGCTGGTACGGTTCCTGGGGATTGCTCAAAGTGGAGCCTTTCCGGATGTGGTGCCTGGCACCGCCTGGTGCGGGCCTGTTCAGGCGCCGCACGGATAACTGCCACAAGCCTATAACCCGTGCCGCCGCCGTCGGACTTCGCCTCCGGCCGCTCCGGCCACAGAGCGAGTCAGCTTCCCTGCGGACCCCGCTCGAGCAGCGGTTGCACGCGGAAGGGGATGAGTTCGCCCATG
This sequence comes from Pseudarthrobacter equi, assembly GCF_900105535.1. Taxonomy (NCBI): domain Bacteria; kingdom Bacillati; phylum Actinomycetota; class Actinomycetes; order Micrococcales; family Micrococcaceae; genus Pseudarthrobacter; species Pseudarthrobacter equi. The sequence goes on from NZ_LT629779.1 coordinate 1,876,751, forward strand.
GCCAGCGCCGTGTCCGCCCGTTCCACGCCGTCGCATGCGAGGATCTTGCCGTTGATGCGGAAAAGGTCCTCGGCATCCTGGGCCACCACGCGCAGCAGCAGGTCTGCGGATCCGGTCAGGCCGTAGCCCTCCAGGATCTCCGGGATGGCCGCCAAATCCTGTGCCAGCCGGGTGAGCTTCTGCTGCTGGACGTGCACGGAAATGAAGGCCATCAGCGGGTAGCCCAGGGCGGCAGGGTTGATCCTGCGTTCGAAGGACAGGAAGACATGCTTTTTCTCGAGCTGTGCCATCCGCGCCTGGACAGTGTTCCTGGACAGTCCCAGTTTCTGGGCAAGGGCCACCACGGTCCTCCTGGGGTCCTGGGCCAGTGCCGAAAGCAGGCGGGTGTCAGTGCCATCCAGAGCTTGCATAATGCGCAACGGTAGCACGGTGCAGGTGACCGCCACAGGGCATTCTGCTCAATAAATGCCCCGGTGGTTGTACCCCCTGAGCATTGTGAGTAGGGTCACAGTATCCGGGCGAAGGGGCCCGGAAGGCCGCGGTTGCAGGACCACAAGTCCCAGCTCCGCAGGTCACCGACGACAGAAGTTGCGGGGCTATCGTGTCTACAGACGAAACGGGCCAGGGCGGCGCACAAGCCCATGAGGGCGCCGGCGAATTCCAGGAACCGGGGTCATCCGGCGAACCGGCTCAAAAGCTGGTCCAGCTGATCACACCGTCGGGGGAGCGGGTGAGCCACCCCGAGTTCGATCTCTGGGTACAGGACATCACGGACGAGCACCTTTGCTCGCTGTTCGAGGACATGACCGTCATCCGGCGCATCGACGTCGAGGCAACGGCCCTCCAGCGCCAGGGCGAACTCGCCCTGTGGCCCCCGCTGCTGGGGCAGGAAGCAGCACAAATAGGCTCCGGCAGGTCCCTGCGCAGCGATGACTTCGTCTTCTCCAGCTACCGCGAAAACGGTGTGGCGTACTGCCGTGGCGTGGACCTCACGGACCTCCTGCGCGTGTGGCGCGGCAACGCGTCCGGCGGCTGGGATCCGTACGCCATCAATATGGCAACGCCCCAGATCATCATCGGCGCCCAGACCCTGCACGCCACCGGCTACGCCATGGGCATCCAGAATGACGGCGCAGATTCCGTGGCCGTCACCTACTTCGGCGACGGCGCAACGAGCGAGGGCGACGTGAATGAAGCCATGGTCTTCGCAGCCAGCTTCCAGGCTCCCGTGGTGTTCTTCTGCACCAACAACCACTGGGCCATCTCGGAGCCGGTCCGGCTCCAGTCGCACATCCAGCTCGCGGACCGCGCTGCCGGCTTCGGGATCCCCAGCCTGCGGGTGGACGGCAACGACGTCCTCGCCGTCATGGCGGCCACCCGCGTTGCCCTCGACCGGGCACGGCGCGGCGGCGGCCCCACCTTCATCGAAGCAGTCACTTACCGGATGGGGCCGCACACCACCGCCGATGACCCCACCCGCTACCGCGACGCCAACGAACTTGAGGACTGGGCCGCGAAGGACCCCATCAGCCGGGTGGCGGCGCTGCTGGAACGCAAGGGGCTGCTGACCGACGAACTGCAGGACCACGTCAGGAACAATGCCGACACCGTGGCCCGCGAGATGCGGAAAGGCTGCACCACCATGCCGGACCCGCAGCCCATGGACGTCTTCAAACACGTATACAGCGCACCGAACTCGTGGCTGGACCGCCAGCAGGACCACTACGCCCGTTACCTGGCCTCCTTCGGCGACCCCGCAGGTGCCGTTTCAGAAGAAGGTGCACGCTGATGACTTCCATGACCTTTGCCCGCGCCATCAATGCGGGGCTGCGCAAATCACTCGACCATGACCCGAAGGTAGTCCTCCTCGGTGAGGACATCGGCGCCCTCGGCGGCGTGTTCCGCGTTACCGACGGGCTGCAGAAAGACTTCGGCAAACACCGCGTGGTGGACACGCCGCTGGCCGAATCCGCCATCGTGGGTACCGCCGTCGGCCTTGCCTACCGCGGCTACCGCCCCGTGGTGGAAATCCAGTTCGACGGCTTCATCTACCCCGCGTTCGACCAGATCGTCAGCCAGGTGGCCAAGCTGCATTACCGCACCCGCGGCGCAGTAAAAATGCCCATCACCATCCGGGTGCCGTTCGGCGGCGGCATCGGCTCGCCGGAGCACCACTCCGAGTCGCCGGAAGCCTACTTCACGCACACCTCCGGCCTCCGGGTGGTCACCGTGTCGAACCCGCAGGATGCCTACACGGTAATCCAGCAGGCCATCGCCAGCGACGACCCCGTCCTCTACTTTGAGCCGAAGCGGCGGTATCACGACAAGGGTGAAGTGGATGAGGCTGCCGGGCTGGACGCCGCAGATCCCATGGGGCAGGCCAGGGTCCTGACCGACGGTACCGACGTCACCCTGGTGGCCTATGGCCCGCTGGTGAAGACCGCCCTGGACGCCGCCTCTGCCGCCGCCGACGAAGGCATTTCCATCCAGGTCATCGACCTGCGCTCGCTGGCACCGGTGGACTACGACACCGTAGTGGCCTCGGTCCGGAAGACCGGCCGGCTGGTCATCACGCACGAGGCCGGGCAGTCCGGCGGGCTGGGAGCCGAAGTGGCCGCCAGCATCACCGAGAGGTGCTTCTACCACCTGGAAGCCGCGCCCGTCAGGGTTACCGGGTTCGACATCCCCTACCCCTACTCGAAACTCGAGATGCACCACCTGCCGGGCCTGGACCGGATCCTCGATGGCGTGGACCGTGCCTTGGGGCGGCCGAATTCACTGAGCGGGCTGGAAGGATGAGCGTCACCATGATCAAGGAATTCCGGCTTCCCGACCTCGGGGAAGGGCTCACCGAGTCAGAGATCCTCAGCTGGAAAGTGGCCGTTGGGGACACCGTCAGCCTGAACCAGGTCATTGCCGAGGTGGAGACAGCCAAGGCGGTGGTGGAGTTGCCGTCCCCTTTCGCCGGCGTCATCAGGGAACTGCATGAGCAGCCCGGCACGGTTGTTGAGGTGGGCAAGCCCATCGTCTCCTTCGAGGTAGCGGACGACGCCGGGCCGGCACCGGCGGGGCATGCCGCACCTTCGCGTGGCGTTACGCCAGCCGGCCAGCGGGCGTCGGGGGAGGAACCGGCGGCGCCGAAACGGGAACCCAACCTCGTGGGGTATGGCGCCGTCGTCGAAAGCTCCGGCCGCCCCGCGCGCCGGCCCCGGAACCTCCCGCCGGTGGAGAGATCTGGCGACACGACGCCTGCAGGCGCGGCGCCTGTCCGCATTGAGCCGGCCGAAACAATAGTCATCGAAGCACGGGCCGGCGTGCCGTCAGGTGACCGGCCCCGCTCCACACCTCCGGTGCGCAAGCTGGCCAGGGACCATGGTGTTGACCTGGCGCTGGTTACCGGCACCGGTCCGGCAGGCCTGATCACCCGGGAGGACGTGCAGGAGTTCCTGCGGCAGGGCAGTGCCGGCCAGGCTGCCGCACCCGCCGGCCAGAAACGTGCCGGGGGCCAGGGGGAGCGGGAAACCCGGACACCCATCAAGGGTGTCCGCAAGCACACGGCAGCCGCGATGGTCTCCAGTGCCTTCACCGCTCCACACGTCACCGAGTTCCTCACCGTGGACGTCACCCCCAGCATGGAGTTGCTGGCGAAACTGCGTGGCACCCGGACGTTCGCAGGCCTCAAGCTGACTCCGCTGACGCTCGCTGCCAAAGCCGTGCTGATCGCCTTGAGCCGCAACCCTTCGCTGAACTCCCGCTGGGACGAGGCGAACCAGGAGATCGTTACCTTCAACTACGTGAACCTGGGCATCGCGGCGGCCACCCCGCGGGGACTGACGGTGCCGAATATCAAAGATGCGCACGCGCTGACCCTGGAGCAGTTGGCGGAGGCGTTGGCGTTGCTGGCGGACACCGCGCGGTCCGGGAAAACGGCGCCGGCGGACCTGTCCGGCGGGACCATGTCCATCACCAACATCGGCGTTTTCGGCATCGATGCAGGCACTCCCATCCTCAACCCCGGCGAAGCCGCCATCCTGGCGCTGGGTGCCGTGCGGTCCATGCCGTGGGAGTACCGCGGTGAGGTGGCCCTGCGCCAGGTGATGACCCTGAGCCTGTCCTTCGACCACCGCCTGGTGGACGGTGAGCAGGGCTCCCGGTTCCTGGCCGACGTCGGAGCAATCCTGGCCGAACCGGGAATGGTCCTGACGATGGTCTGACCCGGGCCGGAAACCCGGACGTCAGCGCGCTTGCGGGCTGTCCACCGTCAGGGCGGCGAGCGCCATCTCCTCGAGCAGCGGCCGGGCCGCGGCTGCCATCCGGCGGCCGTGGCTCCGGACCGAGTGCGGGGTGGAGTTGATCAGCCCGAAGGTGGCGTGCGCCCGGGTCCGGAGTTCGGCGGCGTCCGTGCCGGGGTGGAGCCTGGACAGGACATCCACCCACACCTCCACGTAGCTCCGTTGCAGTGCCCGCACGGCTGACTGGTCCTGTTCGGAGAGGTTGCTGAGGTCGCGGTCCTGCACGCGGATCACTTCGGGTTTGCCGAGGGCGAAGTCCACCTGGAACTCCACGAGGCGCCGCAGTGCCAGGCGGGGATCGGAGTTCTCTGCCACCACCTTCCGCCCGCCGTCCAGCAGCTCCCGGCTGACGGTGGCCAGCAGGTCCGCCAGGACGGCCTGCTTGCCCGGGAAGTGCCGGTAGACGGCCGGTCCGCTGACCCCCGCCGCGGCACCGAGGTCTTCGAGGGAAACACTCTTGAACCCGTTGACGGCGAACAGGGAAGCGGCCGCGGCGAGCAGTGCCTGGCGGCGGTCTTCCTTGGCTTTACTGCGCTGGGTTGCCCCGGCGGGCCGGGCGGCGGGGGCATCCGCCCCGGCGCTGTTGCCTTCATCGGTTGTGGGCACATTTCCTCCTCAAACCCGCAGAGTCTAACAAGGCAACGGCCTGTGTTGGACATCACAGTTAATAGAGACTAACCTGAATTTCAGTTACTGGGCACTAACCGAGTCTGTTGTTTAGCGGCCATGCGAACTGCATTTTGCTACCGGATCCGGCTACCGGATCTGCCGAGAGAACAGGAAGCGTCGATGGAGACCCTTGCCAGCAGGCTGGACCCCGCCAGCGGAGCTTTCGCCGCCAACAGGGATGCGCAGCTGCAACTGGTGGAGGACCTCCGGAAACGGCTGGCGGATGCTTCCCTGGGCGGCCCACAGAAGTCCCGGGAGCGCCATGTGGCCAGGGGCAAGCTCCTCCCGCGGGAGCGCATCGACCAGCTGCTGGATGACGGCAGCCCGTTCCTTGAGATAGCCCCGCTGGCCGCCAACGGGATGTACAACGATGACGCGCCGGGTGCTGGAGTGATTGCCGGCATCGGATTGGTGCACGGCCGCCAGGTGCTGGTGATCTCCAACGACGCCACCGTCAAGGGCGGCACCTACTATCCCATGACGGTCAAGAAACACCTGCGCGCCCAGGAAATCGCCCTGGAAAACCACCTGCCGTGCATCTACCTGGTGGACTCGGGCGGAGCGTTCCTGCCCAAGCAGGACGAGGTCTTTCCGGACAAGGACCACTTCGGTCGGATCTTCTACAACCAGGCACGCCTGTCCGCGGCAAAGATCCCGCAGCTGGCCGCTGTGATGGGCTCCTGCACCGCCGGCGGTGCCTACGTCCCGGCCATGAGCGATGAAACCGTGATTGTCCGGAACCAGGGCACCATCTTCCTGGGCGGGCCGCCCCTGGTGAAGGCCGCGATCGGAGAGATCGTCACCGCCGAGGACCTGGGCGGCGGCGATGTGCACTCCAGGATCTCCGGCGTGACCGACCACCTGGCCGACAATGACGAACACGCGCTGCAGATCCTTCGCGACATCGTGGCCACCCTGCCGCCCGCCGCGGCGCCCGCCTGGCAGGTGGAACCCGCGGTCGAACCCGTTGCCGATGCCAGCGAGCTCTACGGTGCCGTACCCGTTGACGTCAACGCCCCGTACGACGTCCGTGAGGTGATTGCCCGGCTGGTGGACGCCAGCAGGTTCCACGAGTTCAAGAAGGACTACGGCACCACCCTGGTCACCGGCTTCGCCAGGATCCACGGGCACCCGGTGGGGATCGTGGCCAACAACGGCGTACTCTTCAGCGAGTCCTCGCTCAAGGGCGCACACTTCATCGAGCTGTGCGACCAGCGGGGGATTCCCCTCCTCTTCCTGCAGAATATTTCCGGTTTCATGGTGGGCCGGGACGCCGAGCAGGGCGGCATCGCCAAGAACGGCGCCAAGATGGTCACAGCGGTGGCCACCGCCCGCGTACCCAAGCTGACGGTGGTGATCGGCGGATCGTTTGGCGCAGGCAACTACTCCATGTGCGGCCGCGCCTATTCCCCGCGGTTCCTCTGGATGTGGCCCGCGGCAAGGATTTCGGTGATGGGCGGGAACCAGGCCGCCAGCGTGCTGGCCACCGTCAAGCGTGACCAGTACGAGGCCGCCGGGGAAGACTGGCCGGCGCAGGACGAAGAAGAGTTCAAAGCCCCCATCCGCCGGCAGTACGAGGACCAGGGAAGCCCCTACTACTCCACTGCCCGCCTCTGGGATGACGCCGTCATTGATCCAGCCGACACCCGCACCGTCCTGGGCCTTGCCCTGGACGTCGTCTCCCGCACGCCCCTGCCGGAGACGTCCTTCGGCCTTTTCAGGATGTGAGCCGGAACATGACCACACCTTCATTGACCTCCACAGCAACCGCTTCCACCGCCGGCACCACGGCAGGCAACCAGGAGTCCGGCCGGCCGCTGTTCGGCACCGTCCTGGTGGCGAACCGGGGAGAGATTGCCTGCCGGGTGATCCGAACCCTGCGCGCTCTGGGAATCCGCTCCGTGGCCGTCTACAGCGATGCCGACGCCGGCGCCCGGCACGTGCGCGAGGCTGACACGGCCGTGCGGATCGGCCCCGCCGCCGCCACCGAAAGCTACCTGAACGTCGGCAACATCATTGCCGCCTGCCGGGAGTCCGGCGCCGAAGCCGTGCACCCGGGCTACGGGTTCCTCAGCGAAAATGCCGACTTTGCCCGCGCCCTGGATGCTGCGGGGATCGCGTTCATGGGCCCAGGGGTGGAAGCGCTCAACATCATGGGCGACAAGATCCGCTCCAAGAACCACGTGGCCGGCTACGGCGTCCCGGTGGTACCCGGCGTTGCCAGGCCCGGCATGACGGATGCGGAACTGATCGAAGCAGCCCCCGCCGTCGGCTTCCCCCTGCTGATCAAGCCGTCCGCCGGCGGTGGCGGCAAGGGCATGCACGTGGTGGAGAAACCCGAAGACCTTCCGGCCGTCCTGGCCACTGCCCGGCGCGTGGCCGCCAGCGCCTTCGGTGACGACACCCTGTTCCTGGAGCGCCTGGTCACCACCCCGCGCCACATCGAAGTGCAGGTGCTGGCGGACAACCACGGCAACGTCATCCACCTGGGCGAACGCGAGTGCTCCCTGCAGCGCCGGCACCAGAAAGTGATTGAGGAGGCACCGTCGCCGCTGCTCGAGGGACTGCCCCACGGGGCCGACGTCCGGGCCCGCATCGGCGAAGCCGCCTGCAATGCCGCGCGCAGCGTCAACTACGCCGGCGCGGGCACCGTGGAATTCCTGGTCTCCGACGACGCGCCGGACGAGTTCTTCTTCATGGAGATGAATACCCGCCTCCAGGTGGAGCACCCCGTCACGGAAATGGTCACCGGAACGGACCTCGTGGAATGGCAGGTGCGCATCGCCGCCGGCGCGGAACTCACCGTCCGGCAGGCCGACGTCGAACTTTCCGGCCACGCGGTGGAGGCGCGCGTCTACGCCGAGGTGCCGGAGAAGAACTTCCTGCCGTCCACCGGAACCGTGTACCTGCTCGACGAGATGCCAGGGGACGCCGGCGGCCGGATCCGGGTGGACTCGTCCCTGGTGGAAGGGCTCCAGCTCTCCTCCAGCTACGATCCCATGCTGTCCAAGGTCATCGCCTGGGGCGCGGACCGGGCCGCCGCCCTGGACACCCTGGACCGGGCGCTCGCCGGATACACGGCCCTGGGTGTTGAAACCAACGTCGAATACCTGCGGCTCCTGATCAATGATCCCGAGGTCCGGGCTGGCCGGCTCGACACAGGACTGATCGCCCGGAAGCTGCCGGACCTTGCTTTCCGCCACGTGGGGGAGGCCGAGCTCGTCGCCGCAGCGCTCGCCTCCGTGGCAGTCACTGCAGCGTCTGCCACGGCACCGTCTGCCACCCGGGACGGCAATTCCGCCGGAGGCCCGTGGCAGGCACGCAGCGGCTGGCGGCTGGGGGCACGGGCGCCGCGCCGGGTGAGCCTTGGAACGCCCGACGGCGGAGTGGCCACCATAGGTGTCTACGGGGACCCCGCGTCCGGCCCGGTAGGGGTAACGGTCGACGACGGCACGCGCCACACAGCCGAGCTGCGCTTTTCCGGGCCCGGCCACGCGGAGCTGACCCTCGACGGCGCGGTGCACGACTACTCCGCGGCGCCGGTCCACTTCGCGCCGGAAGCCCCGGCGCACGTCTACCTCGGCAGCGGGGGCTGGTCCTGCCGGCTGGAGGTTCTGACCCGGGAGGCGCGGCTGGAACGGGTCCGGGCAGCCATCCAGCGGGACGAAGGCGACGCCGATCCCGCCGTGCGCTCGCCGATGCCGGGCACGGTGGTGTCCGTCCCGGTCAAGGACGGCGGCGCCGTCGAGGCGGGCCAGGTCCTTGCATCCGTCGAAGCCATGAAGATGGAGCACCAGCTGGTGGCGCCGCTGGCCGGGACCGTGCACCTGGCCGCAAAACCCGGAGACCTGGTCAAGGCGGACCAGGTCCTCGCCACCATCCATCCTGCACAGCAGCCACAGGACAACAGCACGAACGGTGAGACCACCAACGGCGAAGGAGCCCAGTAACATGTCCGGTTTTGAACTCAGCGAGGAATACCAGGACCTCAGCGACACCGTCCGGGACTTCGCGGACAACGTGGTGGCCCCGGTGTCGGCCAAGCACGACGAGGAACACAGCTTCCCCTACGAAGTGGTCAAGCAGATGGCGGACATGGGCCTCTTCGGCCTGCCCTTCCCGGAAGAGTACGGCGGCATGGGGGGAGACTACTTCGCCCTCGCCCTGGCGTTGGAACAGCTGGGCCGGGTGGACCAGTCCGTGGCCATCACCCTGGAAGCAGGCGTTTCCCTCGGCGCCATGCCGGTCTACCGGTTCGGGACCGACGAACAGAAGCAGCAATGGCTGCCCCAGCTGGCCTCGGGACAGGCGCTCGCCGGCTTCGGCCTGACCGAACCCGAAGCAGGTTCGGACGCCGGCGGGACCAAGACGCACGCGCACCGGGAGACCGTCGGGGACAGGACCGAGTGGGTGATCAACGGCAACAAGGAATTCATCACCAACTCCGGGACGGACATCACCAGGCTGGTCACCGTCACCGCGGTCACCGGGCAGCATGAGCGCGGGGACGGCACTGTCCGGAAGGAGATCTCCACCCTCCTGGTGCCCACCGACACACCCGGCTTCAAGGCTGAGAAGGCGTACAACAAGGTGGGCTGGAACGCATCGGACACCCACCCGCTGACGCTGAAGGACGTCCGGGTCCCGGAAGCGAACCTGCTGGGCGAGGAAGGCCGGGGCTACGCCAACTTCCTGTCCATTCTGGATGAGGGACGCATCGCCATCGCCGCCCTCGCCACCGGAGCTGCCCAGGGCTGCGTTGACCTGTCCGTCCGGTACGCCAGGGAACGCAAGGCGTTCGGCCACGAAATCGGCAAGTACCAGGCAATCTCGTTCAAGATCGCCCGCATGGAGGCGAGGGCCCACACGGCACGCCTCGCCTACTACGACGCGGCCGCCAGGATGCTCGCCGGTAAGCCATTCAAGACCCAGGCGGCCATCGCTAAGATGGTCGCAGGTGAGGCGGCCATGGACAACGCACGGGATGCCACCCAGGTATTCGGCGGCTATGGCTTCATCAACGAGTTCACCGTGGCACGCCACTACCGCGACTCCAAGATCCTTGAAGTGGGGGAGGGCACCACGGAGGTCCAGCTGATGCTGATCGCCCGCGAACTGGGCCTGTAGCGGCCGGTTCGCCGCACCCGGGACTGTAGCCGGCCTGAAAGGATCGATGATGATTGACAAGGTTGTTGCAAGCGCCGACGAGGCTGTGGCGGACATTCCGGACGGCTCTTCGCTGGCTGTGGGCGGGTTTGGCCTCTGCGGCATACCAGTCACCCTCATCGATGCCCTTCACCGGGCCGGCACGTCCGGGCTGGAAACCGTCAGCAACAACTGCGGGGTGGACGACTGGGGGCTGGGCATCCTGCTCCGCGACGGCAGGATCCGGCGCACCATCAGCTCCTACGTGGGCGAGAACAAGGAGTTCGCCCGCCAGTACCTCGCCGGCGAACTGGAAGTGGTGCTGACCCCGCAGGGCACCCTGGCCGAGAAGCTCCGGGCCGGCGGCGCGGGCATCCCGGCCTTCTACACCAAGGCGGGCGTGGGCACCCAGGTGTCCGACGGCGGCCTGCCGCAGAAATACGACGCCGACGGCGGCATTGCGGTCGCCTCAGCACCCAAGGAGGTCCGCCCGTTCGGCGGCGTGGACTACGTGCTGGAGGAAGCCCTGACACCGGATTTCGGTCTCGTCCACGCCTGGAAAGGCGACCGGCACGGCAACCTGGTGTTCCACGCCACGGCCATGAACTTCAACCCGCTCTGCGCCATGGCCGGAAGGATCACCATCGCCGAGGTGGAGGAACTCGTGGAGCCCGGTGAACTGGACCCCGAACACATCCACACCCCCGGCATCTTCGTGCAGCGGGTCGTCCTGGCCCCTGACGCCGAAAAACGCATCGAAAAGCGGACTGTTGCCATCAGCCGGGAGGCAGGAGCATGAACGCGCAGGAGAACAGGGTCCAGAGGGAACAGAGCACCGGTACGGATCCGAACAGCCCCGACGCGCCGCGGCCCGAAGCCGTCCGCCACGAGTACCGCCGCTCGGCTTCCCAGCCGCACGCTGGAGCCGGTTCCACGGCACCGGCGGACAGCAAGGGCTGGACGCGCAATGAGCTGGCGGCCCGGGTGGCCAAGGAGCTCCGTAACGGCCAATACGTGAACCTCGGGATCGGCATGCCCACGCTGATTCCCAACTACATTCCGGACGGCGTGGAAGTGGTGCTCCACTCGGAAAACGGCATCCTGGGCGTCGGACCCTACCCGGCAGAAGACGCCATCGATCCGGACCTGATCAACGCCGGCAAGGAGACCGTCACGGTCAACAAGGGGGCTGCGTTCTTCGATTCGGCGGCGTCCTTCGGCATGATCCGCGGCGGGCATGTGGATGTCGCCGTCCTGGGTGCCATGGAGGTAGCGGCCAACGGGGACCTCGCCAACTGGATGATCCCGGGCAAGATGGTCAAGGGCATGGGCGGTGCCATGGACCTGGTGTTCGGGGCCAAACGGGTGATTGTGATGATGGAACACGTGGACCGGAACGGCAACCCCAAGATCGTCCAGCAGTGTTCGCTGCCGCTGACAGGCAAGGGCTGCGTGGACCGGATCATCACTGACCTGGCCGTCATCGACGTGGTCCGCGACGACTCCGGTTCCCGGCTGGTCCTGCAGGAGCTGGCGCCGAACGTTTCCGTGGAGGATGTCATCGCCGCCACCGGCGCGGAACTTTTCGAGGAAGACCGGGAACTGACGGTATGACGGCGGAGGATCCCCGGGTTATTGAACAGCGCGGGCTGTACTACGACGAACTCGAAGAGGGAGTGGTGTACGCCCACCGGCCCGGCCGGACCGTGACCGAAGCGGACAACGTCCTGTTCACCACCCTCACCATGAACACCCAGGCCCTCCACCTCGACGCCGCCTGGAGTGCCACCCAACCGTTCGGCCAGCGCCTGGTCAACTCAATGTTCACGCTGGCCACCCTGGTGGGCCAGTCCGTCACCCAGCTGACCCAGGGGACCATCATCGCGCAGCTGGGCCTGACCGACGTGTCCTTCCCGCACCCGCTCTACCACGGGGACACGCTCTATACGGAGACCGTTATCAGCGGCAAGCGGCCTTCGGGCTCCCGGCCGGGGCAGGGAATCGTCACCATGGAACACACCGGCCGGAACCAGGACGGTACCGTGGTGGCCCTGGCCACCCGCAGCTGCCTGATGTGGACCCGTGCCGCGCACGCCGAAGCGCAGCACGGAAAATAAGCCCGGCACGAAAAAATCATCGGAGAATGGCTGTATGACCTTTGCGATGGGCCCCGCCCTCCTCTTCTGCCCCGCCGACCGTCCCGAGCGGTACCGGAAAGCCGCCGCCCGCGCTGACGCCGTCATCCTTGACCTCGAGGACGCGGTGGCGCCGGCGGACAAGCAGCGCGCCCGCGGCGCCATCCTTGCCCAGGTGGGTTCCGCAGGGGAGGAACCCGAGCTTGATCCCAGCCGCACCATTGTCAGGATCAACCCCGCGGGCACCGAAGAGTTCGAAAAAGACCTCCACTGCCTGGCGCACACGCCCTACCGGACGGTGATGCTGGCCAAAGCCGAAAGCGCGGACCAGCTCAAGGCGCTGGCGGGCTACCAGGTGGTGGCCCTGTGTGAAACGGCACTGGGCGTCCTGAACGCTCCCGCCATTGCCGCTGCCCCCAACGTCGTGGCGCTGATGTGGGGTGCCGAGGACCTGCTCGCCACCCTGGGCGGCACCTCCAGCAGGACGGACGACGGCGGCTACCGGGCCGTCGCCCTCCACGCGCGGTCAACGGTCCTGGTGGCTGCCCGGGCCTTCGGGAAGCACGCGGTTGACGCGGTGTTCGTCAACATCCCGGACACTGACGGCCTGGCCGCCGAAGCTGCCGACGCCGTCGCGTCCGGATTCAGCTCCAAAGCCTGCATCCACCCCACGCAGGCCGCCGTGGTGCGGGAAGCCTTCGCGCCGTCCGACGCCGATGTCGCCGCTGCCGCAGAGCTGCTGGACGCTGCCGCGGAGGCCGGCTCGGGCGTCTTCCAGTATCACGGGAAAATGATCGACGGGCCCATCCTCAAGCACGCCGAATCCATCCTCCGGCGGGCCGGCCAAAAGACCTGACGGTCCGCTGCCTCCTTGCGTCCTTGCGTCCTGCGAACTGGCAGGCCAGTTGCGTTGCTAGCCCTGCCGTCCCTGCGGGCGCCGCAATGACACGGGCGGGATCGGCTCGGAAAGAAACGTTCGCATCCAACGGTTCCCGGACGCGCGGAACTCCGCCCGGGTGGCGAACCGGTAGTGGTACCGGCGGACGCGCACCCAGCGCGGCGCCCCGCCGTCGAACGGGTCATACCGGAGCAGCCGCAGGGTGGTCCGGTCCGCCTCCAGCAGCTTGCCGAGGAAGGCATGGAACCATTCCTCGTGCACGGTCCGCAGCGGCAGGAACCACATCAGCCAGTCCAGCCGCAGGTGGTACGGTGCCCACTGGCGCGGTATCCGGCGCAGGTCCCCGGGCTTGCCCTTGAACCCGTACTCACGCCAGTCGGCGGAGTCGTCCGGGTCATCGTCGAAGGTCCCGGCCACCACGATCTCGACGCGTTCCCGGGTCACCGTTCCGAAGGCACCATAGGCGTTGACCAGCTGCCAGCGGTTGAAGCTGGCGTTCATCAACTGCCGTCGCGAGAAAAGGTTGCGCAGCGGCTGATAGCTCAAGGCAAGCAGCAGGGCGGTGGCCGCCAGCGTGACGGCCAGCCACCACAGCGGCGTTTCACGGCCGGCCTCCCCGTGCCAGTCCAGCGGGATCACCGGCAGGACCGCGTGCGCCACGGGGTCACTGACGGCGGCGAACGCCAGCACAATGGCGATCCAGTTCAGCCAGGCGAAGTTCCCGGACGCCACCAGCCAGAGCTGGGTGGCAATGATGACGGCCGCTGCCGCGCTGGCAACGGGCTGGGGTGCGAACAGGAGGAACGGCACCACCAGCTGGGCGAAGTGGTTGCCCACCACTTCCATCCGGTGGAGCGGCTTGGGCAGCAGGTGCGCCTGCCGGCTGAGCGGCCCCGGCATGGGCTGGGTTTCATGGTGGTAGTAGAGGGCAGTGAGGTCCCGCCACTCGCGGCCGCCACGGATCTTGATCATCCCCGCACCGAATTCGAGCCGGAACACCAGCCACGCCACCAGGATCAGGATGGTGCGCGGCGGATCGGTCTGGTCCGAACCCAGGAAGGCCACGGTGAAGCCGGCCTCCAGCAGCAGCATCTCCCAGCCGAAGCCGTAGAAGGTCTGTCCCACGTTCACGATCGACATGTACAGCAGCCACAGGGCCAGGAAAGCGATCAGCGGCACCCACGGCGGTCCCAGCTGCGGAATGCCGGCTACCAGGAGGGCCGAGACCACCAGCCCTGTTGCACAGACGCCCCGCAGCAGGCCGTCCGAATAGCGCCAACGGAACAGCGTGGGCCGGCGCAGCCGGCTGAAGCCGGACAGGTAGTCGGGCACCGGAAGCAGCCCGCGCTCACCCAGCAGCGCCGGGAACTGGTTGAGCGAGGACAGGAACGCCACGAAGAACAGCGCGGCCACTCCCCGCTGCAGCACCTGCCGGGCGAACTCGTAGTCCGCCGCATCGAACCAGGAAAGCCAGTCCACGAAATCCACGTTACGCCCGGCCGCGGCGGGGTCAAGGCGTGCACGCCGCGGCGCACCGGACCGCATTGGTGCGGGATACTTAACCCATGCAGCCACGCAGAATCGCCATCCTCGGATCCACCGGTTCCATCGGCACCCAGGCGATTGACGTCGTCGACGGCGCCCCGCATCGTTTCGAGGTCGTGGCACTGAGCGCCGGGGGCGGCAACCTCAAGCTCCTGGCCCGGCAGGCCGTCCACACGGGTGCGGCGGCCGTCGGTATCGCCGCCGGGGACGCCCGCGAGCTTGCCGTGCTGATTGACGAAGCAGCCGCCGCAGCGGGCCGCTCCGGCTACCGCCCGGAGATCATCGCCGGACCGGATGCCTCCACGCGCATCGCAGAGATTAATGCGGATGTGGTGCTCAACGGCATCACCGGGTCCATCGGCCTTGCACCCACCCTTGCCGCGCTGAAGTCCGGAGCCACACTGGCGCTGGCCAACAAGGAATCGCTGATCGTCGGCGGCTCGCTGGTGAAGGCAGCCGCGCGCGACGGGCAGATCGTTCCCGTGGACTCCGAACACTCCGCCATCGCCCAATGCCTGCGCTCGGGCAGCGCAGCGGAAGTGGACAAGCTGGTCCTTACCGCCTCCGGCGGGCCCTTCCGCGGCCGGAGCCGGGAAGAACTGCACGGGGTCACCCCACAGGAAGCCCTCGCCCACCCCACCTGGGACATGGGGCTGATGGTCACCACCAACTCCGCCACCCTGGTCAACAAGGGGCTCGAAGTCATCGAAGCCCACCTGCTGTTCGACATTCCGCTGGACCGGATCGACGTGGTGGTCCATCCCCAGTCCGTGGTGCACTCCATGGTGCAGTTCGTGGACGGCTCCACCATTGCGCAGGCCTCCCCGCCGGACATGCGGCTGCCCATCGCGCTGGGGATGGGGTGGCCGGACCGGGTACCCAACGCGGCCACGCCGTGCGACTGGACCAAGGCCGCCACCTGGACCTTCGAGCCGCTCGACGCAGCAGCCTTTCCCGCCGTGGACCTTGCCAAGGACGCGGCGAAGCAGGGGAGCACCTTCCCCGCGGTCTTCAACGCCGCCAACGAGGAAGCCGTCACGGCCTTCCACGCGGGGCGGATCCGCTTCACGGACATCGTGGACACCGTGGATGCGGTCCTCAGCGAACACACAGGTTCCTCCCGGCTGACGGTGGAATCCGTGCTGGATGCTGAGAGCTGGGCACGGGCCCGCGCACACGAACGTTTAGCAGTCAGCAGTCTCTAGGGAAGCAGCAGCACCTCCATGACCCCCGTTCTTCTTTTCATCCTCGGCGTCGTCTTCGTAGCCATTGGTATCGCCGCGTCCATCGCGCTGCACGAAGTGGGACACCTGGTACCCGCCAAGCTCTTCAAGGTGCGCGTCACCAAGTACATGATCGGTTTCGGTCCCACCCTGTGGTCCAGGCGGAAGGGCGAAACCGAATACGGCGTGAAAGCCATCCCGCTGGGCGGCTACGTGTCCATGATCGGCATGTACCCGCCCAACAAGGAGGACGGTTCCGTCCGGCCCTCCAGCACCGGGATGTTCCAGACGCTGGCCACCGAGGCACGCTCCATGGCGCATGAGGAAGTGGGGCCCGGGGACGAAAAACGCGTCTTCTACCGCCTTCCGGTGTGGAAGAAAGTCATCGTCATGCTGGGCGGGCCAGCCATGAACATGATCCTCGGCGTCCTCCTCATGGCAATCCTCCTCATGGGCTTCGGCACGGCCACGGCAACCACCACCATCTCCGATGTCTCGAAATGCCAGGTTGCCGCCGGCGAAACCGTGGACCCGGATTCTGCTGACTGCCAGCTCACCCCGGCGGCCGCGGCCGGGCTCCAGCCCAACGACACCGTCACGTCCTTCGACGGAAAGCAAGTCACCAGCTGGGACCAGCTGACCGAATGGATCCGGGCCTCTGCAGGCCGGGAAGTGGCCATCACGGTTGAGCGCGGCGGGTCTTCGGTGTCCACCACTGTCACCCCCGTCCTCTCCGCCCGGCCCATCATCGGCGTCGACGGCCGGCAGGAAACCGACGCGTCCGGCACCCTGCGCTACCAGGACGTGGGCTTCCTCGGCATCGGGTCGCAGACCGAACTGGTGCCGCAGCCGGTGTCGTCCGTCCTGCCCATGGCGGGGGAGAACATCAAGCAGGTGGCAGGAGTGATCTTCAACCTCCCGGCCCGCGTGGTGGGCGTGGCGAAGGCCGCCTTCAGCGAGGAACCACGCGATCCCAACGGACCCATCAGCGTGGTGGGCGTGGGGCGGGTAGCCGGCGAGGTAGCTGCCATGGAAGAGATCCCGGTGCAGTCCCGTGTGGCCATCCTGGTGGGGCTGCTGGCCGGACTGAACTTCGCCCTGGCTGTCTTCAACCTGGTTCCGCTGCTGCCGCTCGATGGCGGCCATGTGGCCGGCGCGCTGTACGAGGGCGCACGGCGCCAGGTGGCGAAACTCTTCGGGAAGCCGGACCCCGGCGCCTTCGACATCGCCAAGCTGCTCCCGGTGACGTACGTGGTGGCCGCCCTGCTGATGGGCATGAGTGCGCTGCTGATCTACGCCGACATCGTCAAACCCGTGAACCTCTTCGGCTGACCGGCACCCATCAAAGAGGTCCTGTAGCTTCCAACGGCTGAATGCTGATAATCAGCTAAATGTAGCTGATATTAAATAATCAGCTGTTTATGATTGATTATTGAGTATCACCCGCATACGGTTGAGGCATGTACGTATTGACCATCGACCAGCGCGGCAGCACCTCCGACGTTGACCGCGTGCCCCACCTGATCGAGGAACTGCACAGCCTCACCGGTGCGCGCTTCGAACGCTCCGTCGGCGACGAACTCCAGGGCACAGTGGGCGACGCCCGGGACGTGGTGGACATTGCCCTGCACGCCTTGCGGAGCGGGCACTGGTACGTCGGTATTGGCATCGGTGACGTCCGCCTCGAGCCTGGCCGGAGCCCGCGCGAAGGGACCGGAAGCGGCTTCGTGGCGGCCCGCGCCGCAGTGGAAATCGCCAAGGGCGCGGCCGGCCATGTTCCGTTGTCGGTGGTGGCGGGCACCATGGACAGTGTCAAAGGCGCACCCCGGAATTCCCGGGAAGGGCCCACCGGCACAAACAACGGAGCCACTGCTGGAACGAACGCCGAACCGACTGCCGCAACCGATGCAGCGAGTGCAGCCATGAACGCCGCAGCCAATGCCCAGGCCGTCCTGCGCCTCATAGGACGCCTGGTCCAACAGCGGACGGAAGCGCAGTGGCGGGTGGTTGACCGGCTGCGGGCAGCGGGCGGAGGGGGCAGGCATGGCAGCCAGAAGCCCGTGGCCCGGGAACTGGGAATTACGGAGCAGTCGGTGAGCCGCGCCGTCCTTCGTTCCGGGTGGCAGGAAGAATGGGCTGCCAGGCCGGCAGCAGCAATGCTCCTGGATTACGCCCTTGCCCATACCAAAGGAGACCGGTGACCGCATTGTGGATCGCTGCCGCACTGCTGGCGGCAGGATTTGGCGGCTGGCCCGTCACCGCCCTCGTCTTCCGGCTGGCCCGGACGATCGACGACAAGGCGGACGCAGCAACCAAGGCACGTGACACTGCAGAGGATCCCGCGGCCGACGTCACGGTGGACGTCCCGGCCCCGGACAACACCGGCCAGGCTGTCAACGGTGAGCTGACGGCGCATACCGGCCAGCCGGCGTCGGACGTTCCCGCCGCACCCGTCCAGCGGATCCTCCGCGGCGGTGCCATCATCGGGGTCCTCGAGCGACTCGGCGTCTGCCTGGCCATCCTCGCGGGCCAGCCCGTTGCCATCGCGTACATCGTCGCCATCAAGGGACTGGGCCGGTTCGCCGAACTCAAGGAAACCCCCGTGGCCGCCGAGCGGTTCATCATCGGCACCCTGGCGTCCATGCTGTGGGCCGCCGGGATAGCGGCCGCCGTGAAGGTGATTTTCCTGGCCTAGGCCGGCGGAGCGATAGGGTAGCGCTATGACAGTTTTTGCCGTTGAGTACGTTTACGCCGCCGATTCCACCGAAGCCCGAAACGAGGCACGGCCCGCCCACCGCGAATGGACCGGCGGCCTGGCCGAGGACGGCGTGATCCTTGCCAGCGGACCCTATGGAGACGGCGCCGGCGCGCTGCTGATCTTCAAAGCTGACAACGAGGCATCCCTGAACTCGGTCCTCAAGCAGGATCCGTTCGCCGCTGCCGGGGTTATTGCCGGTATCCGCGTCACCGAATGGTCACCCGTGACCGGCATGCTCGCCGGCCTCGCAGCCTAAGCCGTTTCCCCTTCACCTCTAGGAGTCCACGTGACCTCGGTCAGCCTGGGAATGCCCGCAGCACCGCCGCCCGTCCTTGCCCCGCGCCGCAAGACGCGCCAGATCAAAGTCGGTTCGGTGGGAGTCGGCTCGGATTCCCCCATCAGCGTGCAGTCGATGACCACCACGCCCACCACCGACATCAACGCCACACTGCAGCAGATCGCGGAACTGACCGCCTCTGGCTGCGACATTGTGCGCGTTGCATGCCCGTCGGCCGATGATGCCGAAGCATTGCCCATCATTGCCCGCAAGTCCCAGATTCCGGTCATCGCGGACATCCACTTCCAGCCCAAGTACGTCTTCGCTGCCATCGAAGCCGGCTGCGCGGCCGTCCGGGTCAACCCCGGCAACATCCGCAAGTTCGATGACCAGGTGAAGGAAATTGCCGCGGCCGCCCGGGACCACGGAACTTCCATCCGCATCGGCGTCAACGCCGGCTCGCTGGAACCGGGAATCCTCAAGAAGTACGGCAAGGCTACCCCCGAGGCCCTGGTTGAATCCGCCGTCTGGGAAGCCTCCCTGTTCGAAGAGCACGGCTTCCACGACTTCAAGATCTCGGTCAAGCACAACGACCCCGTGATCATGGTGGCCGCCTACGAGATGCTCGCCGAAAAAGGCGACTGGCCCCTCCACCTCGGCGTAACCGAGGCCGGTCCGGCATTCCAGGGAACCATCAAGTCCGCCACCGCCTTCGGCGCACTGCTCTCCCGTGGCATCGGCGACACCATCCGTGTCTCCCTCTCCGCCCCGCCCGTTGAGGAAATCAAGGTTGGCAACCAGATCCTGCAGTCGCTGAACCTGCGGCCGCGGAAGCTCGAAATCGTGTCCTGCCCGTCCTGTGGACGCGCGCAGGTGGACGTCTACACGCTCGCGGAGCAGGTCACAGCCGGCCTGGAAGGCATGGAGATCCCGCTGCGCGTCGCCGTGATGGGCTGCGTGGTCAACGGGCCCGGCGAAGCACGCGAAGCCGACCTCGGCGTCGCTTCCGGCAACGGCAAGGGACAGATCTTTGTGAAGGGTGAAGTCATCAAGACTGTGCCGGAGAGCCAGATTGTTGAGACACTGATCGAAGAGGCCATGCGTATCGCGGAAGAGATGGGGGAGGCCGATGGCGAAGATGCTGTCAAAGGTGGCCCCGTGGTTAGCGTCTCGTAAGGACGAGCCGGACCCGCCGGGGATATCCGTCCGCACCCTGGACGGCGGCGACACCGCCGCGCTCAGGCACCTGGCTGAGCAGGACCGTGTGGCCAACGTGTTCATCCTCGCGCATTTACGCACTGCCGGTACCGCCGCTCCCACCAGCGGCGGTGCCGGCATCGTCGGAGTTTTCGACGACGGCACGCTGGTAGGTGCCTGCTGGGCGGGCGCCAACCTGGTCCCCATCCAGCTCGACCCGGCCTTCGCGCCGCTGGTGGCCGAAGCCGCCAACCGCTCCGGCCGGCGCTACGCGTCCGCTTTCGGGCCCGCTGATGCGGTGCTGGCCCTTCACGGGGAACTTGCTGAACTGGGCCACCGCGCCCACGAAATCCGCCCGGACCAGCCCCTGATGGTGATCGACGGGCCGGCCGACGTTCCACCCAACCCTGGATTGGGGCTGGGTGACCTGGCAGACTTCGAGCGCATCCTGCCCGCCTGCGCCGCCATGTTCGAAGAAGAAGTGGGCTACTCGCCGTTCCTGGGCGGCCGGGAGTTCTACAGCCGCCGGGTCGAAGGCCTGATCCGGCAGGGCTATTCGCTGGTCCACCTCAACGAAGCCAAGGAAGTGGTCTTCAAAGCCGAACTCGGCGCCGTCACCGCCGAGGTCACCCAGGTCCAGGGGGTCTGGATGAATCCGCAGTACCGCGGGAAGGGGCTGAGCTCCGGCTACATGTCCGCCGTCGTGGAGCAGGCGCAGAAGATCGCGCCGCTGACCAGCCTTTACGTCAACGGCTTCAACGTCAGGGCCAGATCCACCTATGAACGTGTCGGCTTCCGCCAGGTGGGCACGTTCGCTACAGTTCTCTTCTAGCGGCCCGACGCAGGGCAGCATTTGGACTTGGGGGAAAATTGAAGAATTCTGTGCTGGGTACGTTCGCGGTGTCTGCGGTTCTGGTTATCGGTGTTTCAGCCTGCGGGGGCACCTCGGCGCCCGGGGGAGACGCTGCGTCGGCGGGGAGCTCCGCGTCAGCCGGAACATCGGCGGAAACCGCCACTCCCTCGCCCACCCCCACACCGGACAAGGTGTACACCAGCGAGGAGCTGGCCGGAGTTGTCCGCGAGGTGCGGGACTCGGCAGACCGCCGGCTGACACCGGTCCCCAGTGACCAGTTGGCCAGCACGTTGCAGCAGTCCAAGGACATGATGTCCTCCATCGAGGTTGAGCCGGCCGCATGCAAGGAACTGGCGGCCTCCGGCCAGGTACCGTCCCTGGACGGAGCGGCAATTGCCATGGGCCTCAGCACGGACGCCTCCTCCGGTATGGTCACCGCCCTTTCCTTGATGTCGGGGCTGGACCAGGCCGCTCTGGCGAAGGTTTCCGACCCCTCTGAGCAGCTGGAGAAGTGCTCGAACATGGTCATGACGGTGGCGGGCGTCAAGGTGGCGGTTGCCATCACCCGCATCGACGGCGTCAGCGGGGTTGCGGAAACCACCGCGTTCCGCACCGAAACGACGCTGCCCAACGGGCAGGTCCAGTCGGTGACCACCGCCCAGGCTGTCCACCACGGCGTGGTGCTGACCGCCGTCGCATCCGGCGGAACAGACGGTGCGGGTGCCCAGGAACAGGCAGGTTCGCTCCTGGATTCTGCGGCAGCCCTCATCAAGTAGCCCGCCCGCATGACGCAGGGACCCCGGTCAGGACAGCGTCCCGGTCAGGTACCGCTGCACATTCGGGGCGACTGACCGGACCACGTCTTCGGAGGCAGCGGAGGCCAGCGGCTCCAGCCGGACCACGTACCGCACCATCATCAGGCCAACCATCTGCGTAGCCACCAGGCTCCCGCGGAGGGCAACTTCATCGGCTGTCCCCGGGATGCCGGCCATCGCCCTGCTGATGATGGTGCGTGCCACCACGTCACGCAGCATTGCCGTCTTTGCCTTTGACCCCAGAGTTCCCCGCAGGAAGGCCAGCAGGCCGGGCTGGGCAGGGCCCTCCCAGAGGCGGAGCACTGCGCGGACCAGCAACTCTCCGCGTAGCCCCGGATCGGTGTCCGCGACGCCGGCAAGCACCTGCCCGGGGTCCGCGGGGAGTTCCACGCAGAGGGCAAAGAGTTCGTCCTTGCCGCTGAAGAAGTGGTGCACCATGGCGGGGTCCACTCCCGCAGCCCGCGCAACCTGGCGGAGGCTTGTTCCCTCGAATCCGTGGTCGGCGAACATCCGGCGTGCCGTTTTCAGGATGTGCTCCCGGGATGCCGTGCTGCCGCCCCGGCGTCCCCGCCGCAGGGGAGCAGTGGAGTCCCGTGCCGGCAGAGGTTCCACCCGCTCCTGCGGAGTCACGCCGTGCTCCGGCGGCGTCCTTCCATGCCCTGCCGGCGGCTTCATGCCCTGAAGCGGCGGGTCATGCGCTGCGCCTGCGCAGGGTGAGGGCGGCCAACAGCAGGACGCCGAGGACTATGGCTGCCATGATTGCGGTGTCCTGCCACAGTTGGCCCGTTGCTTCGCTGTTGGAGGCGATTTCCTGGAGTGCATCCACCGAGAACGTCAGCGGCAGCACATTGGAGATCGCTTCCAGGACACCGTTCATCCGGTCCCTCGCAACAAAAAGGCCGCAGAGCAGGATCTGGGGCACCACCACCACCGGCATGAACTGCACGGCCTGGAATTCGGTCCTCGCGAAGGCGGAACACAGCAGGCCCAGTGCCACGCCCAGGACGGCGTTGATCACCGCTATCAGCATCACCAGGCCTGGTGGGCCTTCGATGTTGAGGCCGAAGACCCAGTAGGCCACGGCGGTGGCCACCAGGGACTGCAGCGCGGCCATGATGGAGAAGGCCAGGCCGTAGCCGAAGAGCAGGTCTGCCTTGTGGACCGGCGTGGTGAGCAGCCGTTCCAGCGTGCCGGACGTGCGTTCGCGGAGCATAGTGATGGACGTGACCAGGAACATCACCACGAAGGGAAAGATCGCGAGCATCATCAGTCCCACGCGGTCGAACGTACGGGGTGCCCCCGGAGGGAGGGACTCGTTCCCGTACAGGTAATAGACCGCCGTCAGCAGGAGGGCGGGCACCACCAGGATCATGGCGATGCTCCGGTGGTCATGGCGGAGTTGCCCCAGGACCCGGCGGGTGGTGGCCAACAGCATCCAGGCATCCATTACCGCATCCTCCTGTCGTGCCATCCGGCGGAGTGTGCGCTGCGTGCCGGGATCCCGCCGTCGTGGTCTTCCTGTTCCGTGATGATGGTGAGGAACGCCTGCTCCAGGTCGTTGCTGCGCCCGCGTTCTGCCAGTTCCGAGGGCGTCAGCTGCGCCAGGAGCTTGCCCCCGCGCAGCAGCAGCAGGCTGTGGCAGTGGCTGGCTTCCTCCATGACGTGGCTGGAGACCAGGAGCGTGGTGCCGGCCTCCGCGAGGGACCGGAAACGGTTCCACAGGTCCGCCCTCAGCACGGGATCCAGGCCCACGGTGGGCTCGTCCAGGACAAGCAGTTGGGGGCGTGCCACCAGCGCGCAGGCCAGGGAAACGCGGCTGAGCTGGCCGCCGGACAGGTCCGCGGCCTTCTGCCGGGCCTGGGGCACGAGTCCGACGGCGGCAATCGCCTCCGCTACGTCGGGTTTGCCCTTGCGGTGCATGGCGCCGAAGTACCGCACGTTGGCTTCGACCGTCAGGTCCGGATAAACACTGGGCGATTGCGTCACATACCCCACCAGGTGGCGCAACATCGGATGGCCCGCGGGGCGGCCCAGCACCTGCACGGCACCGGACGCCGCCTGGACGCCCACGATGGTGCGCATCAGGGTGGTTTTGCCGCTCCCGGACGGGCCAAGCAGACCCGTGATCCGGCCGGCCGGAATGGAGAAGTCAACATTCTGGAGCACAGTGTCCCGGCCCCGCCTTACCGTCAGTCCGGAGACGGACACTGCAGCACCCGCCACGGGGTTGGAACTGTCCGGGACAGGACCGCTCCCCGCGAATCCCGGAGTGGAAGGGGACATGGCTGCCTCCGCGTGGAGCAGGCGTCGCGGGCTGAAGGCCCGAAATTCATCACCTGGTGAATTCAAGGTAAGTCCGGCTTTCCGCCCGGTCAATAGCTCTTCACGGAAGAAATTACTTGTCAACGTGCCCACCATCACATAGGTTCGATCTAGCTGCGCTGAGTGGAGTGGGCGGTCTCACCAGTCCTCACCTGTAATAAGGCGATAACGGCGTTGAGCCACGCCCGGATGCAATGACCAGCCCTATTGGGGGGCCAGGGGCTTTGCAATCGGGCGTGGCTCTACTGTTTCCAGGCGAGTGGTGCTGTGCCGGTAGATTAGTATGCAGACGAATTTGTCCGGCCCTGCTGATCCAGCACTTTTCCAGAAACGGATACCACCCGTGGTCCTTAGAATGTCCCAGCTTTTCCTGCGCACCCTGCGTGAAGATCCCGTCGATGCAGAGGTGGCCAGCCACAAACTGCTGGTCCGCGCCGGCTACATCCGCCGCGCGGCTCCCGGGATCTACACCTGGCTGCCGCTGGGACTGAGCGTACTCCGCAAGGTGGAGCAGGTCATCCGTGAGGAAATGACCGCCATCGGTGCCCAGGAAGTCCACTTCCCGGCCCTGCTGCCGCGTGAACCCTACGAGGCAACCAACCGCTGGACCGAGTACGGTCAGGGGCTGTTCCGGCTGCAGGACCGCAAGGGCGCCGACTACCTCCTGGCCCCCACGCACGAGGAGATGTTCACACTCCTCGTGAAGGACCTGTATTCCTCCTACAAGGACCTGCCCCTGAGCCTTTACCAGATCCAGAACAAGTACCGCGACGAGGCCCGTCCCCGGGCAGGCCTCCTCCGCGGCCGCGAGTTCATCATGAAGGATTCCTACTCCTTCGACGTGGACGACGCCGGCCTGGACGCCAGCTACGCGGCCCACCGGTCCGCGTACCTCAAGATCTTCGCGCGGCTCGGCCTCGAGGTTGTCCCCGTGGCAGCCACCGCCGGCGCCATGGGCGGCTCCCGGAGCGAGGAGTTCCTGTTCCCCACGGAAATCGGCGAAGACACCTTCGTCCGGTCTGCCGCAGGCTACGCAGCCAACGTCGAAGCCGTCACCACCGTGGTGCCCGAAGACATCGACTTCACGGATGCGCCTGCCGCGCAGGTCCTGGATACCCCGGACACACCCACCATTGAGACCCTGGTCAACGCATCCAACCAGATCGCGCCCCGGGCAGAGGCCGACGGCGGCGCCTGGACTGCCGCTGACACGCTGAAGAACGTTGTCCTCGCCGTCACGCTGCCCACCGGTGAACGCCAGCTGGTGGTCATCGGCCTTCCCGGCGACCGCGGCGTGGACCTGAAGCGCGTCGAGGCCAACATCGGCGCGTTCCTGCCGATGGCCGGCGAGATCGGACTCGAGCAGGCCGGCGAAGAGGACCTCAAGAAGCAGCCCCTGATCGTCAAGGGTTACCTGGGCCCCGGCCTGTCGCTGGACGCACCGCTCCTGGGCTCCGAAGGAACCACCAAGCTGCTGTACCTGGTGGATCCGCGGGTTGTCAGCGGCACCAGCTGGATCACCGGCGCCAACGAAGCCGGCAAGCACGTCTTCGGCCTCGTTGCCGGCCGCGACTTCACCTGGGACGGCGTCATCGAGTGCACCGAGGTCCGCGCTGGCGACCCCGCACCGGACGGTTCCGGCCCCCTGGAAACGGCACGGGGCATCGAGATGGGCCACATCTTCCAGCTCGGCCGCAAGTACGCCGCAGCCCTGGACCTCAAGGTGCTGGACCAGAACGGCAAGCAGGTCACGGTCACCATGGGTTCCTATGGCGTCGGCGTCACCCGCGCGGTGGCCGCCCTGGCCGAGGCCAACCACGATGCCAAGGGCCTCACCTGGCCCCGCGCCGTGGCACCTGCCGACGTCCACGTGGTCGCGGTGGGCAAGGGCGAGGACATTTTCGCCGCCGCTGAGCAGCTGTCCGAGGGCCTCGAAGCCGCCGGCCTCGACGTCATCTACGACGACCGCTTCAAGGTGTCCCCGGGCGTGAAGTTCGGTGACGCCGAACTGTTGGGCGTGCCCACCATCCTGGCCGTCGGCCGCGGGCTGGTGGACGGCGTCGTGGAGATCAAGGACCGCCGCACCGGAGAAGCCGAGAACGTCGCGGTGGACAAGGCCGTTGACTACGTGGTCAACGCCGTCCGCAACAGCTGATCCCGGGCGTGGACTTTGGTCTTGAGCACCTCCAGCTGACCACCCTCATCCTCATCGTCCTGGCCGGCTTCGGTGCCGGCTGGGTCGATGCGGTGGTGGGCGGGGGAGGGCTGATCCAGCTGCCCGCGCTGCTGCTGGTCCCGGGCATCACCCCGGTGCAGGCGCTGGCAACCAACAAACTGGGCTCTATCTTCGGGACAACCACCAGCGCGGTCACCTACTACCGCAGGGTGGGGCCGGACCTGAAGACGGCGCTGCCCATGGCGGTGATTGCCCTCGCGGGGAGCTTCGGCGGCGCGATCCTGGCGGCCAACCTGCCCGCCAGCGTCTTCAAACCGATCATCGTCGCCGCGCTGGTCGCCGTCGCGCTTTTCACGGCCCTCAAGCCCAACGTCGGGGACATTACGGCGCTGCGGCACGACGGCCACAAGCACTACGTCGTGGCCTGCCTGATCGGTGCGGTCATCGGTTTCTATGATGGCCTGATCGGTCCGGGCACCGGGTCATTCCTGGTCATCGCGCTGGTATCGGCCATGGGCTACGCGTTCCTGGAGGCCAGTGCCAAGGCCAAGATCGTAAATATGGCAACCAATGCCGGTGCCCTCATGTTCTTCCTGCCGCACGGCTCGATCCTGTGGGGACTCGGGCTGCTGCTGGGAGTTGCCAACATGGCGGGCGGCTACCTTGGCGCACGGACTGCGGTCAAGCAGGGAAGCCGGTTCGTCAGGGTGGTTTTCCTGGTGGTGGTGGCCGCCCTGATCGTCAAACTCGGGTTTGACGTGTGGCAGGAAAACTTCGCCTGACCGGCCCTGCCCCGGCATGGTCCGGACCCCGCGGTGGCACCCCTCGTCGCCGCCCGGGTCAGCGCGTAGCATGCAGGTATGTCACACGGCGACGACGCCTACGGGCCAGCCCTGGAAGCGGCGGCAAGGCACGCCACGGCCTGGCTGGACAGCCTTCCCGGCAGGCATGTGGGCCCGGCCGTCGAGGCGCATGACCTCACGGACGTGTTTGGCGGAAGCCTCCCGGACCAGGGCCTCCCTGCGGATGGCGTGGTGGACTTCCTGGCGCGGGCTGCCGAGCCCGGCCTCATGGCCATGCCCTCCGGCCGTTTCTTTGGCTGGGTCATCGGCGGAACCCTGCCCGCGGCGCTGGCCGCGGATTGGCTGGTCAGCGCCTGGGACCAGAACGCCGGGCTGCGCTACGCCACCCCGGCCATGGCCGCCATCGAGGAAGCCGCCGGGACCTGGCTTTTGGACCTGCTGGGATTGCCGGCGGCGTCCGACGTCGGGTTCGTCACCGGGGCCACGATGGCAAACTTCACCGGCATGGCCGCCGGCCGGTGGCGGCTCCTTGCCGACGCCGGCTGGGACCTGGACCGAGACGGCCTGGCGGGCGCGCCGCGGATCCGCTGCTTCGTGGGCCGTGAGCGGCACGACACCGTGGACCTGGGACTGCGCTACTTGGGGCTGGGCCAACCGGCCGTAGTCGAGGCCGACGGCCAGGGGCGGATGGTTCCTGCCGCCCTGGACGCGGCACTGGGAGCCGGCAGCGGCCCGGCGCTCGTCTGCCTGCAGGCCGGGAACCTTCATTCCGGTGCATTCGACCCCTTCTCCGAAGCCATCAGGGTTGCCAGGAAACACGGCGCCTGGGTGCACATCGACGGTGCCTTCGGACTGTGGGCCGCGGCGTCGCCGGAACTCCGCCACCTGACGGATGGATTCGACGGCGCCGATTCGTGGGGGACCGATGCCCACAAGACCCTGAACGTCCCCTACGACTGCGGCATCGCCATAGTCCGTGACGCGCCGGCCCTGCGTGCAGCCATGGGGCTGCATGCGAGCTATCTGGTGCATGACGCCGAGGGGCCGGGTGACCCGTTCGAGAAAGTGCCGGAACTGTCCCGGCGGGCCCGGGGCGTCCCGGTGTGGGCGGCGCTCAGGAGCCTGGGCAGGGACGGCGTTGCCGCACAGGTCAACGGGCTGGCCCGTGCAGCCGCACGGATCGCTGCCGGGCTGCGCGGCATCGACGGGGTGGAAGTACTCAACGATGTGCAGTTCACCCAGGTCAGCCTGGCTTTCGGCGACGACGACACCACCCGGGCCGTGACCGCCCGTATTATCGCGGACGGCAGGGTGTGGATGTCCGGCTCCCGGTGGCAGGACCGTGACATCCTTCGCGTCTCCGTCAGTAACTGGCGGACCGGTGCCGACGACATTGAAATTGCAGTGGACGCTGTCAGGTCCGCCCTCGGGGCCGTGCGGGCGCACTAGCGGCTGGCCTGCAATCCCGTGAGGGAACCGGCCGCTCAGCGGCGCGTTCCGGACCCACTGTCCTGCCCCGGTTCAGGCAGCGAACGGGCCGGCGGCAGCCCGGGAAGCGTCCGTCCCGCCAGCGTACTGGCCACCCAGAGCGACCGGGCAAGATCGCCCTGATGGTGCGGTTCGGCCGCGTACCAGAGGGCATTCGCCACCTCCCGGGCGACCGCCCACTGCCGCGCTATCTCCGGGTCCAGTCCTGCAGCGGTACTGAAGTCCGCACAACGGCGCCGCAGCGCCGCCTCCGGACCTTCCTCCGGCAGGTCGTACAGCCGATTCCACAGCAGCGGAGCCACGGCGAACTCGGCCTCGCCGATCAGCGGCTGTGGATCGATCGCAACGTACCGTCCGGAGGGCTGGGCGTTTCCGGGCCGCCCGGGGTCAGGACGGGCCAGGATGTTCAGGAAGTGCAGGTCCGCATGGACCATGACATCACGGGCGGAGCGGCGGCCCACGGCACCGCGGGTCTGGCAGACCTCCAGGGCAGCCTCGAGCAGCCACCGCGGAAAGGGCCGGCCCAGCTGGTCCCAGTCCGCGGGAAATTCATCGCTCCACTGCTCGGCGCGGGCCGCGATGTGTCCGAAGGCGCTCCACTCCGGCCGGGCGTCGGGCACCAGGCTGAGCTGCCGGACCAGCCCGCCCCACACTGCTGCCGCCTCGTCCAGCGGCACGTCGTTGAGGGAGGCGCCCGCCTCCAGCCGTTCCAGGAGCATGGAGCACGTTTGACCATCCCGCTCCAGCAGGCCCACGGCACCGCGACCGGCCCACAGGGCCAGGGCGTGGGGCTCGCCGAGGGCTTCGTCATGGGGGTAGGCAACCTTGAGGGCGGCCGGCGTGCCGTCCTCCCTCAGCACAGGCACCACCACAGCGCCATGGCCACTCCAAGGCAGGGCGCCCGGAAGGAGGCCGGACGCCAGGTTCCACTGTTCCATCCGGCCGGCAATCAGGCCGGGCAGCGAGGCAAGCCACGCCCGCCCGGAACTGCTGCGCCGGTACCTGGCGTCGAGTTCGGACGGGATGGGCACGCTCGTTGCTGGAGTCATCGGCATCAGCCTAGTGTCTGCAGGGCGGGCTAACCGCCGGCCGGCAGCGCGGGCAACATGGCGGTATCCAGGACGATGCCCGGCACCGGGCCCGGGTCGGCGCCCCAATGGGCGGTCCGGGTAACAGCGGATTCAAGCAGCGAGAGGGCCCATGCCCGGTCCGTTCCCTCGGTCAAGGCAACCAGGTCGGCGTAAACGGGCAAAGCAGCTGCCTCGAGCGTGCCCAGACCGGTGGCCGGCGCGCTGAGGAAATCTGCGTCCAGGGCGTATCCCGCCGGTTGCGGCCGGGGCAGCTGGCATGCCAGCCGGAGGCGGTTTTCAGATTCCTCCGCGGCGGCCCGGTGCTGCCGGAGGAATTCCGACGCCGGCCCGGCATCTTCCGCGGCGAGGCGCGGTATGGCTGCCTGGTAGCCGTAGGCCGCCTTCTGCTGGGCCTGCAGGACGGCCGCCAGCGCGGCCCCGGCGGTTCCCGCCCAGGGAGTTTTTCCGGCCGCACTCTCCGCGGACAGGCTGCCGCCTGCGGGCGGGCCTCCTCCCGGCGTGGAGCCCAGGGGCGCAGTGGTGGTGTCGGGCGCCGGGAACGGACAATCCGCCGGCGATGCAGTGGGGGCGGAGCCAACCAGCGGGCCGGAACCTGCGGTCGCGTCCGCCTGGTCCGTGGCAGCCCCCGTGACTGCGCCGGGCTCGCCGGCGGCTTCGGCCAGTTGCCGGGCGGCCAGCAGCTGTGCGGTCCCTGCGCCAGCGAGCAGGCGCGCCATTCCGCCGTCGGCCTCCTGGGCATCCTTGAGCCGCCGGGAACCGCTGGCGGCCAGGGCCTTGGCCAGCTCCACTTCACTGGGAGCGGCAGCAGGCGCCGGGGACGCTGACGCCGTCGGGTCGGATGTCGCGGCCGGGGCGGGCGGCGCGGACGGACTGTCCGACGGTGAAGCCGGCGAACCCGCAGGGAGGAAGGCGCGGGCCTGGAGAGTCAGCAACGTCACAACCGCCTGCGTGGGATGCCCAGCAGCGCTGTCACCTGCCGCCGTGGCGGCAAGGTCCAGCCCTGCGGCCCGAAGTGCGAGGGCGTCTTCCAGAGCGGCGGCACGGGCCAGATCGGTGAACGTCGGCGGGGCCGGAGCGGGCTGCTCGCCCGGAATGACGGCAAATCCGAGGCTGAGGACCAGCAGGGCTGCCAGTGAAATGACGGCGTACCGGGCGTAGCGCATCCGCGGTTTTCTATCCTGGCTGTCGTCTTCCACAACAGACCATGGTGTCACGGCGGAGGGGGATCCCGGTGCACCACTGGACCGGTAAAATGGCTACGCTAGTACACACCACATCATCTATAAGGGAGGCGGCCGGCATCGTGAGCAATGCAGAAGCCCAGGCTTCATCAGACCACACCGCACCGGGGAAGGCTGATTCCGCCCCGGCCCACAACCCGGAAGCCGACCGGCTCCGGGCCCTCCTTGAACCGTCCGTCCTGGCCAACCGGCTGTACCTCGAGGACATCGCCATCAACGTTGCCGGCTCCAACCGGGTGCTCCACGTCGTGGTGGACCTGCCGCAGGAAGAAACCGGCGGCGTCAGCCTCGATGTCATCGCTGACATCTCGAAGGTGCTCTCGGATGTCCTGGATAACGATCCCGGTGCCGACACCCGCCCGTACGACCTCGAAGTTTCGTCGCCCGGCGTCGGACGTCCCCTGACGGAACCGCGCCACTGGCACCGCGCCAAGGGCCGGATTGCCAGCGTCAAGGTCATCCAGGGTGAGAACATCACCGGACGCATCCAGTCGGTGGATGACGGGGGAGTCACCCTCGTGCCCGAAATCGCCGTCAAGAAGGGCATGAAGCCCAAGCAGGGCGATCCCGTAAAACTTCCTTTCGACAGGATCCGCAACGGAAAAGTCGAGATCGAATTCAGCCACCTTTCGGAAGATGGCCTGGAACCAGAACACAATGGACCTTCCGAGGAGGCCTGATGGATATTGACATGAGCGCACTGAGACTTTTGGAGCGTGAGCGTGAAATTCCGCTGGACCTCCTGATTCCCACCATCGAGCAGGCGCTGCTGGTGGCCTATCACAAGTCGCCCGGCGCCTTCGAAAAAGCCCGCGCTGAGCTTGACCGCAAGAGCGGCCACGTCACCATCTGGGCTGTTGAGATTGACGACGACGGCGCCCCGATCGGCGAATTCGAAGACACCCCGGCGGGCTTCGGCCGCATCGCTGCCAGCACCGCCCGCCAGATCATCCTGCAGCGCCTGCGCGACGTTGAGGATGACAACGTGCTGGGCGAGTTCAAGGGCCGCGAAGGCGAGCTGGTGTCCGGCACCATCCAGCAGGGCAACAACCCGCACATGATCCAGGTGAACCTCGGTTCTCTGGAAGCGCTGCTGCCGCCGCCCGAGCAGGTGCCGGGGGAGAAGTACGTTCACGGCAACAGGCTCCGTGCCCTCGTCATCGACGTCCACCGCGGCACCAAGGGTCCCTCCGTCACGCTGTCCCGCTCCCACCCGGGCCTCGTCCGCAAGCTGTTCGAACTGGAGGTCCCGGAAATCGCGGACCACTCAGTGGAGATCGTGGCGCTGGCCCGCGAAGCAGGGCACCGGACCAAGATCGCCGTAAAGGCCAACGCATCCGGCATCAACGCCAAGGGCGCCTGCATCGGTGAGATGGGTTCCCGCGTCCGCGCCGTCATGACGGAGCTCAACGACGAAAAGATCGACATCGTGGACTTCAGCGAGAACCCGGCGACGTTCATCGCCAGCGCCCTCTCGCCGTCGCGCGTGAATTCCGTCACCATCACCGATGAAGCCACCCGCTCCGCGCGGGTGGTGGTCCCCGACTACCAGCTGTCCCTGGCGATCGGCAAGGAAGGCCAAAACGCCCGCCTCGCCGCCAAGCTGACCGGTTGGCGTATCGACATCGTTTCCGACGCCGCTGCGCCGAAGGAAAACTGAAGCACTTTCAGCGCCCCGTCCCAGGTGGTCTGCCACACCGTGGCAGGCCACGGGTTCGGGTAGAACGGCCCGAAGGGGCTAGAATAGATAGGTCCGCGCCTAACGGCCGGCAGTAGTGCGCCTTCGCGTGCCCGTTCCGCAACAGCGGCACAGGACCTGCGGGGGCCGGCAGATATGAACGTCAGGACGATCACCGTGGCAGCAACACCTACCAGCGGAAATCGGCCGGAACGTACCTGCATCGGCTGCCGGAAGAAAGGTCCGCAGACTGAGTTACTCCGGCTCGTCGCCGGGGACAGCGGTTCGTCCGCTGTCCTGGTGGATGAACGACGCCGGATGGCTGGCCGGGGTGCATGGCTGCATCCCAGCGAATCGTGCCTTGCCCTGGCGCTCAAACGGCGGGCATTCGGGCGGGCCCTGCGGGGCGCGACCGAAACCGCCGACGTCGAACGCCGGATCAAGCCAGGCCCGACCGCCGCAGGCGCCCCGGTGGCTGCAGCACCAACCGTCCAACCTGAAAGCGGGTCAGAAGTCTGATGGAAACCCGATGAGTTCCCAGCGATGAGTGCGTAACGATGACAACTTTGTTGCGCTCTGCAATGGGCCCTTCCGCACCATCCGCGGCCAGGGCCCGCAGTAAGAAGTAGACGGTTCGTACCTGGCTCGGTGCGGACCGAGACAGGAGAAATGTGGCCAAGGTCCGCGTACATGAGCTCGCCAAAGAGCTCGGTATCACTTCCAAAGATGCAGTAACAAAACTGCAGGAACTGGGCGAATTCGTTCGCTCCGCCTCTTCCACCATTGAGGCCCCCGTCGTACGGAAGCTGCGTAACGCCTTCCCCGACGCCGCCAACAAGGCTGCGGCACCTGCCGCCCCCAAGGCACCCGCCCCCGCGGCAGAATCACGCCCGGCAGCTCCGGCTCCCGGCCCCGCCGCGCCCAAGGCTCCGGCCCCCAAGGTCGAGGCACCAGCCCCCGCTGCTCCGGCAGCTCCGGCAGCTTCCGCTCCGGCGGCACCCCAGGCGTCGGCTGCGGCACCCGCGGCGCCGTCCACGGGCGCCAAGCCCGGCGCGCGTCCCGGCCCCAAGGCTGAGACCCCCGCCCCGGCACCCCGCCAGGGCGGCTCCTCACAGGGTTCCTCGGCACCCCGTCCCGGCGGCCCCCGTCCGGGCAACAACCCGTTCGCCACCTCGCAGGGCATGCCCCGCGGCCGTGGCGGCGACGGCGACCGTGCACCCCGCCCGGGCAACAACCCCTTCGCAACTTCCCAGGGCATGCCCCGTCCCGGCCGCAACGACGGAGAACGCCCCGGCGGTCCCCGTCCGGCGGCAGGCGCCGGTGGCCCCCGCCCCGGTGGTCCGCGTCCCGCTGCCGGTGCAGGTGGGCCCCGTCCCGCAGCAGGTGCCGGTGGCCCCCGCCCCGGCGCACCGCGTCCCGGTGGTCCCCGTCCCACTCCGGGCATGATGCCCAACCGCACTGAGCGTCCCGCACCCGCCGGTGCAGGACGTCCGGGCGCCGGCGGACGCGGTCCGGGACGCCCCGGCGCACCCGGCACCGGTGGTCCCGGTGGCGGCGGCGGTGCTCCCGCCGGCGGTGGCTTTGGCAAGGGCGGCCGCGGTCGCGGCGGTACCCAGGGTGCCTTCGGTAAGGGCGGCGCAGGCCGCGGCAAGCAGCGCAAGTCGAAGCGCGCAAAGC